>JANLSK010000334.1:0-5151 GCA_031362415.1 Actinomycetes bacterium | reverse complement strand
CTGACGGTCGCCTTGGTCACGCCCCGGCGTGGTTGACTCATCTGAGTATCTGCTGGTCGTAGCCGAGAGCACTGTGAACCAGGAGCCACCATGGCCGAGACCCCGATGCCGACTACCGCATCCACAACAGGCGATCTCTACTGGGATCCCATCGATCCTTCGCTGCGCAACGATCCGTACCCGTTGTGGAAGCGGTTGCGCGACGAAGCGCCGCTGTACCGCAACGAGCGCTACGACTTCTGGACGCTCTCGCGCTACGCCGACATCGAGACGGCACACAAAGACCATGCCCGGTTCAGCTCGAACCACACCACCACGCTCGAGATGATGGGGCCCGATCCGGTCGACGACACCGGGCTGTTCATCTGGCTCGACCCGCCCAAGCACACCCGCTATCGCTCGCTCGTGGCCCGGGCCTTCACTCCCCGAGCCATCGGCCATCTCGAAGAGCGTGTACGGGTGATCGCCGGAGAGCTGCTCGACGCCGGCGCGGCCAAGGGCACCTTCGACTATGTCGAGGACTTCGCTGCGGTGCTGCCGCCCACGGTCATCTCGTCGTTGCTGGGGATCCCGCCTTCAGATCGCGACTACATGCGCCGGGTCGTCGATGGCATCTTTCACAACGAAGAAGGCGTGGGCATGATGAACGAGACGTCGTTCAAGGCCAACGCCGACTTGCGCGAGTACCTCATCGCGGCCATGGACGAGCGCCGGACCCAACCCCGCGACGACCTCCTCACCCACCTCGTTCACGCGGAGTTCACCGATGAGGAAGGCACCCATCGCCTCACGCCCATGATCGCCGCGGAGTTCGGGCTGATGCTGTTCACAGCCGGCTCGGAGACCGTCGCCCGCCTGCTCGGCTGGTTCGGCTCGGTGCTCGAGGAGCATCCCGACCAACGCTCTGAGCTGGCCGCCGACCGGTCGCTCGTCCCGAACACGGTCGAGGAGCTCCTGCGTTTTGAGGCCCCCTCGCCCGTGCAGGCCCGCTGGACCATGGAACCGATCGACATCCACGGCCAGACGATCCCCAAGGACTCCAAGGTGATCCTCCTCACCGGGGCCGCCGGGCGCGACGAGCGGGCCTACCCCGACCCCGACCGGTTCGACATACACCGGCGCTTCGACCATCACGTGGCGCTGGGCTTCGGGCTGCACTATTGCCTGGGGGCGGCGTTGGCCCGCTTGGAGGGTCGGATCGGCATCGAGGAGACCCTCGCCCGTTTCCCCACCTGGACCGTCGACCGTGACCATGCCGAGCTGCTCTACACCAGCACCGTGCGGGGCTACCTCCACCTCCCGATCACCGTCTGATGCCTCGACGTTCGGTCGTCCTGGGATTGCTCGTCGCTGTGCTGGCGACCTCGGCGTGCAGCGATGACGACAGCGACGACCTCGCCTCCACCACGCTCCCGGCCGGTCCGGCGTCAACCGACCCGATCACGACCAGTCCCCTGGTGACTGCGACAGCGCCCGCGGCGACGACCACGTCGAGCCCGGAACCTGAGATGGCGACGGTTCGGCTCGTCAGCCAGAACCTGCTGCACGGGATCGCCTGTGCGCCCGAGAGCGAACGGTGCCGGCTCGCCGACCGGGTCGCACTGTTCGTTCGACAGCTCGGGGAGGCTGGCTGTCCCGAGCTGGTGAGCGTGCAGGAGGCCAATCAGCGCATGGTCGATCTGCTCGCCGACGGACTCCCGGCGATCTGCGACGGCCGATACGCCGTTGTCTGGGACGATGATCCTGGCCTCGACCGGGAGGTGGTGCTGAGCACCGTCGCCGTTGTCGATCAACGCCGCATCCCGCTCCCCGGCGGGTTCCGGAGTGCCTGGTGGGTCAGGGCCGCCACCGACATCGGGCTCGTCGAGTTCGTGACCACCCACTTGGCGAGCAGCAGCGACGACCGTCCCTGCGACGCCGACACCTGTCCCCCGCCGTGCACCGTCGACGACAGACTCAACGCCTGTCAGGCCAGGGTGACCCTGGCGGCCATCGACGAGCTCGCCATCGCCTCGTCAGTCGTGGTGCTGGGCGGCGACCTCAACGCGCTCGTCGACGAGCCCACGCTCGACATCGTCCGTAGCGCCGGCTTCACCGACACCCATCTGGCTGCCGGCAACCCCGAGTGTGACGAGGCGACCGGGGACGAGTGCACGAGCGGCCGCGACGACGCGACCCTCGACGACGTGACGAATCCGTCAAGTCGTCAGACCGAGCGGATCGACTACCTCCTCGTACGCGAGAACGACCGGTGCGATGTGGTCGCGCCAACGGGCCTCTTCAACGGTGAGCCAGCCGAGGGTGACCCGACCGGTCTGGTCCATCCGGCCGACCACACCGGCGTGTGGGCGACGCTCTCGTGCACCGTCGACGACGACGCTCGCGCAGCAGCCGAAGCCACGTCGACGAACACATTCCCGCCGCAACCCACGACGACCGTCGCTCCGGGCGGCGGGCCCCCGGACGCGCTGACCGAGGCGGCCATCTCCGAAGCCTTCCACGCCTTGTTCGACGGCACCGTGACCGACATCGACCTCAAGCTCTCGTACCTCGAGGACGCCGAGCTGTTGCGCGACCTGTTCGTGGCCTCGTTCGAGCAGTTCCGTGAGCTGGCTGCGCAGTCACGGGTCCGGATCGATGCCGTCACCCTGAGCGCCCCGGACCGGGCGACGGTCACCTTCGCCATCCTGATCGACGGCAGCGTCGTTCTCGGCCCCCAGGACGGAGAGGCGGTCTTGCTCGACGGCACATGGCTGGTCTCGCGCCGCACCTACTGCAACCTCAGCACGCAGGGGGCCGAGGTCTTGCCTGAACCGTGCCGGTGAGGCGGATGCGCCAGTGTCAGCGGGGCAGGAGCGACGCGGTGAGACGGCACGACATCGTCGTGGGACGGGTGGGCTGGTGAGCGGGCGGCACGTCGCGCTGCTCCGGGCCGTGAACGTGGGCGGGCGCAACCTCGTTCCGATGGCGGCGCTGCGGGCCATGTTCGAGGCGCTCGGCCATTGCGCGGTGAGTACGCACGTCCAGAGCGGGAACGTGGTGTTCACTGCTCGCGCGTCGGCCCAGGACCGGGCGTCTGAAGCGATGGGCGCCGAGCTGGAGACGGCGTTCGCGGAGCGGTTCGGGTTCTCGACGGCGATCGTGCTGCGGTCGGCCGACGAGCTGTCCCGGATCGCCAGCGCCCATCCCTTCGCCGCAATGGCGACGGCGGCCGCAGCGCTGCACGTCGTGTTCCTGGCCGGAGATCCCGACCCGAGCGCGGTCGCGGCCCTCGACGGGCGACGCTCGCCGGAGGAGCGGCTCTCGGCCCGCGGGCGAGAGATCTACGTGTGGTACGGCGGTGGCGCGGGCCGGTCGAAGCTCGTCTTCGATCGGCTGGGGACCCCCGCCACGGCTCGCAACTGGAACACCGTGACGCGGTTGTCGGCGCTCGCCACGGCGACCTGAGGAGGGACTTCGCTAGGGTCCCGGGCCATGGGCGACACCGCGGTTCTCGACCCCCTGAGCGACGAGTATCGGCTCGACCCGGCCGCCTGCCTGGCTCGCGCTCGCGACGTCGCACCCCTGCACTTCCTCGCCGGAGCGGGCTCGTGGTTCGTGGTGTCATACCGAGAGGTGAGCGAGCTCTTCACGCATCCGTCGTTCACCAACGACATGCGGGCCTGGGAGCACTACCGAACGCCGCGACCGGGCTCGGTGGCTGAATGGGCCTCGAACACGAGCCTGTTCGCCAAGACCGGAACCGAGCACGCCCGCACCCGTCGCTTGGCGTCACATGCGTTCACCCCGGCCGCAGTGCGACGTATGGACGAGCAGATCGCCGCCGTCTGCGCCGACTACGGAAGCCGGATCGACGTGACGCGCGGCGCCGTGGTCGACATCGCCAACCGGTTCACCCGAGTGATCCCCAACACGGTCATCAGCCGGGTGATGGGCGTGCCGCCCCTGGGCGACGACGAGCGGCGCTTTCGCGAGTTGGCGTCGGCGCCCATCCGCTCGGCCAACCCCTTGCTGGCACCCGAGGAGCGGGACGCTGTCGACGCTGCGGCCGAAGAGCTCGTCGCCTATGTGCGCGCCATCGCCGAGGACCGTCGACGGTCGCCGAGCGACGACCTCGTCACCGATCTCGTTGCCGCCTACGACGCCGACGACCGCCTGAGCGACGACGAGGTGGTGCTCATCATCTTCGCCCTCATCGCGGCGGGCACCGACACGACGACCTTCGCCTCCACCTACGGCCTGCGATCGTTGCTTCGCAACCGCGATCAGCTGGCGTTGCTCATCGAGCGGCCCGATCTGATGTCGAACGCCGTGGCGGAGCTGTTGCGCTATGAGGTGGGCGCTGGCGCGCTCCCCCGCTACGCGCTCGATGACTGTGAGATCGCCGGGGCGACCATCCGCAAAGGCCAGGCGGTCTTCCTCTCGTTGCTGGGTGCGCATCGCGATCCGGCCGTGTTCGACGAGCCCGATCGGCTCGACCTCGAGCGCGACACGTCAGACGTGATCGTGTTCGGCCGCGGTCCGCACTACTGCCTCGGCGCCAACTTGGCCAAGGCCGAGCTGGCCGCCATCTACCGTGAGGCACTCCAGATCATCAGCCCCGACTCCGAGCTCGTCGAAGACGCCGTCACCTACACGCCTCCATCACTGATGTTCACGACCATCGACGCCCTTCCCGTGAGACTCTGAGCGGTTTCTCCACCGCCAACGACACCTCGGTCCGGTGGTGTCGGTTCACGGCACCGGGTCGTAGCCCATGATCGCCCCGAGCTCGTCCCATCGGGAGCGCACGGCCACCCGGAGGTCGGGACGTCACCATCGTGCCTATGACGGTCAGCACCTACCATCGCTGGATGCTCGACATCACGCCCTGCCTCTGGTTCGACGGCAAGGCCGAGGAGGCCGCGACCTTCTATGCCTCGCTGTTGCCGGACAGCCGCATCGACCGTGTCAACCGTGCTACTGCAGACTACCCCTCGGGCAAGGCTGGCGCCGTGCTGACGGTCGAGTTCACGCTGATGGGCAGGCCGAGGAACGGCCTGCCCATCAGCGTGAACTCGACCGTCAGCACGGCGCCAGCCTTGCCCGAGGGGTAGTCTGCAGTAGCACGGTTGACACGGTCGATGCGGCTGTCCGGCAACAGCGAGGCAT
>JANLSK010000307.1:0-5812 GCA_031362415.1 Actinomycetes bacterium | reverse complement strand
CGGGAAGACCGCGATCGTCGAAGGGCTCGCGCAACGGATCGTCGCGGGCGACGTGCCCGAGTCGTTGAAACACAAGCGGCTGATCGCGCTCGACCTGGGCGCGATGGTCGCGGGGGCCAAGTACCGCGGTGAGTTCGAGGAGCGCCTGAAGGCCGTCCTCAAGGAGATCACCGACTCTGACGGTGAGGTGATCACCTTCGTCGACGAACTCCACACGATCGTGGGTGCGGGCGCCGCCGAGGGCTCGGTCGACGCCGGGAACATGATCAAGCCCATGCTGGCCCGCGGCGAGCTGCGCATGGTCGGGGCCACCACGCTCGACGAGTACCGGAAGTACGTGGAGAAGGACCCCGCCCTCGAACGCCGCTTCCAGACGGTGGTCGTGGGCGAGCCGACCGTCGAGCAGGCGCTGGCCATCCTGCGTGGGTTGAAGGAGCGCTACGAGAACCACCACGGGGTGCGGATCCAAGACGGCGCGCTCGTTGCCGCGGCCACGCTCTCGCACCGCTACATCTCTGGCCGGAAGCTGCCCGACAAGGCGATCGACCTCATCGACGAGTCGGCGGCCATGTTGCGCATCGAGATCGACTCGATGCCCTTCGAGATCGACGTCGTCGAACGGCGCATGCGGCAGTTGGAGATCGAGCGGGCCGCGCTGGTGCGCGAGACCGACGCCTCGGCCCTCGATCGGCTGGCCGCCATCGAGGACGAGCTGTCGGTGCTGGGTGCCACCAAGGACACCCTCGGCAGCCAGTGGGTGGCGGAGAAGAATCTCATCGAGTCGATCCGCGAGCTCAAGCAGCAGTTGGAGGACGCCCGGGGCGAGGCCGATCGCGCCGAACGCGACGGCGTGTTGGCACGCGCTGCCGAGCTGCGGTACGGCACGATGCGCGAGCTCGACCAGCGCATCGTGACAGAGTCGAACAGGCTGAACGAGCTCCAGGGCGAGCATCCGCTGCTGAAGGAGGAGGTCGACGCCGAGGACGTGGCGTCGATCGTCGGCCGCTGGACGGGTATCCCCGTCTCGCGCCTGTTGGAAGGCGAGCTGGCCAAGCTGGTGCGCATGGAGGACGTGCTCCACGAGCGCGTTGTGGGCCAGGACGAAGCCGTGATCGCCGTGGCCAACGCCATCCGGCGGTCACGGGCCGGTCTCTCCGATCCCGACCGTCCCATCGGCACGTTCTTGTTCCTCGGCCCCACCGGGGTGGGCAAGACCGAGCTGGCCCGGACGCTGGCCGACTTCCTGTTCGACGATCCCCACGCCATGGTGCGCATCGACATGTCGGAGTACATGGACAAGCACACCGTCTCCCGGCTGATCGGCGCGCCCCCGGGTTATGTGGGCTACGAGGAGGGCGGCCAGCTCACCGAGGCGGTGCGGCGCCGGCCCTATGCCGTGGTGCTGCTCGACGAGGTCGAGAAGGCCCACCCCGACGTGTTCAACGTGCTCTTGCAGCTCATGGACGACGGCCGCCTCACTGACGGCCACGGTCGCACGGTCGACTTCAAGAACGTCGTCGTGATCATGACGTCGAACCTGGGCTCGGGCTCGTCTCCGGAGGCGGTGATGGCCGCAGTGCGGGCACACTTCAAGCCCGAATTCCTCAACCGCATCGACGAGATGGTGGTGTTCCACCGCCTCGGGCGCGAGCACCTCGGGCGCATCGTCGAAATCCAGATGGGCTTCGTGCACGACCGCCTGGCCGAGCGCGGCATCGCGCTGGCCTTGTCGGGCGCAGCCTTGGCGCACCTTGCCGAGGTCGGCTACGACCCCGACTTCGGTGCCCGTCCCTTGAAGCGCGTGATCCAACGCGAGATCGTCGACCCCCTGTCGATGGCCATCCTCCGCGGCGACTTCGGCAACGGCGACATGGTGCAGGTGGGCGTGGGCCCCGACGGCGGATTGACCTTCACCCGCGAAGAACGCTCGGTGCTACTGGCCAAGGAGTAGGCGCCGATCCGGCGAGGACTGATGGCGCCCGGCGTCTGAAGCCGGGCTCCTTCCCGTCGTTCACCGGGAGTGGCGCCGTCGATTCCTTGACCGTTGACCTCTCGAGGCGTCGGCCCCCTGGGCACCGGCGCCGTTCACCTGCTCTGAACGCTGATCCAAATGACGCAGACCGTACGCTCTCTCTCGTCAAGAGGGAGTCTGACGATCAGCTGAGCTTCACACGACCACCACCCGGAGCGCCGGAGCGGGCCGTCGGCGACGGTCGCGTCTACGCTCCCCGAAACGTGACTACCGTTCACGTTCGGGGCGCCGCCAATGACCTTCCGAGCGCCGTCTTCGAGTGAGGCAGCCATGTCGGGCACGGTGATCGTCGGGACGCAGTGGGGCGACGAGGGCAAGGGGCGCTTCGTCGACAACCTCGCCGAGCGCGCCGACTTCGTGGTGCGCTACCAGGGCGGGCACAACGCCGGGCACACCATCGTGGCCGACGGCCAGACGCTCAAGTTGCAGCTCGTGCCGTCCGGGATCCTGCACCCCAAGGTGACGGCGGTGATCGGCAATGGCGTCGTCGTCGACCCGGCAGTGCTGTTGGCCGAGCTCGACATGCTCGAGACCAAGGGCATCTCCACGGCCCGGGTGAAGCTCAGCGGCAACGCCCACCTGATCATGCCGTACCACCAGGAGCTCGACCGGGCCACCGAGCGGTTCCTCGGCGCCAGCAAGCTCGGCACCACCAAGCGGGGCATCGGTCCGGCTTATGCCGACAAAGCCAGCCGCATCGGCATCCGGGTGCAGGATCTCCTCGACGCCGGCATCTTCAAGAAGAAGCTCGACCTGGCCGTGCGCGAGAAGAACGCGGTGCTGGCCAAGGTCTACAACCGCCTGCCCCTCGACGGGCGTGAGATCTACGAGTCGTACCTGGCGATGCTGCCTCGTCTCGAGCCGCTCATCGCCGACACCGTGTTCCTGGTGAACGAGGCGCTGCGCGACGGGCTCGACGTGCTGTTCGAGGGGGCCCAGGCCACGTTCCTCGACCTCGACCACGGCACCTATCCCTACGTCACGTCGTCGAACCCCATCTCAGGCGGTGTCTGCACCGGTGCCGGCGTCGGGCCTCGGGCGATCGACCGGATCGTCGGCGTGGTCAAGGCCTATCTGACCCGGGTGGGCGAGGGCCCCTTCCCCACGGAGCTGTTCGACGAGGTCGGCGAGATGCTCGTGGAGCGGGGCCGGGAGTTCGGCACGAACACGGGGCGGCGGCGGCGCCCGGGGTGGCTCGACGTGGTGATGTTGCGCCATGCCGTGATGCTCAACACCTGCACCGAGTTGGCGATGACCAAGCTCGACGTGCTGTCGACGCTGGCCGAGATCAAGGTGTGCGTGGCCTACGAGGCCGACGGGGTCCGCTACGAGCACCTGCCCTACCACCAGACGGTGCTGCACCATGTGACGCCGGTGTTCGAGACCTTGCCCGGTTGGCAATGCGACATCAGCGCGTGCCGCCGCTTCTCCGACCTGCCTCCGCAGGCCCGCGACTACGTCCGTCGCGTGGAAGCCCTCGCGGGAGTGCCGGTCACGATGGTGTCGGTCGGACCCGATCGCGACCAGTCGTTGAACCAGGATGGCGCCACATGAGTTCGCCCTCGCCAACTGTCAGCGTGGCGCCCCGTATCCGGGGTCTGCCGCTGACAGTTGGAGGGGTGGGCAACGGGTAGTCGCTATGCGAGTGCTCGTCATCGGCGCCGGCGGACGGGAGCATGCCCTCGCCTGGGGTCTCGCCCGGTCGAACGACGTCGAGGTCGTGTGCTCGCCAGGGAACCCGGGGACGGCCGACCTGGCAACCAACGCTCCGCTCGACATCCGCGACCGCAACGCCGTCGTCGATCTGGCGAGCGGGATCGGCGCCGATCTCGTGGTGATCGGTCCCGAGGAGCCGTTGGTGCTCGGTGTCGCCGATGCCTTGCGCGACAAGGGAATTCTGGCGTTCGGGCCTGGCGCCCACGGTGCACGACTGGAAGGCTCCAAGGCCTGGATGAAGGAGATCCTCGTCGAGGCCGGCGTGGCGACGGCCCGCCACGGAACGTTCGACGCGACAACCCAGACCGCAGCCTTGGCCTTCCTCGAGACGCTCCCCGGCCTGTACGTGATCAAGACCGACGGGCTCGCCGGCGGCAAAGGCGTCGTGGTGACCGAGTCGGTCGCCGAGGCCCGCGATGCCGTGCGGGAGTACCTCAGCGGGGAGCGCTTCGGAGACGCCGGGCGCACCGTGGTGATCGAGGAAGGTCTGAGCGGGCCGGAGTTGTCGATCCTGGCGGTGTGCGACGGCCGCAGCGCCGTACCACTCGCACCGGCACAGGACTTCAAGCGCATCGGAGATGGCGACACCGGCCCCAACACCGGCGGCATGGGGGCGTACTCTCCCGTGCCTCTGGCCACCCCGGCCGTCGTCGACGACGTGATGCGCGACGGTGTCGAACGCACGCTGGCCGTTCTCGGTGGGCACGGGATCGACTACCGGGGCGTGCTGTACGCAGGGATGATGCTCACCGTCGACGGTCCGAAGATGCTCGAGTACAACGTGCGCTTCGGCGATCCCGAGTGCCAGGTGATCGTGCCCCGACTCGCCTCTGATCTGGCGACGCTGTTGTGGGAAGCGGCCTCCGGGGCCCTCACGTCGGACGTGCGCTGGCGCGACGACGCCTGCGTCACGGTCGTGATCGCGGCCGACGGCTATCCAGCGGCGCCCCGCACGGGTGACGAGATCGAGGGCGTCGAGGCCGCAGCGGCCCGGCCCGAGACGATCGTCTTCCACGCCGGCACGAGCCGGAGTGCTGACGGACCTCTGCTCAGCGCCGGCGGGCGCATCCTCGACGTGACCGCCACGGGACCCACGGTCGCCCAGGCTCGGGCGCGGGCCTACGACGCCGTGTCGCTGATCTCCTGTGCCGGCATGCAATACCGGCGAGACGTGGCATCTGCGTGGTGAGCCCGGCGATCACCGTCCGACCAGCGCACGACCGCGTGCACACCCGATGGCAACCGGGTGTGCCCCGCGTGATCGCCCCGATGCGCCGGAGCGACTCGGGTCAGGCCCGGGGGATCACGGCGGCGACGAGCATGGTCACGGCCAAGCCGTTCAAGAGCATCAGGAGCCTGACCCGTCCGGCCATGGCCTCGGCTCCGGCGACCACCGGGTGCCTGGCGAGCCCGGCCGGCCGGTGCAGAGCCCGGGTGCGCGCCCGCTCGGCTGTCATCGACTTCTGGCGCGCCTTCGACCGGGCGCCGGCGATGGCCAGCGCACAGCCGACGCACAGCGCCGGTCGCGACGGTCCCTGCGGGTACACGAGACAGCGGTGGCAGAAACTCTCCGCACAGTCTCGGCACGCGCCGGCCGCTTCTTCATCCATGTGCTTGCTGCATCGATCCATCACGGCACCTCCGTTGGTGCCCCAGCCCGCCTGCCATCACATCGACCGGAGAGGTGACGACTCTTGATCCCCCGCTACCGCTTGGCGCCAATGTCTGAGCTGTTCAGTGACGACTCGCGGTTTTCGACCTGGTTGGAGGTCGAGATCCTGGCCGTCGAGGCCTGGGCCGAGCTTGGGGTCGTCCCCAAGGAGCACGCCGCAGCCATCCGGGCCCGGGCCGGCTTCGATGTCGCAACCATCGAGGAGCGCGAGCGCACCACCGAGCACGACGTGGCTGCGTTCGTCGATGTGGTGCAAGAACGGGTCGGGATGCCTGCGGGGGGCTGGGTCCACTACGGGCTCACCTCCACCGACGTGGTCGACACCGCACTGTCGTTGACGCTGACCCGATCGGCTGACCTCCTGATCGGAGCGGCCGAGGCGCTCGACATCG
>JANLSK010000269.1:0-24606 GCA_031362415.1 Actinomycetes bacterium | reverse complement strand
GCTCGATCTCGGTGGCCACTTCGCCAGGCTTGAGCACGACGAAGGCCTTGACCGACTCGCCCCACACGTCGTCGGGCACGCCGATGACGGCACACTCCAGCACAGCCGGGTGCTTGTAGATCGCTTCCTCGACCTGCACGGAATAGATGTTCTCGCCCCCCGAGATGATCATGTCCTTGGCGCGGTCGACGATGAAGACGTACCGATCCTCGTCCCAGGTGGCAATGTCGCCGGTCCACATCCAGCCGTCGCGAATGGTCTGGGCCGTGAGGTCGGGACGGCGGAAGTACCCCAGCATGTTGGCTTCGGACTTCACGATGATCTGGCCGGTGGTCGTGCCGTCGCCGGGCACGGGGTTGCCATCGTCGTCGACCACCATGATCGAGGTGACGAAGCCCTCCCGTCCGCACGACTTGAGCCGCTCCGGGCGGATGTCGTTGAGTGCGGCGCTGAGATGGTCTTCCTGCGACAAGAAGCACATCGTGGTGCCTTCGGTCTGGCCGTATCCCTGGATGAGCGTGCAGGGGAATTTGGCCAGTGCTTCCTTGATGACCCTCGGCGGCATGGGGCCGCCGCCGTATTGGATGTTGCGCAGCGACGAGATGTCGTAGCTGTCGAAGTTTTCGACGGCCATCATCCAGTTGAGCATGGTGGTCACGCCGAGGAAGGCCGACACCCGCTCGGCCTGAATGAGCTCCAGCGCCAGCTTGGCGTCGAAGTTCATCAGTACCAACGGGCATCCATGGGCCAGGTAGTTCATGGCCAGCACGACCGGGATGTGGAACATCTGCCCCGTGAGCATGTAGACGTCGTTCGGGACGATGCGCTCGGCCACGGTCTGGTTGGCCATCCCGAACCACACGCTCTTGTGCGAATGCAGGGCCCCCTTCGATTCGCCGGTGGTGCCGCCGGTGTAGAGGATGAAGAGCGGGTCGTCACCACCCACCGACGACGACCACATGGGCTCGGCATCGGAAGCCCCGTCGACAAGAGCCTCGAAGCTGCCGTCGCCGCCCGGGCCGTACTCGAGCCAGTGCTCGACCGAGCCGACGATCGCCTGCAACTCCTTGGCCATCGGGGCGAATTGGCCCTGGGTGATGTACACCCGGGGCTCGCCGTTGTCGATGATCTTCTTCAGCTCGGGCGCGGCGAGGCGCCAGTTCATGGGTTGGGTGACCAGCCCGGCCCGGCCACAGGCGAAGTAGAGTGCGGCGTACTCGATGCTGTTCATCGAGAGGATGCCCACCCGGTCGCCCTGGTCGAGACCCAAGCCCCGCAAGGCGTTCGCCAGCTTGCGCACCAACCGGTCGAAGTCACCAAAGTTGATCCGCCGCCCCGACGGCTGATCAACAATCGCCTCCCGCCCCGGAGCAAGTCTCGCCCACTTCGCCGGAATCAACCCAATATTCATACAACCACTCCACCAATCACCGTTGCTGTTGCCGTTGCCCTAGCCCTTGACGTTCGCCGAGCGCAGCGAGGTCCCGAATTCGCCGGCGGGCGCCGCAGGCGCCTTCGTCGGCATCAATACGGGAGGTCGAGGGCCAGGAAGCGCTCCTTGAGGCGCCAGGCGCCACCGTCGTTGACGATGTGGTCGCGGTAGAGGCCCGACGAGAGGACCTTGATGGCCCCGTTCTCGACGGCCACGAGCAGCAGGATCGAGGTTGCGTCGACCGAGCTGTCGGTCTCGTTGGCGAAGCTGACGTTGGTGATGATGTGCCGGCGCTGGTCGGTCTGCGAGGTCATCGACCCGCCGTAGAGCGCCTTGATGGCCTCAGCACCATCGAACTGCATCACGTCGCCGCCGGCGATAGACATCTTCATCACGGCGTCATCGGTGAAACAGTCCATCGCCCCTTCGAGATCGTGCGCGTCGTACGCCGTTCCCGTGCGGCTGATCATCTCGAACGCGGCCCACTTGTCGGCCATGTGTATCCCCCAGGGTTGTGGTTTTCGGGTGTGAGAAGCGTGATAGGACTGTTACGCGTGTTGAACCGCTGTGCTCGATAACGCGGCGCTGCTACATGCCGATCTGATCGACGGTGCCCCGCCAGGCCAGCGATCCGCCGTCGATCACGATGCAGGCCCCGTTGATGAACGCGGCTTCCGGGCTGGCGAGGAAGCAGACGAGCTCGCCGACCTCGACGGGCTGGCCCAGACGCGGGATGAGGCTCGTGGAGATGAGCGCCTTCTCGAAGGCCGCGGGGTCGGGCTGCACGGCCACGAAGTTGGTGACCATCTCGGTGGCGATGGCCGTGGGGCTGTAACAGTTCACCCTGATCCCGAACGGGGCCAGGTCGACGGCCAGGTTCTTGGTCTGGAGGTGGATGCCGCCCTTGGACGTGCCGTAGGCCGAGTTGTTGGGATAGCCGACCCACGAGCCGGTGGAGGCGGCGTTGATGATCGACGCGTTGCTCGACGCCTTCAGGTGGGGCAGGGCATACTTCGAGCACACCCACGGAGCCACGGCGTTGATCTCGACCACCTTGCGGAACGCCTCGACGGGCATGTCCTCGAGCGTGACCTTGTCGGTGATCCCGGTCTCGTGCACACCGGCATTGTTGTGCAGCACGTCGATGCCACCGAATGCCGCAGCGGCCGCAGCCATGAGGGCCTGGACCTGACCGGCGTCGGTGACGTCGCAGTGCTGGTACTCGGCCGTGCCGCCGGCGGAGCGGATCTCCTTGACGACCGCAGCGCCGGTGTCGTCGTTCATGTCCGACACCATCACCATGGCGCCCTTGGACGCCGCCAGCTTCGCCGTGGCTGCCCCGATGCCCGATCCAGCGCCGGTGATGACGAATCGCAGACCTTCAACGCCCATGACGATGCTCCTTCGACGTGGTGACGTGGGACGTAAGACGTGGTGCTGTGGTGACCCTCAGGCCGGGGTGAAGGTGAGCGGCATCGACTTCGGGGCCCGGGTGAACACCCCGGATCGAGGCGGCACGGGTCCGTCGAAGGCGATGTCGCGCATGGCGTCGAGCAGCTGGTTGGTGCCGATCTCCACCTCGGTCTTGGAGAGCATGGCCCCCACGCAGAAGTGACGACCGAGGCAGAACGCCGTGTGGTTGGCCGCACCCGAAAACGCCTTGTCGACGTCGAGGTCGGGGCGGAAGATGTTGAACCCGTCGGGGTCGGCGTACTTGCGAGGATCACGGTTGGCTGCCGCGATGAGTGCGGTGACGGTGGAGCCGGCGGGAATGACGGTTCCGTGCAACTCCACGTCGGCGGAGGGCTGACGCATGATCATCTGGACGGGCGGTGAGTGGCGCAGCGTCTCGGCGAAGGCATTGGCGATGAGGCTGCGGTCGGCCCGCACGGCGGCCATCTGATCGGGATGCTGGATCAGCTGGAAGAACATGTTCGACATGGCCTTGTCGGTGGTCTCGCCTCCGGCCACGAGGAGCAGGCTCACGAAGGCCTTGATGTCGAGATCGCTCATCTGCTCGCCGTCGATGGCCGCTGTCACCAGCGTCGAGAGCAGGTCGTCGGCCGGGTTGGCTCGACGGTCGGCGATGATCGGCAGGAGGTAGGCCTCGAGCTCATCCTTGGTCTCGACCCCATGGGCCATCACGGTCTCGTCGCCGGTGAGGTTCGAGAGAAACGCCATGATCGAGTGGTACCACTTCTGGAAGCGGGCGTGATCGGCCTTCGACAAGCCGAGCATGTCGACGATGACGTTGATGGGGAAGCGGATCGTGTACTCATCGACGAGGTCGACCCGGCCGGCCATACGGAACCCGTCGATCAGCTCGGCCGAGTTCTTCTCGATGACGGGGACGAACTTCGATGTGAGCTCACTGCCCCGAAACGCCGGGGTGATGAGGTTCCGGTGTACGGAGTGCTCTCGACCCTCCATCTGCAGGATGGTGCGACCGTGCACGGGCTCGAGCTGCCAGCTGTAGTTCTCGCTGGTGAAACCCTTGTCCTTGAAGGCGTTCTCGACATCGTCGTAGCGACTGATGATGTACGACTGCATGCCCTCGTGGTAAAAAACCGGGTGCTCGTCGCGCAGCAGCGCGTAGGTGGGATTGGGGTCGGCATCGAAGGCCGGCGACAAGATGTCGGGAAGGGCGGGCGTCTCGGATTCGCTCACGCGACTGCTCTCCTGTCAGGTCGGCAGGGATCGGTCAGCCGGATTTTTCGACCGATCGTTTGGGAAGCCGCAGGCTAGCAAGCACACCCCTCGGCGGTCGACCGCCCGACCTTCCCCGTTGGACCAAACGCCCGTTTGAATGGGAGGCTGTTGACCTCATGACCGACCGTCTGACCCTCGACCCTCCCGAGCTCGGTCCGGCCGACCCTCGCCCTCGTCTCATGCTGGTCAACGGATCCGTCCTGGCGACGGGGGGCCGGTGCACGGCCTGCGGCTACGCCCTCGCCGTGGTTCCACCCCGGTGCCCCGTCTGCGGCGGCGCCACGATGGAGATCGCCACCTTCGGCCCCGGCGCCACGGTGTTCACGGCAACCATCCTGCGGATCCCCGTCCCCGGTCGGGAGCCGCCCTACGGGCTGGCCTACGTCGACCTCGACGGCGGCCCCCGGATCCTGGTCCACGTGATCGACAGCGAGACCGGCGAGACCGGCGGCCTCCGCAGTGCTGGCGACGGCCGCCCGGCACGGCCGCTCGTGCCCGGGAGTCGGGTGCGCCTGGTCGGTTGGACCGAGCATGGCGACCCCGCCGTGCGCCCCTCGCCTGAGCCCACCGAGCACCAGCGCACCGAGGAGGCATCGTGAGCGCCGACACTGCGGTCTGGGGCGTGGGAACGTCGCTGTTCGGCAAGCAGCCGCACCTCTCGGCGCCCGAGCTCACCTGGGTCGCCGTCACCGAGGCGATCGACGACGCCGGCCTGGCCGGGGCCTCGGCCATCGATGCCGTGTATGCCGGCACGGTGTTCGGTGAGCCCGGCGTGGCACAACGCGCACTCCAGTCGATCGGTGTCACCGGGGTGCCCATCATCACTATCGAGAACGCCTGTGCCAGTGGGACGACCGCGTTCCACGAGGCCCGTCTCGCTGTCGAGAGCGGGCGCTACGAGCGCGTCCTGGCCCTCGGAATCGAAACCATGACCGCCGTGTTCGACGGGGCGATCGTTCCCATCCGATCCGATGCCGAAGGGGCACAAGGGTTTGCCATGCCCAGCCTCTACGGCATGAGCGCCACCCGCTATGTGCACGAGTTCGATGTGACCCCCGAGCAGATGGCCCAGGTGTCGGTGAAGAACCATCGCCACGCCGTGGGCAACCCCAGGGCCCAGCACTCCCGCACCGTCACGGTGGAGCAGGTGCTCGCCTCGCGCGTGATCGCCGACCCCCTCACCCTGTACCAGTGCTGCTCCATCGCCGACGCCGCCGGCGCCGCGATCATCGGGCCCGCTCGCGGCGCAGCCCATCCTCGCGACGTACCCATCAGGTCGTCGGCCCTTCGCTCCGGCAAGCTCTGGGATCAGCGTTCGAGCAGGGTCTGGGGATGGGACATCGTCGCCGAGACGGCGGCGCTGGCCTACGAGCAGGCCGGGATCGGGCCCGGCGACGTCGACGTCTTCGAGGTGCACGACGCCTTCACCATCGGCGAGATCGTGACGACCGAGGCGCTGGGCCTGTGCGATCTCGGGGGCGGAGGCCGGTTGGTCGAGTCGGGCCACACCTCCATCGGGGGACCGCAGCCGGTGAACCCGTCCGGCGGTCTGCTCTCGAGAGGTCACCCGCTCGGGGCCACGGGGCTGGCCCAGATCGCCGAGATCGTCTGGCAGTTGCGCGGCGAGGCGGGCGCGCGTCAGGTCGAAGGCGCCCGACTGGGCGTGGTCGAGACGATGGGCGGAGGTGCCGCCGGGGTCGATGGCAACGGTTGCGTGGTGGCCGTACTCGGCCGATCGTGACCACGATGACGAGACGAGGGCCATGAGCCAGACCAGCACTACCGGCAACGACGACGACTTCCTGTCCGACGCCAACCTGGCCGATCCGTACCCGCTCATCGCCCGGCTGCGCCAGCACGATCCCGTCCACTGGAGCGAGCGGTACAAGGCCTGGTTCGTGCTCCGCTATGACGACGTGCTCACAGGGCTGCGCGATCCCGAGTTCTCGTCCGACCGCATTCGCCCGGTGTTCGAGCACAAGCTCACTGCGCGACAGCAGATCGAGCGCGGCCCCACGTACAAGATCCTCGAGAACTGGATGGTGTTTCGCGATCCGCCCGACCACACGCGCCTGCGCCGTCTCGTGAGCCGGGCCTTCACACCGCGGGCCGTCGAGGCCTGGCGGCCTCTCGCCGAGGCAGCGGTCGAGGAGATGATCCGCGACGTGGCACCCAAGGGGCACATGGACCTGGTGCACGACTTCGCCTATCCGATCCCGGCCATCGTCATCGCCGAGATGATGGGCGTACCGGCCGAGGAACGCGACCTGTTCAAGAGCTGGTCAGACGATGTGATGATCCTCGTGTTCGGCGCTCGCGGCGTCGAGGGACGCAGGGAGCGGGCTCAGAAGGGGCTCATGGACCTCGCCGACTACCTGCGCACGCTCATCCGGAAGTTCCGGGCCGAGCCGGCCGACAACGTGATCGGCACCTTGATCACAGCGCAGGAGGGCGACGACCTCCTCACCGACGACGAGGTGCTGTCGACGTTGGTGCTCATGCTCTTCGGCGGCCACGAGACCACGACGAACCTCATCGCCAATGGCACCTTGGCTCTCCTGCGTCATCCCGACCAGGTAGCCAAGCTCCGGGCCCGGCCCGAGCTCATGAAGTCGACCATCGAGGAGCTGCTCCGCTTCGACGGACCATCGAAGATGGAGGTCCGCATGATGGCAGCCGACGCCACGCTCGGCGGACGCACGCTGCGGGCCGGCGACATGGTGTATCTGGTGCAAGACGGCGCCAATCGCGACCCGGCGGTGTTCGATCGACCCGACGAGCTCGACATCGAGCGCGATCCCAACGGGCACATCGAGTTCGGGTGGGGCATCCACTACTGCATCGGTGCTGCGATCGCTCGGCTCGAAGGGGCCATCGCCATCGACGCCGTGATCCGTCGCCTCCCCGATCTCGCTGCCGGACCCGAGCCCGAGCGGTGGCACCCCACGCTCATCTCTCGGGGCATGGCGTCCTTCCCGGTCAGTTACACACCGTCGGTCGGAGACCCAAGGTGCTGAACGACTTTGGGCTCGAGGGACGTATCGCCGTCGTCACCGGGGCCACCGGCGACATCGGCCGGGCCATCGCGTTGACCTTGGCCGATCACGGCGCTGACGTGGTCGTGCTGGCCCGGCGAGCCGACGTGCTCGAAGAGGTGGCCGCCGAGATCAGGGCGCGCGGGCGGCGTGCGCAGGGCGTGCCCTGCGACGTGACCGATCCGATCGCCGTTGACGCTGCTGTCGAGGCGGTCACCGCGGCCTTCGGGACGGTCGACGTGTTGATCAACAACGCCGGGGGCGCTCGCTTCGTGTCACCGGCCGTCGACATCAACCTCAGCGGATGGACCAAGACCGTCGCGCTGAACCTCACCGCACCCTTCCTGCTCTCGCAGGCGTTCGGGCGCACCATGCTGGCCCAGGGTCGTGGCGCCATCGTGAACGTGGCCTCGTTGGCCGGGCTGCGTCACCTCCCCGGCATGGCGGCGTACTCCTCGGCCAAGGGCGGTCTGCTGCAACAGACCAAGGCCTTGGCTCGGGAATGGGCCCCCCACAACGTTCGGGTCAACGCCGTCGCCCCCGGGTTCATCGACACCAGCGCCTGGGACAACTTCAACAAGGCCACCGTGGAGTCCGACGCGGGAATCTCGCCGCCCATGGGCCGCTGGGCCACCGCCGCCGAAGTGGCGCTCCCCGTTGCCTTCCTGGCGTCCGATGCGGCCAGCTACGTCACCGGAACCGTGCTGGTGATCGACGGCGGCATGCTCGCCTGAGCCCGAGACCGTCCCGAGACCGTCCCGAGACCGTCGAAGGCCCGTCGAAGCCCGTCAAAGGTTGGAGCAACGAATCCGCGGCACGGGTGGGGACGGATCCGCAGGTCGAGACGGGACGGATCCGCAGCATTCCTAGGGACGGATCCGGGGTGTGGTTCGGACGAATCCGTAGTAGAATCTGTCTATGAACCTCGCGAGAGCCTTGGCCGGGCAGGTGCACGAGGCGCTCGCCGATACGCCGGTCGTCGTGATCAACGGGGCCCGCCAAGTCGGGAAGTCGACGCTGGTCCAGTCGATCAACTACCCCGGATCGGTGGAGATACTCACACTCGATCATCAGGCGACACGCGCCGCCGCAGCCAACGATCCGAGGAGCTTCGTTCGGCGCACGAGCGACACCTTGGTCATCGACGAGGTCCAGCTGGAGCCGACGCTGTTCCGGGCGATCAAGGCCGAGGTCGATGCCGATCGACGACCCGGGCGCTTCCTCCTCACGGGTTCGACCCGGTTGCTGTCGGCTCCCGACATGGCCGACTCCCTCGTCGGGCGGGTCGAGATCCTCGACCTGTGGCCATTCAGCGAGGGCGAGTTGACCGGCAACAACCGCAGCATCGTGGACGCGATCTCCGTGCAACCCGAGTCACTCGTCCGTTCGAGCACACTCGATCGAGCGGAGCTGTGTGCGCAGATTGCTCGGGGCGGATTTCCGGCGGTTGTCGAACGTTCTCCGACACGACGTCGGCGGTGGTTCGACGCGTACGCCACGACGAGCATCGAACGGGTGGTACGTCAGCTCGCCGATCTGGAGCGGCTGGCTGAGATCCCTCGTCTCCTCCGGCTGTGCGCCGCCCGAACGGCTACCGAGCTCAACGTCACGAGCATCGCATCCCAGCTCGGGATGCCACAGCGGACCACCGATGCCTATCTGGCACACCTCGCTGCCGTGTTCGTGGTGCAGCTGATCCCGGCCTGGGCGACGAACCTCAGCGCCAAGGTCATTCGCCGACCCAAAATCCTGGTCTCCGATACCGGGTTGACCACCAGCCTCATCGGTGCCTCCCTCGAGACCTTGGGAAGGCCGGATGGGCCGCTCGGTCAGCTGCTCGAGACGTTTGTTTTCATGGAGCTCATCAAGCAGATCACTTGGAGCGACCAGCGGCCCAGCGTTGGGCACTTCCGCGACCGCAGCGGCGCCGAGGTCGACATCGTCCTCGAGTACCCCGACGGACGAGTCGTCGGTATCGAGGTCAAGGCCACGAGCTCGCCCCGCCCGGCCGACGCCACGGGGCTTCGCCTTCTCGCCGATCGCCTCGGCGAGCGATTCCACTACGGGTACCTCGCCACGACGGCCCCCGAGGCTTACCCGCTCGGGCCTCGCATCGCAGCCATCCCCGTGGATGCCCTCTGGCGATGATCGGTGTCCCAGAGGGACCGGCCGCGGGCGCAGAGCCACGTGGCTCGGCTTACTCGTGAGTGTCACTCGGGATCGATCGGCTCGGGAACGCGTCACTCGGGATCGAGCGGCTTCGGGGGGCGCGGGTCGTGCAGCGGTGGAAGATCGAGGCCTTGTGCGGAGAGCGCCTCGCGATGGGCAACGAGCCGCTCGATGCGCATCACGAGCTCGCGGGCGACATCGCGACTGACGCCGAGATCGGCGGCGATGATCTTGTACCCATGCCCCTCATGGCGAAGGGCCAGCACACGTTCAACGTCGTAGCGCCCGCGGTAGCTGAGGCGGCGCACCGGCGTCTCGCGGATCCATCCTCGCCGGGTCATGACCGCTCAGCGTACGCGCCCCGACAGGCACGGCGCACCGATCGCCCGCACCCGTGATGATGGCCGCCTTGCCCGCCAGTCGCCTGCCGGTCATGGCTGAGCTTCGACATGCCTGCGACAGGGTGTCGCCGAAGAGCGCGCGGCCGACCCCGGTGTCGTCGAGGAGTCGGCTCCGGTTCAGGAGCTCGACGTCATACCCCGGCCGGGTACTGCGCGCAGGTCACGTCGTAGCCGGCGATGTCACCGAAGTACGTCTCCCATTCCGTGCGGGTGAGGTTGCGCCCGGCCACTTCGCACGCGAGCTCCTCCCAGCGCGCCGGGTCGAGCTCGATGCGCAGCACCGGAGTGTCGGACAGGCCCACGAGCACGTGGTCGCCGCCGGGCGGCACCGCGATGCCGCTGCCCTGCGCCGCAATGGCGGAGCCTGGGACGGGGATCGGGCGTCCGACGCGGGCCCCTGAGGCGATGTCGAGGACGTCCCAATACCCGGCGGCGGTAGCCCGGAACAGCCACTGGTTCCCACGAACGAACCGGCCGAGAGCCACCGAACGGGTTCCGGCCAGCACCGAATCCGTACCCGATCTGCGGTCTCGTACTCGGACGGGCTCACCGGGAACGAACAGGGCCAGCGCAGCACCGTCGGACGAGTAGTCGCCCCAGTGCGCGATGGGCTCCACCGTTCCCGCCGCCATGTCGACCAGGTGTCCGCCGGTGGTGATGTCGGTGAAGATCAGTTGGGTGCCATCGGGGCTCCATGCGATGTGTGTTCCGAGCGTGCTGTCCACCGGTATGCGAGCCCGCAACCGCAGGCCCGGTACCTCGTAGATATCCACCCGTCCGCCCGCGTCGACCGCCAGCAAGGAACCATCGGGCGAGAACGTCGGTACGCCGACCCCGGCCGCCGGCACCGACCCCATCGGGGTTCCGCGTCTCGTGTCGAAGAGCCTGACCTGGCCGATGCTCCCGGCGGCGGCCAATGCACCGTCGGGTGACAGCCCAGCTTGGTTACCAGCGAAGACGACCAGCTCGGGGATGAGCGGGCCGATCGCCTCGAGGTTGTCGCTGTCGAAGAGTTGTCCTCCGTCGGCGCCGAAGACGAAGAGCAGCTGAGCGTCGGCGCTGAGCCTCGGGATGCCCTTGATCGCAAGCTGTTCGACGAGGGGGACGGTGCCGCTGGGATCGACGACCACGAGTCCTGATCCCAGGGCGACGAGGGCACGATCAGCCACGGCGGTCAGGATCTGGCCATTGGTGTCGAGCACCTTTCCTGGCTGGGTGTCTTCAGCCGACACCAGCGAAACGGTGCTGCCGAGGTCGAGCACGAGCACTTCGCCGGAGTCCAAGACGGCCACGCGGGCGCCGAAGATCAGCGGAGCCGACCGGGCCTCGACCGCGAAGCTGGTTGCGTCATACCTGGTGACCGACGACAACAGGCTGGGGGAGAGGTCGACCGTCACCAGCCAACGGCTCTGCGCATCGAAGCTGGCGTCGATCACCGGCAGGCCGCTCAGATCGTGCCGTACACCGGCCTGGAGATCGATCACCTCGGTGCGCGGCGCAAAGTCTGTGGTGTCCTCCCCGACGAGCAAGCGGCGGCCGTCGGGGCTCGCAACCAGCAGCCCGACTCGGTTGTCGAACACCAGCAGCGGCTCGGGCTCCGGTTCGCCGCGCCGGTAGACGTTCACGGTGTGATCGTCGGCCACGGCGAGGTCACCGTCGCCGACGTACGCCACAGGCAGGCCACGGCCGTGGATTGCGCCCGGCTCGACGGCGAGCGCGTCACCGATCAGGGCACCGGTCACGAGATCGTGCCGTTCGACCCGCCCGGAACGCGACGCTGTAGCGGCTTCGGTGCCGTCGGGAGCGACCGCGGCGTTCGCCACCGCGTCGAGCGGCCAGCGCACGCCGGTGGGGAGGAGCGTGGATCCGTCGAGCACGATCGCCTCCGAGGTGGTGGTCGCCACCAGCGGGCCGGGGGCCGTCCCTCCGAGATCGGACACGTGGTCGTCGCCGATCCCGAGGTCGATGACCCGGTCGATCGCGGGGTTGGCCTGCAGCGCTGTCATCAACGCGCTGGCGGACTCGGCACCGGGGCGCCGTTGGGCCGCCTCGGCAGCCAGCAGCAAGCCAAGGTCCGGCTGGGCATCAGCAACGCTCGAAGACTCGAACGCAACTCGGCGCAGCTGGGCGTCGACCCGTGATGCTTCGGCCTCGACTCTGGATGCTTCGGCCTCGACGCTGGATGATTCGGCTTCGACGCTGGATGCTTCGGCGACCTGGGCTGATGCGGCCGAGGCAGCAGCTCGATGCTGGGCGAGTTGTCGTTGCCGGAGCGCCACCGCTCCAGCGATCATGGCCAGTACGAGCAGCGTTGCGGTGGTGGCGAGCAGAGCTTGACTACGTCGCAACCTCCGACGGGTGTCCTGGTCGGTGCGGCCGCGTTCGGTTTCCGACGCCTCCAAGAAAGCCCGTTCGTTGTCGCCGAGCGACCCCGATTCCAACGCCGCCGCGCCCTCCAGACGGGAACCGCGGTACAGATGCGACGGGTCCCGCTCAGCAGCCAGCCACGCCGCGGACGCCTCCCGCAAGGCGCGGCGGGCCAGGATCTCGCCGCGGTCTTCGGCGACCCACCTCCGCACTCGCGGCCAGTGCAACAACAACGCCTCATGGGCCAGCTCCACCGTCGGCGCGCCCGTGGCCGGATCACGGTCAAAGGTCAACAAACGGGCCCTGTCGAACGCGGCGAGCACCCCCTCCGGGATATCAGGGAGCTCGTCTCGGCTGGCCCGATGGCGGGTGTCCGTGCCGGCGTCGCCGGGGGTGACGAGCCGGCCAAACAGGCGCCTCGTCGCATCCTGATCGGCGGGGGTGAGGGTGCGGAACAGCTCCTCGGCCTGTGACGCCAACGCCCCCACCACCCCACCCAGCTCGTCGAAGGCCGGCACGGTCAACCGGCCGTCCACCCGCCGATCGAACAAGACCGCCAACACGAACTGCAACAACGGCAACGCCCCGGGGCGATCCGCCACCTCCGCGATCATCCTCGACACCAGCCCGTCCTCGACCCCGACCCCCGTGCCGGCCAACGGACCCGTGATCGCCGACTCCAACTCCGCGGGCGCAAGCGGACCGACCAGCACCGTCCCCTGTCGGGTCAGCGGGCCGAGGGTCGGATCCCCCAGAGGCCGATCGAGAAAGTCGGCGCGCACCGTCGACACCACCAGCAGCCGCGACCCCTGAGCATCCACCGCCGCGACCACCGCCTCGGTGAACGCCAACCGATCCTCAGGCACCGAGACCGTCCACAGCTCCTCGAGCTGATCCACCACCAACAACACCGGCCCCGCCGTCGCCACGGCCAACAGCAACGCCGCCGGGTCGTCGTCGGCCCTCGCGACCTGCGATTCGGTCGCGACGCGTTGCAACGCCACCGACAGCGACCACAGCGGCCGAGCTCCCGGCACCATCGAGGTCACCACGCGGCCCTCGTCCCGCAACCGGGGCACCACACCCGCAAGCACCAACGAGCTCTTCCCCGACCCGGACGCCCCCACCACGCACACCCACCGCTGCACCGCGAGCCGAGCGCACACCTCGTCGATCAGCTCAGAGCGGCCAAAGAACTCGGCCCGATCGGCCTCCACGAACGGGCGCAGACCCTTGTACGGGTTGACGACCGGCACCAGACCTCGCCGTGGTGTCCGCGTCGCATCTGGCGACGGGGAACGTGGTGTCGCCCCCCGCGCCTCCCGCCACGCGGCCGCCACATCCGCCGCGGACACCAGCTCGCCGATGCTCGCCCGGCGCAGCACCGACCGCACGGGCTGGTCGTCAGGGTGGCCGGCCCGATCCAACGCCGCCTCGATCAGCCCGGCGAAGGCGAGCACGTCATCAGCGACCGCTGTCTGATCCTCGACGGCGATCCCGAAATCGGCCAGATACGGATAGCCGTCCTCGTCGTACAGCACGTTCGCGGCCCGCACGTCACGATGCGCCACCCCCGCCCGATGCGCCGCGGTCAACGCCGCGCCGATGCGGTCCACGATCACGTCCACATCGGCCACGCCGATCGATTCCGGTCCGGCCAACCGTTGCGCGAGCGTCCCGCCGCGCATCAGCCGGAACACCAAGAAGGCGGCGCCCGGCTCCCGCCAGAAATCGTAGAGGGGCACGATCGCCGAATGCTCCAAACGAGCCACCAGCTGGGCTTCCGCCTCGAACCGCAACACGAAATCAGGAGCATCAGCCCGATCTCGGCGCAGCACCTTCACCGCCACCTCACGCCCCAACGAAGGTTGCGTTGCCTCGTACACCGCTCCGTACGCCCCCTCCGCGATCAGGCGCCCCAACTCGTATCCCCGCCACGATCGGCCCTCACTCGGACTCAAGACCGGGTCGTGCTCGAGGAGCCGACGCTCCAGGGCCGCCAGGTCCGGTGACGGGATCATCCCCGTCTCCACCCCCAACCGGCGGCGGAACGCCTCCCCACAGCGCAACGCGTCCACCGAACGGCCACACCCATGCAGCGCCAACATGCGTTGGCGGGCGAACTCCTCCCGCAGCGGAGCATCAGCCACCAACGTCTCCGAATCGGCCGCCGCCTCCTTCACCCGGCCCGCCGCCAACAGCGCGTCGATCCGTTCCGAGCGCACCGACAAGCGAGACCCATCCAAACGATCCGCAGCCGGTTTCGCCCACCACTCCGAAGCGAACCCGCCGAACGCCGGGCCCCGCCACAGGCTCAACGCCTCGTCGAACCGCTCCACCGCCCCCACCGGATCCGCCGAACGCGCCCCCGCCACCCCGCGTTCGAACACCACCGCGTCGACGACCACATCGACCGACAGCGCGTACCCGGCGCTCGACCACAACACCGCGTCGCGGCCCAACACGCGGCGCAGCCGCCACACATACGTCTGCAAGGTCCCGTGCGACCCGTTCTGCGGCGCATCGCCCCACAGGATGTCGATCAACCGGGCCGACGAAACCGGACGACTCGGCTCCAACGCCAACGCCGCCATCACCCGGGCCACCTGGGCGCCGCCCACCGCCAGGAGCTGACCGTCGTCGCCGATGGCCTCCACCGACCCGAGTACCGAAACCCGAACCATGGCCGAACCCTACGCGCGCACACTTGCAAAACGCTCACGCCCCTGACCAGGGCACTTTGGGTCGTAGCTCCGTCACGACTCGGGCGGCCCCGAGCATCCTGGACCACGACGTGATTCCCGCCCGGCAACGTGCTCCTCACAACCCACCAGAGGAGCCAGACCATGAACCGAACCATCTCGCTCGCCCTCGCCCTGGCCGCGGTGACGCTCGTTGGCGTCAGCGGCTGCGGCGACGACCCCACGACCTCCACCGCGACCGCCACCCCGCCGACCGCCGCCGTCGCCACCGAACCCCCGCCCGAGACGGCCGCGACCCCCACCCCCACCGCGACCCCCACGACCGCGACCCCCACCACCACGGCCACCACCACGACGAGCGCCGCGCCCCTCGACCCCGCCGACGTCGAGGCCGCCCCCTACAACGGCCTCCCCAACCTCACCGAGCTCGGTATCACCATCCCGCCCGCAACGTCAGGGACGGTGGCCGTGCCTGCCCCGTACAACGGCCTCCCCAACCTCACCGAGCTCGGTATCACCATCCCGCCGGTGATGTCCGGGAGGTAGCGACCGAACCGTGGCTCCCGCTACACCAACCGACCCGAACCCGTCAAACTCGGCCGGGTTCGACCTGATCCTCGCCGCCTACGCAGCCGACCCCAACTGCGCCGACATCCTCCCCTACCTGCTCCAGGACGGTGACCCGACTGCTCAACAGGACTACGCCATCTCACCGGCAGAGGCACGAGTCGTCCTGTTGTTCGTCACCGACGATGCCGGCGCAGCCGCTGACCTCGCCACCGCCCGAACCGAGGCCGACCACATCAGCGAATGCACCCAAGCCGGGTGGCGGACCCTGGCCCCCGACTACACCATGACCGCCGTGGGTGAGGGCACCCTTCCGGAGCTCCCCGTGGAGGGGTACTGGCAACGTTTCCACGTCACGGTCTTCGGCACCGATCTCGACGTCGCCCACCTGACCCTGCGATCAGGGCCGGCACGAGTGACGATGGTGAACTTCGCGACGATCACTGACGAAGAGGTCATCGCCATCGCCATCGACCTCGCCGGCCGCCTCGCCGCCGCGACCGGCCAGTGAGCGCTGCGAACCCACGACGTTCCGCGTGGTACCGGCTGACGCGACGCTCGTGCAGTGTTCGTTGTTACCGCGCGCGTCCGTCAAGCCACCTTGACTGGTGACTCGGTTGCGCCAGGAACGCATGCACCCGTTCCTGGCTGTCGGTGGTGCCGAAGAGAAGTGCCGTGGTCTCGACGGCCTCGTTCAGCCCCTGGTCGGTGTCGCGGTTGAGGAAGCGCTTGATGGCGTCGACCGCAGTCGGGGGATTCATGGCGAAGGCCCGGGCCAACTCCAGGGCCCGGTCGATGAGCTGTGCGTGGGGCACCACTTCCTGGGCCAGGCCGATGTCGTGGGCCCGACGGGCGTCGATCACCTCGGCCGTGCCCGCCAGACGGAAGATGGCCGGGCTGCCCAGCTTCTGCGCCCCGCGGGTGAGCCCGAAGCCGGGCATCAGCCCGTGACCGGCCTCCCGCAAGGCGAACGAGGCGTGCTCGGCCGAGGCGATCACGTAGTCGCACGCCAGGCTGATCTCGGTACCCCCGCCGTGGGCGATGCCGTTGACGGCGGCGATCACCGGAACGCTGGCCCGTTCGACGGCGTGGAAGGCGTCGAAGACGAGCCGCACGTGCTTGCGGGCTGCGGCCACATCGGCCAAGGCCGGAAAGGTCTCGATGTCGCCGCCGGCCGAGAACGCCCGGCCCGCTCCCGTCAGCACGCACGCTCGCACCGAGTCATCGACGGTGAGCTCGGCCATGACCGCAAGGAGCTCCTCGAAGAACAAGCGGTGCATGGCGTTGAGCTTGTGGGGACGGTTCATGGTGACGAGCGCCACGCCGTCGTCACCGCGCTCGATGAGGAACACCTCGTACGTCATCGCTCGATCGCCTGCCTCTCGACGTCAGAACTCGCGATGACGGGCGTTCGTGGGATCCACCTCGGTGCGCAGGATGCGGAGCTCCTCCGCCGTGGGTGCGGCCGTCAGCGGGATCTCACCGGCGGGGACGACGATCTCGAAGCCGGTGCTGGCTCTCACGTCCTCGACCGAGACGCCAGGATGCAGCGACGCCAGCCGCATCCGCTTGGTGGTGGGCTCGAAATCGAAGACGCACAGGTTGGTGATGCACAGCTGGGGGCCGCCGGGCATGCCCAACCGCTCCCGATGATCGCCGCCGTCGCCCCAGCCCATCCCCGACCGGAAGTCGAGTCGTTCCACGAACGTGCGGGCGTTGTGGGTGCTGCTCCACAGGAAGATCCGGGGGATCATCGCACCCAGGTCGGCCATCCCCCCGCCGCCCGGGAGACGGACCTTGGGGGCGTTGTACGGACCGATGACGGTGTTGTTCACGTTACCGAAGGCGTCCATCTGTGCGCCCCGGAAGGCGAAGGTGTTGTACCGGGCTCCCTGGGCGTAGGTCCAGAAGTCGAAGGGGGAGTTGGAAAGCATTGATGCGCCGTCCCACAGCCCGTCGGAGAGCGTCGACTCGGGAATGGTCGCCGGGTCGGCGTCGATGGCGATGGAACTGGCCGCCCAGACCAGCTCGGGGGCGTGCGTACGCCGGGCGAGCAGGTAGCCGCACACCGGGATGAACGACACCGCACCGTTGAACGCCAAGGTGTCGTTGCTCATCGCCCGAGAGAAGGTGACGACCATGAGCTCGTCGACGGTGCAGTCGTAGCCGGGAACCGGCGTGGTCATGCCGTCCTCCTCGCGATGTCGAGGAGCGCACCGGCTCCGCCGTTGACGTCGAGGAAATCGCGCCAGGTGGGTGGGCCCACGACCCGTTCGGCGAAGAACGCCTGGAACGCCTTGGCATCGCGCGCCGCCGCGCTGTAGTCGTCGAAGAATGCGCTCCGGTGCCCGTAGGCCGGGAACAACGACGTGGGAAAGGCGCCGTACGGGGCCTCGACCACGGCGTCGATCATGAACCGGGGATACGTGGTCCGTTCGGGCGCATCGGTGAACTCGCGGCTGGGCACGACACGCTCGACGGTGGCGATGGTGAGGGCGGCCGCGTTGACGATCTCGCTGTCCATCCACAACAACTTGGGCTCGACCCTCACGTTGCCGCGCATGTCGGCCGCATGCGCGTGCACCAGCGCGACGTCGACGGGCAGACGGGTACAGGCCACGTAGTGCTCCCCCGTGGTGGGGTCGACCTCCTGGCGGAGCGTGTCGGGATGCAATGCCAACACGTCGGTGCCTAGGCCGGCCTTGGTGGGCATGAACGGCAGGTTGTACGCCTGGGCCTGGAGGCGACAGATGAGGAGGTGCTCGCTGTACTCCTCGATCCCCACCGTTCCGGCTTGCACCATGGCCCGGAAGTTCGGGGCCAGGCCGAGGCCCTCGAAGCTCACGAGCCCCGAAACCACCGTTTTCACACAGCCACCGGCGATGAGCCAGTCGACGGGCATCCCGGCCACGATGCCCACCACCGTGAGGTCGCGCTTGGCCTGGCGGACGAGTTCCCTCACCATCGCCATCGGCGCACTGTTCATCGACAGGCCCCCGATGGCGACGGTCGCCCCATCGGGGACGTGCGCGGCAGCCTCTTCGATCGTTGTGACCTTGTCCATGACCAAATCCTCTACCAAACGGTCGGTCGACGACGACTCCTGGCCACCGCCGCTCCACTGCTGCCGGCTGCGAGCCGGGTCAACCCAGGCCGAGCTCCTCGACCAGGGCATCGCGGAGACGGAATTTCTGGATCTTGGTTGCCGACATGGGCCATTCCGTCACCACACGAACATGGCGGGGAATCTTGAAGCTGGCCATCTCGCCCCGGCAGTGTGCGATCAGCTCCTCGGCCGTGACGGTCGACCCGGGCTTGCACTCGACGAACGCCGCGGGGACTTCCACGTACTTCTCGTCGGGAACCGCTACCACCTGAGCGATCGCCACGGCGGGATGGGTCTGAAGCCACGACTCGATCTCGACGGCGGCCACGTTCTCGCCGCCGACCTTGAGCATGTCCTTCGACCGTCCGAGATACGACACTCGGCCTGCGGCATCGAGGGCTCCGATGTCGCCGGTGTTGAACCAGCCGTCGGCGTCGAACGCCTCAGCGTTCTTATCGGGATCATTGTGGTAGCCCTCGAACAGGTTGTAGCCCCTCACCCAGATCTCGCCCCGGGTGTCGGGGCCCACGACCTTGGCCGTCTCCATGTCGCGGATCTCCACCTCGATGCCCCGGAACGGCGTGCCGCACGCTGTGGCCCGCTTGTCGGGCGGGTCGGTGGGATTCGAGAACGCCACGACCCCGCCGCACTCGGTGAGCCCGTAGGCCGAGGTGTGCTGAGCGGTCGGGAGCTTGGCGTGTATGGCTCGCAGCGCATCGGGCGGGGCCACGTTGTTCATGAGCCGGATGCGGGCAAACTCGGTGGAGTCCCAGTGGGGATGGTTGAGCAGCGCCTGCGTGATCGTGGGGAAGGTGGAAAAGCACACCGTGCATCGCTCGTCGCGGAGCTGGGCGATGGCCACAGCGGGGTCGAAATGGGTCAGGGTCACGTAGACCGACCCGGCGTGGAAACAGCCGATCATGGGCAAGATGGCGCTCATGTGGAACAGCGGCAGGGGATCCCAGAAACGGTCGGCTGACGTGAGCTCGAAGCGGGAGCTGCAGGCCGTGACCGAGGTGCGCACCAGCGCCTCGTGCGTGAGGGGACAGCCCTTGGGCATGGCGGTGGTGCCCGAGGTGTAGAGCATCATGGCGGTCTGGCGCAGGGCAACCCGGGAGCGGTGGAGGTGTACCTCGTCTGCGTCGACCCGCTCGGCTCGGGCCTCGAACCCCGCCCGGTCGAGCATCCCCGCCGGCGAGGTGTCGCCCAGGAGCACGACGCAGCGCAACGACCGGGCCCCGCCGAGCGCCAGGTCGGTCACCGCCGAGCCGGTGGCGGCGGCCAGCCCGGGCAGGCACCCGTGGAGGATCTCGACGTAGTCGGTGTGCAGGTCGACGATGTCGCTCGTGACCAACACCTTGAGGTCGGCGTTCTCGGCGACGTGCGCCAGCTCCCGTCCCTTGAAGCGGGCATTGATGGGCACGACGACGGCGCCGATCATGGTGGCGCCGAACATGACCTCCACGAAGTCGACGCAGTTCGGCATGAGAATCCCAACGGCGTCACCGGGGCGCACGCCCAAGCCGAGCAGCGAACGCCCGGTTCGGGTAGCTGCGGCGACCAGGCTCCGGTACGTGTGCCGGTGATCGGGGAACACCAGGGCATCGGCGTCGCCGTACAGGGCCGCACCCCGTACGAGGAGATCCCCGAACGTGGTGACCTCCACCCAGTCGCCGTGACCATCGTTCATGACGACCCTCCATCGGGACGAGCGAGCTGTGCGGCCAGACCGGCCGTGTCGAACCATTGCACCAGCTTCACGATGCGCCCGTCGAGGAGGTCGAACACATCGAGAGCGTCGAAGGCCACCGATCGGCCGTCGGCCCTGGTCCCCCGGAAGGCGATCTCGACCACGATCGTGCTGCCGGCCTCGATGACTCGCGTGGGCGTGTCGTGGTGATCGGGAAACATCGCGAACACCTTGCGCAGAAAGGCGATGGCGCTGTCACTACCCGCTCTCGGTCGTGAGCCCACAGGGACCAGCTCCAGCTCGGGATGGAACACCGTCGCCAAGAGGGCATCGTCCTCGGTCTCGAGAGCTCGGAAATAGCTCTCGATCACGGCTCGGGCAGCGCTGGTCACGTCGTGCTCCTCGTCTCGGGTTGCGTCGTCACATCGCCCGCAGGAGGTCCTTGATCTGGTTCATCGCCTTGAAAGACCAACCGGCGAGCGCCGGATCGCCGAACGCCGTGATGTTCCACATGATCAGGTGCCGCAGCCCCGCCTTGTGGTACTCGGCGACCTCGTCAGCGATCTGCTCGGGAGTGCCGCAAAAGGTGTAGTAATCGACCACCTTGGGCGGGATCCCGTCGATGATGCGCAGCGCCTCCTCGCGTTCCACCGCTGCCGGGATGATCCCGTGAAAACCCGCTACAGGAGGCTGGACCCCGAGCTTGCGGTAGATCTCGGGCGGCAGCATCACCATCAGCGCCCGCAGCAGGGGTTGCTGCTGCATCCGCTCCAAGGTGGCCTGATCGGGCGCAACCAGCACATAGGCCAGGATTCCCGGCGTGATGGCGTCGGCGTCGCGCCCGGATTCTCGAGCCGACGACCGGATGCGCTCCAGCGACGACCGGTACACGTCGACATCGAGCTTGGTGGGGAGCCAGCCGTCGGCCAGACGTCCGGTGAGCTCGAGCATCCTCGGACCGTGGGCTGCGGTCCAGATGGGCGGGGCCACACCGTTGTAGGGCGACAGGCCCAGCACGGCGTGGTGCAGTGTGTGGAACTGCCCGTCGAAGTCGATCGGGCCGTCGGCCGCCCAGAGCCTGCGGATGATCTCGATACCTTCGGCCAGGCGGGCCACGGGCTTGTCGAACGGGAGCCCGTAGGGGGTGAGGTTCATGGCCTCGCCCGAGCCCAGACCGAAGATCGCCCGACCCTGCGACAGATGATCGACCGTCAGCATCATGTTGGCGGCCATCGCCGGATGCCGCCGGATGAGGTCGGTGACGACCACGCCCAGCTTGATGCGCTCGGTTGCCGCGCCCACAGCACCCATCATGATGAGCGGGTCGAAGTACACATGCGGGTTGGGCTGGACCGCCGCCAAGGGGGTGAGGTCTTCGGTCCACACCGAGTCGGGGTGCCAGCCCATGAGATGGCACGGCCACCACACGGCGTCGAAGCCATCGGCTTCGTTGCGCCGGGCCATGCTCACGGCGCGATCGGCCGGCGGCATGATCTGCCCGGGAACCCCGATCTCGATGTCCATCGTCGACCTTCCGTATGGGCAGAGCACGCCCCGGTGAGGGTTGCCGCTCTACTTGCCGAACTCCCGGAGGCGCATGCCGTCGGGGTCGATCACGTGCCGGATGAGGTGCACCTCGTGCTCGGTGGGCACCCTGGTGAGCGCGATGGCCCCTGGCGGGACGAGCACCTCGAAGCCTGTTGCCGCTTGCACCTGCTCGACCGAGATACCGGGATGCAGCGACTTCAGGCGCATGTGCCGGCTCGTGGGTTCGAAGTCCATGACGCAGAGGTTCGTGATGACCAGCTCGGGTCCACCGGTCAGGCCGAGCGCCTGACGCTCGTCGCCCCCGCCCAGCCATCCGGCGCACGACACGAAATCGACCCGGTCGACGATCGCCCGCGGGTTGTGGTTGGGGTTCCAGTAGTAGAGCTGCTTGCCGATCGAGCCCATGTCGCCGAGGCCGGCCGTGCCCGGCAAGCGCACTCTGGGCCTGTGGTAGTCGGCGCCGATCACCGAGTTGTTGCCATTGCCGAACTTGTCGAGCTGAGCCGCGCCAACGCAGAACTTCTGGAGCCAGCGGCCGTTGAGCGCGAAGGTCCAGAAATCGCCGTACTGCTCCACGTACATCACGGAGTTGCGCCACAGCGGCGCCTCGAGCGTGGATGCCGGCACCCGGTCGGGCTTCGGATCGAGACCCACGGCACCGGCGAGCCACACCAGGTCGGGGGCATGGGTGCGCAGAGCGAGCTGGAAAGCCGTCACCGGGATGAACGAGGCCATGCCGTTGCAGGCTTGATCGCCGTCGACGAAGCACTCCGACAGAGCGACGATCATCAACTCGTCGACGGTGTAATCGGCGGCCGGAGGTGATGACCGCCAGTCGACGGCGGCGGCCGACACGACTGCGTTGGCAGGGGGGTTGGCAGCGGCGGCGGACGGGGCGAGGCTCATGTCGTTATCTCCCAACGCTGCAGGGCCGCCATGCGCGATGCGCCGCCGACCCGATCGAGATACTCGGCCTGGTTGGCGGGGCCGGTCACGTACCGCTCGAGAAACGCTGCGGTCGCGTCGTCGTCGCGAGCCGCTTTCGTCCACGCCAGATGCAAGCCCGTGTCGTATCCGTACTTGGGGTTGAACGACGTGGGATGCGCTCCCCAGGGGATCTCCACCACGGCATCGACCATGAAGCCGGGGAGCACCGTGCGGTCAGGGTTGCGGCGCAGCACGTCGGTGTCGACGATCTCCTCGGCACTCACGATCACCCGGGTCGCAGCCTTGGGCATGATCCCCAGATCGGGCCAGAGTGCCGTGGGCTCGTACTGCACGTTCCCGTAGCGGTCGGCCCGGTGACAATGGATGAGGGCCACGTCGGGCACCAGGGCCCGGCAGGCGACGACGGGCGGTCCGCCGAACGGGTCGTCGAGCATCACCAGGTTGTCGTTGATGGCGATGAGGTCGGTGCCGATAAGACCCCGGGTGGGCAGGAACGGCAGGTTGCGCGCCCCCGCTCCCAGACGGGCGTTGAGCGCCGTCTCCGAGAGTTCCTCGACCCGGATCTGCTGTGCCTCCACGGCTTTGCGGTAGCGCTGGCAGAGCCCGAACTGCTCCATCGACACCGCCGCGCCGATGAGCCGGTTCAGGCACCCGGCCGCGGCGAGCCAGTCGATGGGTATCCCGCCCACGAGGCAGACGACGCCGAGATCGCGCCGTCCCTGACGGACGAGCTCGCGCACGAGGCCCATGGGTGCCGCCTGAGTGGCCATGTTCTGAATGGCGACGAGGTCGCCGTCGCCCACCATGGTCATGGCCTCAGCGACCGAGGTGAGCTTCACCTGGGCCATGTCGAGCTCCCGCCTCTCTCCCGGACGCCTGTGAGGCACACGCCTGTGAGGCGGCTGCCTGTCGGACGACGATTCACACGACCTCCACGATCTCACGTCCGCCGTGCAGCTCGATCACCTGACCGGTGCAGTAGTCGGAGTCGGTCGATGCCAACCAGGCGCAACAGCCGGCAACGTCGTCGGGTGTTCCGCCCCGCCCAATCGGGATCGAGCGCTCGATCCGGGCCAGTGTCTCGGCCGGGATTCCAGTGTTACTGCCCGGTTCACGCACTGCCGTCATCGCGGTACCGGCGATGAAGCCTGGGGCCACGGCGTTCACGTTCACCTTGGACGGCGCCCATTCCCGGGCCAGGGTCTTGGTGAGACCGATGACGCCGGCCTTGGCCGCCGAGTAGTTGGCGTTGGCCACGGTGCCGTAGATGCCGTTGATCGACGCCACGTTGATCACCTTGCGGTGATAGGCGTTCGGGGTGTCGCGTGTACCGCGAAGCAGAGGGGCCGCAGCCCGGCACATGTTGAACGTGCCCCGGAGCACCACGTCGAGCACCAGGTCCCAGGTGTCGTCGGACATCTTGTGCACCATCGAGTCGCGGGTGACGCCGGCGTTGTTCACCAGAACGTCGAGGCGCCCGAAGGCATCGGCGCACGCCTGCACGATCAGCGCGGCGTCGTCTGCACGGGCCACCGATCCGGCAACGCCCACGGCCCGTAACCCGGCAGCCGATATCTCGGCCGCAGCGTCGGATGCCGTGGCCGCGTCGAGGTCATTGACGACCACCGCGGCGCCGTCGCGCGCGAAGCGCGCGGCGATGGCCCGGCCGATACCCCGGCCCGCCCCGGTGACGAGCACCACGCGATCGTCGAAGACCCCCACGTTCGAGAACGCCGCCGCTCAGAACGAGCGGGGGAGGCCGAGCATCTCGGCGATCGAGTTCCGGGCCATCTCGTTGGTGACGGGCCCGATCCGGTAGAGACGGGCATCGCGCCAGTACCGCTGCATGTTGGTCTCGTTCGAGTACCCCATGCCGCCCAGGATCTGGATGCCCAGGTCGGCTGCCCGACCGGCGTACTCAGACGCCTGGAC
>JANLSK010000264.1:0-21143 GCA_031362415.1 Actinomycetes bacterium | reverse complement strand
CTTCGCCACCCTCCGCTGAGACCTCAGCCGCTCGAGAGCCTCGAATCCCCGACCAAGTGTGAGTACCACCCCGCTTTTCCCGGACAACTCACTCCTGGTGATGGTGCACATCGACGCTCAGGTGTTGTGCGGCCACGATCTGCACAGGGACCACCGTTCGCGCGCTCGGACCGCTCGGCGTCGCATCCGACGGATCGGGCCCGAGCTCCTCGACCAGGAGTGAGTTGTCCGGGAAAAGCGGGGTGGTACTCACACTTGGTCGGGGATTCGAGGCTCTCGAGCGGCTGAGGTCTCAGCGGAGGGTGGCGAAGAACGTGCGCACGTCGGCGGTGAGCTCGTCGGGGCGCTCGAAGGCGGCGAAGTGGCCACCGTGGTCGTGCACCGTCCAGCGCACGATGTCATACGCGCGCTCGGCCCATGCTCGCGGTGGTGTGAACAGCTCCTTGGGGAAGATTGCGGCGCCCGTGGGGACCGTGATCCGGTGGGGGAAGGGGTGGGTGGCGTGCGTGCCGGCGTGTTGGGACTCGAAGTACAGCCGGGCTGACGAGTTGGCGGTGCCCGTGGCCCAGTAGAGCATCACGTTGGTGAGCAGCGCGTCGTCGCCGAAGCGGGTCCCGTCGTCCGACCAGGCGTGGAACTTCTCGACGATCCACGCCATGAGCCCGACGGGGGAGTCGGCCTGGGCGTAGGCGAGGGTCTGCGGTCGCGTCGACTGGATGGCGAAGTAGCCGGTCTCCTCGGCGCCGACCCGGCCCATGTCGGCCATGAGCGCCAGCTCGGCCGGGGTGACCCCGTCGAGCGAGACGCCGCCGTCGTCGGTCCGCGGCACCTCGCACAGCACCATGTTCAGGTGGATGCCGGCGAGGTGTTCAGCGTCGTCGACCGCCAGCCAGCGCGTGATCACCGCACCCCAGTCGCCACCCTGGGCGCCGTAGCGGTCGTAACCCAAGCGGGCCATGAGGGCGGCGAGCATTCGGGCCACCCGCCGGGAGTCGACGCCAGGGGTGCGGGTCGGGCCACTGAAGCCGTATCCGGGGATCGACGGCACGACGACGTGGAAGGCATCGGATGCTTGTCCCCCATGGGCTTGCGGGTTCGTGAGGGGTCCGATGACATCGAGGAACTCCACGATCGATCCCGGCCAACCGTGGGTGAGGAGCAGCGGAAGGGCATCGGGGTGCGGAGAGCGAACATGGAGGAAGTGGATCCGTTCACCGTCGATCTCGGTCACGAACTGCGGGAAGGCGTTGAGCCGGGCTTCCCAGGAGCGCCAGTCGTACCCCGTCCGCCAGTACGTGGCGAGGCGCTGCACCTCGGCCAGCGGTATGCCGTACGCCCAGTCGCTCGGGGCGTCACTCGTCCCCCCGCCGCCATGGGCTCCTGCTCTGTCGGACGGGTCGGGAGCCGGTTCGGGCCATCGGGTTCGCGCCAGCCGGTGGCGCAGGTCGGTGAGGACCTCGTTGTCGATGTGGATGCGGTACGGCTCGATGTCGGGCAGGCCTTGGTCGGTGGTCGTGGTCTCGCTGGTCATGGTCCGAAACCTATCGGCGAGCGGGCTCGCGCCGCTGGCCTGGAAGGACTCCCAGCCGCTCGGCGCGCCGGGTCGCCCCGGGCCTGCGCCGACCTCGAAGCGCCTGCGCCGGTGTCATTGCCTGCGCCGGAAACGGCGAGATGTCCGGATTCTGGGGAAATCGCTCAAGTTGGGGGTAATTGCGTCGACATATGGGGGCATGGGGAGGAGTGTCGTGGATGGTGGTGGATGCAGCGCGTCGAAGAGGTTGGGCGCGCACCTGCCCAGGCTCGGACACTCGCGGCCGTCATCGCTGGTCCTGACGATCGTGGCGTTGGCGACGATGGTCATGGGCGGACAGGCGCTCAAGTTCTCGGGAGCCGACGCCGGACCCCGGCGGGCCCCATCTGATCGTCCCCTGCGCGTCCTGCTCCTCGGCGATTCGATCATGGGCCAGACCGGCGCCCAGGCCGTTGCGCTGCTCCAGGGCTACGGGGCCGAGGTGAAGATCGACGCTCAGTGGGGTACCGGGCTGCTCTCGTCCGACGCCGACTGGATACGGCGCGCCGCCGACGATGTCGCCACGTTCGACCCCGATGTGGCGGTCGTGCTCTTCGTCGGCAACTACGTCGCCCCGTACCCCCTCGGCGCCGATCGTCGTCCCATTCCGAGCCGCAGCCTGGCGTTCTACGCAGCGTGGCAGGCGAAGGCCGACGCGCTCATGACTGCCCTCACGGCTCGGGGCGCCGCCGTGTGGTGGGCAGCACCGCCCCCGATGGCCAACCGCGACGATGACCTCCACGCCACAGGCGTGTACCGGGCGGCCGCCGAGTTGGCGTCGACGTATCCGGGCACGCATCTCCTCGACCCGGGTGCAGCCGTGGCCGGACCCGACCGGCAATGGGTCGGAGCCGTTCCCGACTGCGCCGGCGACCTCGACCCCGTCCGCGATCCCGACCGGCTCCACCTCACGACGTCCGGTGCCCAGCGGATGGCTGCGGTGCTGGCATCGTCGCTGGCGTCGGTCTACGACCTCGCGCCGCTGCCCGGTCGGGCCGTGGTCGTCAACGATCGAACCGTCGGCATCGTCGGGCCACCGATGCGCCGGCCCTCGACCCGACCCCCCGTCGTACCGTCGGTGCCCCAGCTCGTTCCTGAGACGCCGCCGGCTCTGGAGCCTGCCCCGGCCCCCGTCGCCCCGGCCCCCTCGCCCGAACCTCCCGTGACCGCTCCGCCCGAACCTCCTGTGACCGCTCCGCCCGATTCCGTGCCTCCGGCTCCGGAGCCGACGTCTCCCGTGACCGGGCCCACCACCGGACCGACCACACTGCCGGACCCCGTCCCGTCGGTCCCATCCTCGGCCCCGACCACGCCGACCATGCCGACCATGCCAGCCACGTCGACCATGCCGACCATGCCAGCCACGTCGAGCATGCCGACCACGTCGGCCACCTCGACCGGGATGACCGGGCCGGCTACCCCGTCCACCTCGACCGGGATGACCGGGCCGGCTACCCCGTCCACCTCGACCGGGCTGACCGGGCCGGCCACCCCGTCCACCTCGACCGGGCTGACCGGGCCGACCACCCAGACCACGCCGACCACCCAGACCATGCCCGCGACCCAGAGCGCTCCGACCACGCCGACATCGACCGCGTCGGCGACCGCGACGGTCCCGGCTCTGGCACAAGCTGCGGTCCCGGCTTCGGCGCTGCCAGGGCCGACGTCGAACCCCGCCACCGTCACGCCACCACCCCCGCCGCTGCCGGCTCCGGCGGCCGCACCGTCGGCCTACGTCGCTGCCGGCGCGACCCCGGCAGGCGAGACCGTCGACTCGGCTGGGCTGTTCCCCGAGGGCTACCGAGTCGTGTCGTGTGCGGGGCAGGTGCACGCGTTCGGGGCTGCGGTCGCCGCCGGCTCGGCCCCGGTCAGGCTCGTCGGGCCATCTGTCGTGGGCTTGGCCGCCACGCCGTCGGGTCAGGGCTACTGGGTGGTCGACGAGCGGGGAGCCGTCACGACCTTCGGCGATGCGGCGTTCTTCGGCGCCCTCGCCGATCAGGTTCTCGCCCGTCCGATCGTGGGGATGGCGGCGTCGCCGTCGGGCCTGGGGTATTGGTTGGTGGCGTCGGATGGCGGGTTGTTCGCGTTTGGTGATGCGAGCTTCTCGGGCTCGACCGGTGCCATGGCACTGACCAAGCCGATCGTGGGGATGGCCGTGACGCCCACCGGTCTCGGGTACTGGCTGGTCGCCTCCGATGGCGGGATCTTCGCGTTCGGCGATGCCGACTTTCTCGGTTCGGCTGCGGCGTGATCGTCGACTAAGTTACTGAGTGGTAACATGACCACGTGACGGATCAGCCGTTGGACGCCCCCGGTTATGACCGCACTCGTCCACCCGCTCCGTCCCGCTCCCGCCCTCGAGGTGCGCTCATGGCTGAGTTCTCGCTGTCCCTCAACGACGACCAGGTCACGCTGCGTGACTGGATCCACGAGTTTGCTGAGAAGGTGATCCGTCCCGCCGGCGAGGAGTGGGACGAGCGTGAAGAGACGCCGTGGCCCATCCTCGAGGAAGCGGCCAAGGCCGGCATCTACTCCTGGGAGTTCCTCGCCCAGGTGTCGGCCGACCCCACGGGTCTGTCGATGCCGATCGTCAACGAGGAGCTGTTCTGGGGTGATGCCGGCATCGGGCTGTCGATCATGGGGACGGGCCTCGCCGTCTCGGCCATCTCCGGCCAAGGCACACCCGAGCAGGTCATGACCTGGGTACCCGAGTGCTACGGCACGCCGGGCGACCTCCGCCTCGGCGCGTTCTGCGTGACCGAGTCCAACGCCGGCTCCGACGTCTCGTCGCTGCGCACACGCGCCGTGCGCGAAGGAGACGACTGGATCATCAACGGCACCAAGGTGTTCATCACCAACGGCGGCATCGCCAACGTGCATGTGGTCGTGGCGTCCGTCGACGCGGCGATGGGCGCTCGCGGTCATGCTTCGTTCATCATCCCGCCGGGAACGCCGGGCCTCACGATGGGCAAGAAGGAACGCAAGCACGGGATCCGGGCCTCGCACACGGCTGAGGTCGTGTTCGACGACGTGCGGGTTCCGTCGTCCTGCGTGCTCGGCGGGATCGAGCGCCTCGACGACCGGCTGGCCCGGGCCCGCTCCGGTCAGCGCACGGGCAAGCAGGCGGCGATGTCGACGTTCGAGGCCACTCGTCCCGTCGTGGCCGCCCAGGCCATCGGTATCGCTCGGGCGGCATTCGAGTTCGCGCTCGACTACGCCAAGGAGCGCCAGCAGTTCCACAAGGCCATCATCGAGAACCAGTCGATCGCCTTCACCCTGGCCGACATGCGCACCGACATCGACGCGGCCCGTCTCCTCGTTTGGCGCGCCGCATGGATGGCCGCCAACAAGGTGCCGTTCACCGCAGCCGAAGGCTCGATGTCGAAGCTCAAGGCCGGAGAGACAGCGGTACGGGTGACCGAGCGGGCCGTGCAGATCCTTGGCGGGTATGGCTTCATCCGCGACTTCCCCGTGGAGCGGTGGGTCCGCGACGCCAAGATCTACACCATCTTCGAAGGCACCTCGGAGATCCAGCGCCTCGTCATCGCCCGGGCGCTGTCTGGGTTGCACATTGAGTAGCAGACTGGCTGTTCAGCGCCACTTTCGTACTGGTCAATCCGTCTGGCTATGTCGTTTCCGTCGAGCGCTCTCTGCGGTCAGAATCGGAATCTGTCCCTACCCCGTCCCTACTGATCTGGACTAGTTCTGGGCTAGTTCGGGGCTAGTTCGGCCGTGTCGCCGGTCTCACCGCGATGTCGCCAACCTCAGCGCTCGGTCACCGCCCGACGTGCTCAACATCGCCTACATCATCGCCGTGGGCGGGCGCATTCGACCCCCGACGCGCGCCCGTGATGGCCTCGACGAGACCGTCGTCCGGGGTCTGGTGTCTGGTGTCTGGCACAGCCCATCACCCGATGGGACAGCCGTGGCGGCCTCCGGATCCAGGCTGCCTTGAGTCCCAGGTATTCGTCAACCTGTGAACCTTCGAGCAGCTTCAGCGATGGTTGAGCGTCGCGGTGATGACGGCGATTGCTTGGGCAGGGACTTCGTGATCGCGGTAGAAGTCCTCGAAGATGGCGATGGCGTCATCGACGCGTTCCACTTCGGCTGGCGCGAGAAGGAAGGAAAGGTCGTCGGTGTCGCGGCGGCCGCGAACCGATGCGAGCATCTTCATCGCCAACATGACTCGCGGGCCTGCGTAGCGGATCGTGACGGTGCCGCGCTGCACGACGTGGCTGATGTCGGGCTCGCCGTGGTGGGGCCAGAACATGGAGAACTTGTCGTTGAGCCAGTCCGGCGGCAGACCTTCCCGCGGAGCGATCTCGGCGGCGGCTGTGAGAACAGCGTTCTTCGGCCTCAGCAGGGCATCGATGTCCGTGGTCGACGGGCGCGCTTGGTAAACGAGTCCCATCACGGCCCCGCCGGCCACGGTGATGGTCGCGTCGATCCCTTTGGCCGTGAGGTTTGCTGCGAGCGCGTCGAGGAGCCGTTCGATCTCGGCGGGGGAGAGCACGAGTGTCACGTGCTTTCGAGCTCGCCGGCGGAGATCAGTACGCCGTGCTTGCGAAATGCAGGCGGCGAGGACTTCTCGGCGAGGTCGCGGTACCAGGGCTCGTCGAGGAGGGGGGTCAGACTGGGGAGCGATCGGCTCGGATGGTGAACCCAGGTTGGAACGGGAAGCGATCGTTCTGTGAGGCGATGTTCGACCACGGCAGCGATGAGCGCGTCGTAGAGCGGCGATCCGGACGGCGATGGGGGCTGGACGGTGAGGGCGACTGACAGCGCCGGATCCGAGGTACGGAGGTCGTCGGCGAGTTGGATGAATCGGCGGAAGCCGACGTTCTCGTGTCCTTGGATGAGGTCGTCGTGGACGGCGGCGGACACGTCGGCCACCGAGCTCGTCAACGTGGGGAGCAGGGCGACGCGGCAGCCGCTGGCCTCAACCAGTCGGACGAAGGTGGCGACGGTGGTGTCGCGGTGCCCGGATTCGATGGCGGCGATCGTCGGTTGGGCGATGCCCGAGCGTGCCGCGACGGCCCTCTGGGTGAACCCACTCACGGCACGTGCCTGACGGACGAGTCTTGAGGAGTCGGTCATTGCGATAGCGTAACAGCTATCAGATGAGTTGACCACCGTTTTCCCCTGGCAACAGCCCCACGGTTGGTGTGCGGGCGGGGCGGCAGCAATCTGTCCCTACTTTTGTCCCTCCTCCTGGCCGGACTGCTCTTGGACGAAAGAGCAGCTCAGAGACACTTGATGGCACGAGCCGAACACTCTGAATGGTTCTACACGAGCTTCGAAGGCACCCCGGAGATCCAGCGCCTCGTCATCGCCCGGGCCCTCAGCGGTCTCCACATCGAGTAGCTACGAGCTGCTCGGCTCCGATTTCGTGCTGGTCAGTCCGTCTGGTCGTTCGACCTCGGCGTGGGAGAGCACGAATGTCAGGTGCTTCGAGCTGGCCGGCGGAGATCACGATGCCGTGCTTGCGAAATGCGGGCGGTGAGGACTTCTCGGCGAGGTCGCGCCACCAGGGCTCGTCGAGCACAGGGTCAGGCGGGGGATCGATCGGCTCGGCTGGTGAACCCGGGTCGGAAACGAGGAGTGATCGTGACTAGCGGAGGCCCGGGCGCTCAGGGGCAGGCCCAGGAAGCCTCAGAGGCGATGGGTGACGGTTCGACGGACCACGAAGGTCGGCGGACAGGCCACTCACGGGCGTTCGCTGCGCGCCTCGAGGGCAGCGTCGGTCGGGGCCGGTCCCAGCCGGGCCTGGAGCCGGTAGGTCACGGCGAGCGCCACGATGCCCGCCACGACGAGCAGCGCGGACGTGGTGTTGCCCTCGCCGTCGTCGGCGATCGAGGAAGCCGCCGTCGCCAGCCCTGCGGCCACGCCCACGGCGCCGATCCACGCGGTGTAGCGCCGCTCGTGGCGGGCCCCGAAGCCGAGGTAGGAACACCCGAACCCGAGCGCGATGAGCCCTCCGAACACCGCCGAGGTCTCGCCGCCCACGACGAAGGCCCCGCTGGCGATCGCCAGGGAGCCCACGGCGAACGCGATCGCCGCGACCGATCGCAGCGCTCGCCGATCGGCCATGATCGCGCCGAGCACGTACACGGTGCCCACGAACAGCGACACCGCGCCGGCTTCCGAGCCCGATGGCGTGGCCTCGAGGAACGCCGTGTCGGCCGTCTGGATCAGTGCCCACGCCCATGCGGCGACGAGCGCCGCACCCAGCAGCGGACCGTGCGAGCGGGCCGGGCCCACGAGGTACACGAGGGCGTAGGTTCCGGCCGCGAACAAGAGCCCGGTGTCGACCTGGTCGATCGAGGTCTCGACGGTGACGAACACCCAGAACGACGAGATGCCCACGACGAGCATCGTGATGCTGCTCGACCGGAGCGCCCCGTCGAGCAGGTACGCGCCCACGACACCAGCGATCACCAGGGCGGCCGTGACGGCGATCCCCAGGCTCGACGATCCGCTCGTCTCCAGACGTTCGGCGCCGAAGCCGACCGCGCCCAGGGCCACGAGCATCCCGCCCGCCGCGCCCAGGCCTCGCTCGGCCGTCGGCAGGGGACGGTGACGGGCCCGCCACGTGAGTCCCGTCGCCACAAAGGATGACGGGGACCTCGTCGGGCCGCTGCTGGTTCCCGGCCCGAGGTGCGCGCCCGACACGTGCTCGGTCCAGGTCTGGCCGTCGAAGTAACGAAGCTCGTGCGCTCCCGAGGGGTCGGCGTTCCAACCCGCCGGCGCCCAACCCGGTCCGCTGGAGCTCACAGCCGTACCCTCCCTATCGGCGGGCTGGTGCCCGCCTGGGCGCATCGGTTGTCACGTTGGGCCCCGCACGTCCATTGCCGCTCGATCAGGGACCCCGTGAACGACAAGCTCTACATCCACGAGTACATCGACATCATCGGTCCCAACCGGGCCAACTACATGCACCACATGACGGCCAACTTCTCGCCCATCGCCCAGGAAGAGCGCCATCAGCTCTGCTACGGGGTCTGGGGAACCGTGGGCACGACCCGGCGGTGGCCGGAGGTCGTGAACATGTGGGAGGAGGACGGCTTCGACGGGATGGCCCGCTCGTTCCGTCACGAGTTCAACCATCCGACCCTCCAGAACCCGACGCTGAGCGCCTGGTGGGCCCGCGCCGCCCAGTTTCGCCGCAGCGGTGAGGACCGGCTCATGATCCCGGCGCCGTGGACGCGCACCATCGAAGAGCTGTGTGCCCACGGGGTCCGCGGCGAGACCTACGCCCACGAGATGGTCCAGGTTCGCCCGGGAACGGCATGGGAGTACATCGAGCTCGTGCGCCGGGAGGCCGTCCCCGCCTACGAGCGCTTCGGATGGCAGCTTGCCGGGGCCTTCGTGACGGCGATGAAGAACGACTCCGAAGCGCTCGTCCTGTGGGCCATCCCCACGTGGGAGGAATGGGCGGCGTTCGAGAAGGCCCAGTACACCGATCCCTCGATCATGGCCTGGCGCAACGCTGCCGCCGCCGTGGCTCGCGACTGGCACCGTGTGCTCCTCGTCGACGCGCCGCTGTCACCCTTTCGGACCGGCCGCCAGCCCCGGGTCGAAGACCGCGACACGTACCGGCTTCCCGACGACGAGTGACCCAAGGGAGCCCGTCAGAGATCGATGAGCTCGAAGCGCACGGCGGGCCGACCCCCGAAGTGCTCGGCTGCGCCGTTGACGATGCCCCGCACGAAGGCGTCGGGATCGGGCGGCGGATCGAGGGCAGCCAGGTACGCCGCGTGGGCTCGCAACGACGCGATCCCGAGCTCCACGGTGTCGGTGACATCGACGGCGTGCCCGGCGAACGGTGATTCGCTCACGGCCACGAAGCGCAGACCGCTCCAGGGCTCGAGCCCTTCGCCGATCAGCTCGGGGAAGATCCATCGATTGGCCGCGTCGCGACCGGCATCGACCGCGGCCAGACCCACGTGGCGATGGTCGGCCTGGTTGACACCGCCGAAGGCCCAGCGCTCGTGGTGGTTGATCGTGATCAGCACGTGGGGTCGATGACGGCGGATCGCCCGAGCGAGATCGAGTCGCAGGGCCAGCCCGTATTCGACGACGCCATCGCGGTGGTCGAGGAACTCCACGGTGGTGACGCCGACCAGCGCGGCACCGGCTCGCTCCTCGGCTTCTCGGACGGGCCCGGCCTCGGACGGGACCATGGTGGAGATTCCCGCTTCGCCGCGGGTCACCAGGAGGTACACGATGTCCTTGCCCTGCTTGGTCCAGCGGGCGATGGCGCTGGCGGCTCCGTACTCGAGGTCGTCGGGATGGGCCACGATCGCCAGGGCGCGATGCCAATCCTCGGGGACCGCCACGAGCGGGGGAACCGTCGCCGGCTCCGAGCCGTTCACGAGCGCTCGAACTCGAGATCGAGGCGTTGCAGACCGCGGGTGGCGAAGGTGGGGACGTGTGCAGTTGAGGCCTGCGGAGCCAGGCTGATCGGGCCCAGCCGCTCGAAGAGCACCTCGAAGGCGATACGGCCCTCGGCCCGGGCCAACGGCGCGCCAATGCAGAAATGAGGGCCGAAGCCGAAGTTCACGTGCTCCCTGGCGTTGGCGCGGTGGATGTCGAAGCGATCGGGATCGTCGAACATGCGGGGATCGCGCCCGGCCGAGCCCCAGCCGAGCATCACCATGCTCCCGGCTGAGATGGGTGTCCCCGCGATCTCGGTGTCGCCCGTCACCAGGCGGTACAGGCACTGCACCGGCCCCTCGTAGCGGAGCACCTCCTCGAGCATGTTGGGCACGAGGCCGGGATCGGCCCGCACCTCGGCCAGCTGTGAGGGGTGCTGGAGCAGCATCAGCATGGCGTTGCCGATCAGGTTCTTGGTGGTCTCGTTCCCGGCGAGCAACAGCGTCTCTGTGGCGGCGAGCACCTCGGCGAGATCCATCCGTTGACCGTCGACCTCGGCGTTGGCGATGGCTGAGATCATGTCGTCGCGAGGGGTCGTTCGACGGTCGGCGACGATGTCGGCGAAGTACTCGCAGTACTCCACGAACGACGTAGCGACCTGGCGGCGTCGCTGGTGGTCGAGCAGGTCGAGGTTGCCGGCGAGGATGTCGTCACACCACCGTTTGAACGTGTACAGCATGTCGCGAGACACGCCGAGCGCATCGGCGATGACCGTCATGGGGATCACGATCGCGTACTCGGACATGAACTCCACGGCGCCCCGCTCGGCGAAGCGATCGATCGCATCGTGGGCGATCTGGCGGATCACCGGCTCGAGCGCGGCCACCCGGCGCGGCGTGAACGCCCGGTTGACGAGTGCCCGGTGCAACGAGTGCACCGGCGGGTCGGTCATCCAGAGTGCCTTGCGGACCGGGGGCCCGGCATCGAAGATCGCCGCGACATCGTCCTCGACGGGGAGCCCGCTCACCCCGGTTGGACGGATGTCGTCGCCGAAGTACTGGTTGGAGAATCGGGCCGTGTCGGTGGCGACGTCGCGCACGTCGGCCATCCGCCCGACCCAATGGCCGACACCAGCAACGGCCAGCGTTCGGACGTCGCCGTCATGGAGTGCCCGATAGAGCCCGTAGGGGCACTCCATCGTGGCCGGATCGGTCAGGTCGAGGTCGCCCCCGAGGTCGCCATCCGGGTCGAGCGGGAGGTCGTGCTGGGGCGTGTCCATGGCTCAGTCTGGCGCGTCGGCGCTGATCGGGTCAGCTGATCGGAACAGGCACCGGAACAGCCACTGGGAACAACCCTCAGGAACGTCCGATGACGTCGATGGGCACCACGGCGATGGCGGCTGGCTGCTGGCCCATGAGCTTGAGCCAGCGCCCATGGGAGCGCAGCGCGTCGAGCATGCTCACGTGGGTTCGGAGGGTGACACCGTGGGCGAGGCACGCCGCCTCGAGACGCTTGCGCATCTTGGGGTAGAGCGTGTGCGGGAGCTTGGGCACGAGATGGTGGACCACCTGGTGATCGAGGCCACCGACCAACCAGCGCATCAGCCAGCGCAGCGGCACGAACCGGAAGTTGATGTCGACGGTGGTGTTGATCTGGTGCATCTGGAACTGGGGGCCCTTGCAGGCCGTGCCCTCGTCGACGAACTCGGCGGCGTCGACACAATGCGCCATCTGGAAGATCGTGGCCAAGAGGAACCCCACGATCCACGACGACACGAGGTAGAACGCCAGCACGCCCCACCATGGGTTGAAGAGGAGCGGGACGATCACAGCCCAGGTGAGGTGCACGAGCTTGCCCACCACGAGATAGATGACGTCGCGTCGGCGGCGGGTGACGTTCAGCGGCTGTGCGCCGATGCGGTTGGTGAGGAGGTTCATGAAGTCGGCCATGAGGAACCAGCGGATCGCCAGCAGGCCGTACACGAACCACAGGTAGACGTGCTGGTATCGGTGCCACGGACGCCATTGCTGTTGCGGAGCGAGGCGGGCGACGGGACCCTGGTCGATGTCGCTGTCGACGCCGACGACGTTCGTGTTGCCGTGGTGCAGCGTGTTGTGCTTGAAGCGCCACAGCCACGAGCTGCCGCCGAGCACGTCGAGGGTGTAGCCGACGACCTTGTTGACCCGGCGGGAGCTGCTGAATGCCCCGTGGTTGGCGTCGTGCATGATCCCGGTGGCCACCGCGACCACGGCCACGATCAGGGTGACGGCACAACCGAAACGGACGAGCGTCCGGTTGTCGGCGATCACCAGACCCCAGTAGCTCGCGAAGAACAACGCCACGATGGTGATCGCCTTGGCGTGGAGTCGCCGGCGGGCCCGTCGGATCTCGTTCTCGGAGGGCATCATGGCCCGGGTCAGGTTCGGGACGACATCGGTGAGGGTCACGAAGGCACGACCGAGCACCCCTGGAGGTCAACGCGGCCGGAGCCGGGGCGAGAAAAGATCACCAGCGCACCGTACACCCCCCGGGGATGCCCTCAGGACCGGGCCGAAAGGCCCGTTTCTCAAGCGAGCAGCGGCTCACCCCTCGATGGCTCGCGGCTCGCCGAAGATGAAGTCGTCCATCACGGCAACGTCGGTGTCGGTCCCGTTGTCGCCACCCAACGCTTCGGTGCCGTACTCGATGCGAACCCGGGCCACGATCGGTTCGGCGAACGCGACGCCGAGGAACGAGAGGCCCCGGTCCGACAGTGGGACGGCGTAGCTACCGAGCGATGTTCCGTCGGCTGCGAAGTACTCGAAGGCCGTGTGCTCGGTGTCGACGTCGGTGTAGACGGCACCGAAGCCTCGTACGAGGGCGGGTTCCTGGGTTCCGGGGACGAAAAAGGTGGGGCCTGGGTACGGGTCCGATCGTCGCTGCTCGGAGGCGCGATGGCATCCGTGCGCGCACGGGACTTCGTGGGAACCCACCATCAGGCGAGGGAGATCACGCGATCTCAGGCTGAAGTCGGCTGGTCGCCCGTCGGCCAGGAGGCGTATGCGCCCAGGCCTTCCAGGGCCAGCCCGTAGCCCACGTTGTCGAGCAGGAGCCGCTTGATGGGCTGGGTGAGCGCGTCGCGGGTGTAGCGCAGCGTGGTGTCGGGTTGGCGGGCCAGCATCCGGGCCAGCTCGTGGGCCCGGTCGAGGAGGATCGCCGCGGGCACGACCTCGCTGACGACGCCGAGCGTCAGGGCCTCGGCGGCCGAGATCCGTTGGCCCGTCAGGAGGAAGTACCGGCCCCGGTTGACGCCGAGCAGCATTGGCCACACGACGTGCACCCCGTCGCCGGGCACGGTGCCGAACCGGAAGTGCGGAGCATCGGAGAAATAGGTGTGCTCGGCGGCGAGAACGATGTCGGACAGGACGGCGATCTCGGCGTGAACGGTGGCCGGACCGTTGATCGCGGCGATGACGGGTACTTCGATGTCGAGCAGACGGCCGAGCAGGCGCTTGCCGTGGGCATAGATCGTGTCCCACTTCTGCGGCGTCATGGCTCCGACCCAGCTGTCGTCGATGGCCGAGATGAACCGGTCTCCCGTCCCCGTGATGACGACCACCCGGTTCTCGGGGTCGGAGCCGACATCGGTGAAGCAGTATCCGAGCTCGGTGTGCGGAGCTGCGCCCCACACGAGCGGGCCGTCGTCGCTGTGAAGTCGGAGCTCGATGATGCCGTGCTCGTCGCGGGTCATGGCGACGTGGTCGTACGACTGGGAGTACCGGTCGAATCGGGGCTTCAAGGCGATGCCCCCAGACCCCGACCCGGGCCCAGACCCAGCAACCGCAACGTGTTGTCGCGCATGATCAGGCGCACGTCACTGTCGGGCAGGCCGGCGAGCCCCTCGATGAAATCGGCCGGCTCGGCCAACCCTTCGGGGTGGGGCCAGTCGGAGCCGAACAACACCTGCGACGGTCCGATCAGCCGGGCCAACGCCGGGATGTCCTCCTCGTGGTACGGCGACACGTACAGGTGACGCCCGAGGATCTCACTGGGCCGGCCCGAGACGTACCCGCCCGGCCACGGGCCGTTGCGGCCCATGCCCTTCATCTTGTCGAGCTGGGCCAGCAGGTAGGGCACCCACAGCGAGCCGTTCTCGACCGAGGCCAGACGCACGTTGGGAAAGCGGCCGAACAGGTTGTGCAGCACGAGCGACGCAATGGTGTCCATGATCGGACGGTCGCCGTACGAGCACGACCACTGGAACGCGCTCTGCCGGTGCGACGGCGGGTTGGGGCTCTCCCCCCAGGCCGTCGAGAACATCTCGTTGTAGCCGCTCTCGCCGATGTGCAGGCCCACGAGCACCCCGGCCTCGTCGATCCGGGCCCACAGTTGATCGAACCACGGATCACCCGGCGAACGTCCATAGGCCGGACCGGGCCGGAGCGCCACGACCCGTGCCCCCCGCGCGAGCACGCGGTCGAGCTCGGCGCAGGCGCGATCGCGGTCGGCCAGCGGAATGAGCGGCGCAGCGAAGATGCGCCCGGCGTGGGCGTAACCCCAGTCGTCGTCGAGCCACCGGTTGAACGCCTCGAAGTTGGCGTGGATCTGGACGGGATCGCCGGCCATGGCCTGCTCGACGCACACGGCGAGCGTCGGGAACAACAGGGTGGCCTCGACACCCTGTCGGTCCATGGCTTCCAGGCGGGCCACCGGGTCGACGTACGCGGGCTGCATCGGCTCGTCGACCTCGCTGGCGTCACCCCGCTCGCCGCTGGCCTTCATGCTGCGCAGCATCTCCCGCAGGGCGCCGGGCTTCACGACGGCGTCGTACTGGTTGCGGAGGAACACGAAGCGGTGCGATCCCACGAAGATCTTCTCGTCGGCACCCTCGCCCTCGACGCGAACAGCAAGGGGCAACAGGTCTCGGGGCATGTGACGGGTGAAGGCGTCGCGGGGCTCGTAGTAGTGGTTGTCGGCGTCGATCAGCCGATCCCCGACGATCGCCGTGGCTCGCGTCGACGACGGAGACGCTGCCACGGGCGGCACGGCAGGCGGCTGGGGCGTCACACCCCGGCCTCCCGCTCGAGCGGGCCCACCGGGTCGAAGGGACCGGCGAGGAAACCGCCGTCGATCACGAACTCGGCGCCCGTGCAGTAGCCGCTTGCATCCGACGCCAACCACACGACGAGCTCGGCGACCTCGGCCGGTTGGCCAAGCCGGCCCAGGGGCATGCGGGCGGCGAGCATCGGGCGCATGTCGAAGCCGCCCCAGGCCGCTGGCTGGAGCATGGGCGTGTCGATGGGGCCAGGGTGGATCGAGTTGACGCGCACACCCGATCGCCCGAGCTCGAGGGCTGCCGTTCGGGTGAGGCCGCGCACCCCGAACTTGCTCGACACGTACCCGGCGATGCCCGCTGCGCCGGCGAAACCGTTCACCGACGACACGTTGATGATCGATCCGTTGCCCGTCGCGCTCAGATGGGGCGCGGCGTGGTGGATCCCCGTGAACATCGACACCAGGTTGGTCTCGATCACCCGTCGGTAGCGCGCCACCGACGACTCGGCGATGGGTGCGGGGCGCAGCGAGATCCCGGCATTGTTCACCAGGACGTGCAGCGCCCCGAACCGATCCACGGCGTCGGCGACAGCCTCGACCCACTGGGTCTCGTCGGTCACGTCGAGGTGGCGGTACGCCGCGGCCGGCCCCAGCCGATCGGCGAGGGCTGCGCCTTCGTCGTCGAGCACGTCGGTGAGGAGGACCCGGGCCCCCTCGGCCACGAAGGCCTCCGCCTCGGCGGCACCCTGGCCCTGGGCCGCCCCGGTGATGATGGCCGCTCGCCCGTCGAGCCGCTTGGTGCTTACGTTCATGCCGTGTTCGTAGCACCGCAACGCTGACGCGCGCACCTGGGTCGCTCCTCGGCGCTCCTCGGCGCCCCGGACCTATATTGCGGGCGGGCTGGCGCAGAGGCGCCTGCCCAGCGTCGCCGAGATGCACACGATCGGGGGATGGTGGACGAGCTGACGCGGCGCCGAATCCTCTCGACGGCGCTCCTCGCCCGCCGCTTCGAGAACCGGGTGGCGCAGCTCTGCCTCACCGGCGAGATCCCCGCCAACCTCCATCTCGGTGCCGGCCAGGAGCTGGCCCAGTGCGCCGCGCTGGCTGCGTTGCGTCCCGACGATCCGATGCTCTACGGCCATCGGGGCACCGCCTACTGGATCGCTCGCGACCTGCCGCTCGAGACCATCCTGTGCGACATGGCGTACCGCGAGGGCGGTACCAATCGGGGCAAGGGCGGGGTCATGCACGTCGTCGATCCCGCTCGGGGCATCCTCGGCGAGAGCGGATCGCTGGGCGGCAACTTCGTCATCGGCGCCGGGGTCGCGTATGCCGAGCAGCGGCTGGGCTCGGGGCGGGTCTGCATCGTGTTCTTCGGCGACGGCTCGGCCAACCGGGGTCAGTTCCACGAGGCGGCGAACTACGCAGCCGTCGCCCGTCTGCCGCTCATCCTCCTGTGCGAGAACAACGGATGGGGGATGTCGGTGCCGGCATCGGTGTCCACAGCGGTCGCGGACATCGCCGACCGGGCCGCCGGCTACGACATGCCCGGGATCGTGGTCGACGGCGCCGACATCGATGCCGTCTTCGGCGCGGTGGCCGCAGCCGCGAACCGGGCCCGGGCCGGCGATGGTCCTTCGCTCATCGAGGCCAAGGTCACCCGCCTCCGGGGTCATTGGCTCGGCGATCGGGAGTCGTACCGTCGGCACCCGCCCATTGGGGGGGACGGGCCCGGGGCCGCAGCCGGCGCTGGGGCCGGCTCTGACGGTGCTGCGCTGGCCGATCCCCTCGACCAGATCGATCCGGCGCTTCGTGAGGAGCTCGAGCGGGGTTTCGACGAGCGCATCGAGGCTGCGGTCGCAGCGATGAGGTCGAGGCCGGTCGTGGGGGTCCACACGGCTCGCGAATCGGTGTTCGTACCGTGACCGAAATCTCCCACCAGACGCCGGACGAGACGCGGATCGTCAAGTACGCACACGCGATCCGAGAGGCGATCGTGGGCGAGATGAAGCGCGACCGGAACGTGGTGATGTTCGGCGAGGACGTCGGACCCATGGGCGGCGTGTGGGGTGTGTCGCGAGGTATGGGAGAGTTCATCGGCGACCAGCTCTTCGACACCCCGATCAGTGAGAACCTCGTGGTGGGCATGGCGATCGGGATGGCCATGCGAGGACTGCGGCCCATCGCCGAGTTGCAGTACTGCGACTTCGTGTTCAGCGCCGGTCAAGAGGTGTTCCTCAACTGCGCGACGTGGCGCTACGCCCACGACGGACGCGTCGACCTGCCGCTCGTGGTGCGCATGGCCTCGGGCGGGGGCGGTTTCGGCCCCGAGCACTCGCAGTGCACCGAGGCCTACCTGATGCACACCCCCGGCGTACGCGTGGTCGTTCCCTCCACGCCGGCCGACGCCAAAGGGCTCGTGACCGCCGCCATCCGCAGCGACGACCCGGTGTTCGTCTTCGAGCACAAGCGTCTCTACGGCACCAGCGGTCCCGTCCCCGAAGGCGAGCACGTCACGGCGTTCGGACGGGCCGTGGTGCGCCGGGCCGGCAGCCGCCTCACGATCGTCGCCTGGCAGGACATGCTGCGCCGCTCGCTCGCTGCCGCCGAGATCCTTGCCGCACAAGGGATCGAGGTCGAGATCATCGACCCGGTCACGCTCAACCCGTTCGATCTCGAGGCCCTGCTGCGCTCGGTGAAGAAGACCGGAGCCTGTCTGGTGGTCGAGGAGGCACCCCGGACGCTGGGTGTGGGAGCCGAGATCGGGGCGCTGTTGATGGAGCATGCCTTCGGGTGGCTCGATCGTCCGCTGCGTCGCCTCGCCATCCCCGACGTCCCCGTTCCGACGGCCGAGCACCTCGTCGACTCGTTGGTCCCGAGCGTCGACGACATCGTCGCCACGGCTGGCGAGATGTGTCGATGAGCGCCACCGGCGGCGACGGCCTGCCGCGCCCCGACCCCGATCGCCCCGACCCGGATCGGCCCGACCCGGCGAGAAATCCGATGGAGGTGCGGGTCCCCAGCCTGGGCCAGTCGGCCGAGACAGCCGTGCTGGTCTCGTGGGCGATCGAAGCAGGGTCGCCGGTGCTGCGAGGGGATGTGGTCGCCGTGGTCGAGACCGACAAGACCGAGATCCCCGTCGAGGCGCCGGCCGACGGTGTGCTCGGCCCCCACCAGGCCCGACCCGGCGACGAGCTGGCGATCGGCACCCTCCTGTGTGTCGTCCTCGACGCTGCAAACGGCTCTGGGGCTGCTGATGCTCCGGGGTCGGCGGTGTCGGCGGGGCTCAGCTTTGCGGGGCCTACGGGCGCCATCGTTCCCGGCGGTGCTCGGGGTCCCGTCTCGCCTCGGGCCCGGCTGTTGGCCCGTGAGCGGGGCATTGATCCGGGAACCCTTGTGGGCTCGGGCCCCGCCGGCCTGGTCGTCGAACGCGACGTCCCCGAGGTGCCCGAGGTGCCCGAAGTACCCGGGGTCGAGGCTGCGCTGCGGGCCGAGGTCGGCGGCCGTCTGGTACGCGACCGTCTCCCCCTGTCGCCGTTGCGCCGCACGGCGGTGAAGCGCCTCACCCGCTCATGGACGAGTGTCCCGCACTTCGTGCAGATGGTCGATGTCGACGGCAGCCGGCTGGCTCGTCGCCTCTCGGCCGCAGCACCAGCCCAGCCCAGCGGGCCCAGCGTGACCGACGCCGTCGTCGCCGCCACGGCGAGGGCCCTGGCCGAGCATCCCGACGCCAACGCCCGCTACGACGACGGCCATCTCGTGCGTTTCGTCGACGTGCACGTGGGCATCGCCCTCGACACCGAACGGGGACTGATGGTCGCGGTGATTCGCGACGCCGATCGCCTGTCGTTGCCCGAGATCACGACACAGCGACGCCGCCTCGTCGAACAGGGCCGCGCCGGGCGGCTCGGGCCCGACGACATCGGCCCGGCCAGCGCGACCGTCTCGAACCTCGGCGCCTGGGGAATCCGAGCCGGCATCCCGGTCCTCAACGAGGGCGAGGCGATGCTCGTGTTCGTCGGGGAGCTGGCCGATCGGGTCGTCGCGCTCGACGGTCGACCCGCGGTCAGGCCGGAGCTCACGTTGTCGATCGCCTTCGACCACCGGGTGCTCGACGGCGCGGCTGCGGCCGCGCTCACCACGGCCATCAAGCAACGCCTGGAATCCGATCCCTTCGAGCAGCTTCACGAGCCGCCAAGCGCGCCGGCAACAGCGCCGGCAATCGAGGACCTTCACGAGCCGGGAACAGGGAGCACCCCATGAACGCCTTCAGCACCGACGCCAGCGGCCCTGACGGGGCGAGCATCCCGTTCGCCGGAACCGTCGACCCGGCTTTCGCCGCGGTACGTGACGCCTTCGTCGAGAACTTCACCCTGGGCTCGGGCGGCTACCCGGCGTTCGAGCGCGGTGCCGCGCTCTGCGTCTATGCGGGAGGACGTCCTGTCGTCGACATCTGGGGCGGCTGGGCCGACCCCGCCCGCACCCGTCCGTGGGAGCGCGACACCCTCACGTGTGTGTTCTCGTCGACCAAGGGCGTGGTGGCCATCGAGCTCCTCATGCTCGTCGAACGGGGACTCGTCGATCTCGATGCCCCGGTGGCGCGCTACTGGCCCGAGTTCGCGCAGAGCGGCAAGGGAAACATCCCCGTGCGGTGGCTCCTCACGCACGAGTCGGGGGTGTCGGCGATCACCCAGCGCATGAAGCACGGCGACCTGTCCGACTGGAACGCCATGGTCGAGGCCCTCGCTGCGCAGGCCCCCATGTGGGAACCGGGAACGGGTCACGGCTATCACGGCGTCACCTATGGCCATCTCGTCGGCGAGGTGTTCCGTCGGGCCTCGGGGACCACGCTGGGGGCGTTCCTCCGCGTTGACCTCAACCCGGCGCTGGGCCTCGACATCCACATCGGCGCCGGCCCCGAGCTCGACGCCCGCATCGCCGACACCATCGCGGCGCCGGCCCTGGGCCCGGGTGAGCTCACGTTCTCGGCGCACTTCGCCACCCACCGGTTGGGCGCGATGAGCTTCGCCAACCCACCCGACGCCATCGACTTCGACCATTGCAACTCCCGCCAGTACCGGGCGGCCGAGATCCCGATGTCGAACGCCATGACCAACGCCCGCTCCCTGGCCCGGCTCTACGCGGCCATGGCCAACGGCGGCGAGCTCGACGGGACCCGCATCCTCAGCTCGGCCTTGGTCGACGAGGCCTCGCGTACGCACGTCGACGGTCACGATCTCGTGATGAGCCTGCGGACGCGCTTCGGGCTCGGTTTCGAGATCTCCCAGCCTGAATGGCGCTTCGGTCCCGGTTTGCGGACCTACGGGCACAACGGTGCCGGCGGCTCGCTCGGCGTGGGCGACCCCGACGCCGGCATCGGCTTCGGGTACACCATGAGCCAGCACTGGCAAGGCTCGACCCGCAACGACCCGCGGTGGCGGACGATCTTCGACGCCCTCTACGGAGCGCTCTGACAGCTGTCGGCCTGGATGCGCAGCACGACGAGGGTGGAGGCCTTGACGTCGGCGCCGCCGGCGGGGGTTTGGCTCACCACGGCGTTCGCCACCGGTCCGCCCAGACAGGACGAGCTCCACTGGTAGGCGAAGTTCGCCGATCCGAGCGTGGCCAGCGCCGCCTGGAGGTCGGAGCCCACGACGTTGGGAACGAAGGCGCAGGCCGAGTCCTCAACCTTGAGGTGCACCACCGACTCCCGGGCCACCACGAAACCGGGAGCGGGGTCCTGGGTGAAGACCTTCCCGCGGTCGGGCGAGCCGAAGCAGTCGATGGTGCTGGTCACGTTGGACAGGCCGGCCTGGTTCAGGATCCGGGTCGCGGAGGCGAGGTCCTGGCCGGTCACCGCGGGGATGCCCACCTCGGCCGGCAGGGTCGTGGTGGTGGCGGCGGCTGTCGTGGCCGTCGTCGTCGCAGGCCGGGTTGTCGCGGGTCGGGTTGTCGCGGGTCGGGTCGTCGTCCGTGCTGCGGTCGCCGACGTGGGCTGAGCGCCGGCCGTCGTGACGGGCAGGCCGGCCACGGCGGCCGTCCCGGTCTTGACCGTGGTGGCCCTGGTGGCTGATCTGCCCGTCGCGGTGGCCGGCGTCCTGGCCGTCGTGGTGCTCGGTGTCGTGGTGGCGATCGTCGCGGTGCTGGGCGTCGTCGACGTCAG
>JANLSK010000317.1:0-5470 GCA_031362415.1 Actinomycetes bacterium | reverse complement strand
CCCGGGCCGACTTCGAGGTCCGACAGCTCTACCACGACAAGGCAATCCTCGGATCACGTGCAGGGTCCGCCGATCCCGACATCGACATTCCGCAGATCGCACGCTGGTATCTCGACGGCCGACTCACGCTCGATGACTTGGCGGGAGAGAGGGTTGACCTCGCTGGCGCGGTGGCTGCGATGGAGCGCTTGTCAGCAGAGCCCGGACGACGATCGGGCGCCCGGGTGATCGTCGAGCCCTGAAGGAAAGCCCGCGACCGCCACAGCGCGTCGGACGAACGCAGCGAATCCCTCGGGATGGTGCCAGTGTGCGGTGTGCCATGCCCCAGGGAGGGTGAAGCTCTCGGCGCCGAGGGCGCGCGTCAGGTGATCGACAGACTCGGCCTGGAACTCCCAGGTGGCTGCGCCCTTCCCGCACACGGTGGGGACGCGTACGTCGGTGAACGCGAAGGGCTCGCTCTCGGTGGCCCGCCGATCGGCCTTGGTCGCGGCGCGTTCGGCGTCGCGAAGTGCCTGGGGTCGTTCGCTGGGCGGCCCGACCCGGTCGCTGTACTTGTGGGCGACGCTTGCGAGGGCGGCTCTCACCCGGGACGGGTCGCGCCACCACCAGGGTGCCCAGTCGACGGGCGGTTCCCACAAACCCAGTGACAGCACGAGATCGGGCCGGCGGACGGCGGCCATCATGGCGACGTTTGCCACCGAAGCTGTGGCCCACAACGATAGCGGCCCGATCACCAATGACGGCAAGGAGATCGTCGGCATGATCGGCCAACGATGACGCGGGCGGCTCGACTGCGTACGAGCGTCCGAAGCCGCGACGGTCGTATGCGACAACGTCGAGATCGGTCAGTCGTTCGATCACCGGCCCGAAGGTCGTACTGCGGTCGAGCATCCCGTGGACGAGCACGACGCGCGGTGCGCCGACGCGGCCGCTCGGATGCTCGAGTTGGTGGATCGTCTTCGTTGCCACGCCGGCAGCTCTCAGCGCGGCGTCCGGCGCTTCTGATCGGCCAGCTCGTTGTGACGGGCGAACATCTGAAACGCCTTGCGCTGAATGTCGATGGGGACGTTGGGTAGCGGGGGAAGGCCGGCGTCGCGCGACGGGAGCGACACCGTGGCCGACGCGTACGCCGTCTCGGTGTCACGCTGGTTGATCATGCGCATTTCGAGGTCGACCAGGTGTCGCCCGTCGACCTCGCGCTTCGCGACGACCTTGCCCGAGAGGAACTGGGTGTCGCCCTGGTAGTTGAACTTGCGGATCGAATCTTCCATCTTCTCGATGAACGCGTCGTCGCCAGCCCAGTCGGACACGTGGTGGTAGAACCACGACTGCCGCAGCACCCCGTAGTCGTAGGCCATGGGGTTGCCGATCGCCTTGGCCCACTGCGAATCCCAGTGCAGGCGCTGTGCGACGTCGTAGACGCCGTACTCGTTCTTGATATAAAATGGTCCGATTCGCTTGCGGTTCTTGTAACCGACCCGTGAGGACCGAAGCCCATAGGGGACGAAGCCGTACCCGCCAGCGTGAAAGGCGATGATCTCGGTAACGGTCAACGGGCCCTTCACCATCGGCGTCAGCTCGTCGCCCACCACGACGTCCTCCCAGTAGCGCTTCTCTCCACCACGAGGCCGTTCCTGTTCGTAGATGGCGTCTATCTTCTCGTAGTCGGCGTCCGTGTAGTGGGCGGGTTCAATCTCGGCGTACTTGCCGCGATCGCGGGCCGTCTTGCGCTCCGCCAGAACCCGCACGATGCGATAGATGCCGACCACCTCTCCCCGTTGGTTGATCGCAACGTCGCGGCGAACCTGGATCACCGATCGGCCGGCGAACTCCGACTGCTTGACGTCGATCGTCTCCTCGCCGTCGAACGAGAAGATGCGATCGCCGGGGTAGATCGGCCGGTACCAGTCCCACGAACCACCCGAGACGAAGACGTGGATGCCGCGAAAGAGGCTCTTGGTCTTCTTCTTGACCTCGTCGGGGATGGGATCGCCGAGCATCGGGGTCTTGACGTGGCCGACCATGGTGCCATGGCCGATCTGCGAGCCCCAGCGGGTCGTGCGCCCGTACTCCTCGTCGGTGTAGAGCGGATTGTCGTCGCCGACGCCGAGCGACCAGTTGCGGATCGCGTCCTCGGTGGCCACCGAGTACAACTCGCGATGGCGTGAGGCCGTGTCGAAGCCCAAGAGGTGGTGGGCCCGCTCGATGTCCTCATCGGTGAGGAGGTAGGCCGTGGCCCGTTCGAACTCCGCCTCGAGCGACGGGTCGACCTTGAGCGATTCGGGTGCAGCGTCGTTCGACATGCGGGGCCTCCCAGCCGAGGGCCTTGAGCTACGGGAAGGAAATATTGCTCTCTTTTCGGGCGCAGAGCCCAATGCACCGTCGATCGTCTGGGCGCGGGACGGACCCAAGCGCCTACGGGACGGCGGGCTCGTGGGGGAGTCCGAGGGCCCGTTCGGCCACGGTGTTCTTCTGGATCTCGATGGTGCCGGCGCCGATGGTGGAGGCCCGCGTGCGTAGGAATCCGAAGGTCCACCGTCCGCCTTCGACGGCTCGGGGATCGCGGCCCCCGAGGAGGGCGTCGGCTCCGAGCAGCCCAAGGGCCAACTCGTGGAGGCGCTGCTCGAACTGCGTGATGAGGATCCGTGTCGTCGATGCGCCGGGCCCCGGGTCGCCGGTGGCGACGATCTGTCCAATGGTGCGGGCGCCGGCGTAGGCCATGAGGCGCACGTCGATCTCGACCGACGCCAAGCGCTGGCGCACGATGGGATCGTCGGCGATGCCACGGGTGCGGGCGAGCGTATGGAGCTCGTCGACGATCCGCCGATACCGATGAGCCTGGTTCATCGCCCCGGCGGCGCGTTCATGGCCCAGGCTGGTGCGCGTGATGGCCCAACCACCGTTCTCGTCGCCGATGCGGTCGGCCATCGGCACCACGACATCGTCGAGATGGATCTCACAGAAGTCGCTGCGACCTGTGAGATCACGGATGGGTCTGACGGTCACCCCCGGGGCGTGGGCGTCGACGATGAGATAGGTGATGCCGTGTTGACGGCTCTCGGAGGGGCCGGTGCGAACGAGGCAGAACAAGATGTCGGCGATCTCGGCCGAGCTGCTCCACACCTTCTGGCCGGTGACCACGTAGTGATCGCCCTCCCGAACGGCCTGGGTGCGCAACGAGGGCAGGTCGGATCCGGCGTCGGGTTCGGAGTACCCCTGGGCCCAGATGCGGTCGGCCCGCAGCATCGGGCGTAGCCACCTGTCGCGCTGTTCCTCGGTGCCGTGCTTGATGATCGTGGGCCCCGCGATCCCCACGCCGGTGCCGAGAGGCCCGGGGACCTTGGCCCGGGCGAACTCCTCCGAGTACACGACCTGGTGAGCGAAGGGAAGATCGGAGCCGCCGTAGCGGACCGGCCAGCTCGGGTTGCCGAAGCCCCCGTCGACCAGCGTCGCGTTCCACGCCTTCTGCCACGTCAACCGCTCGCCCTTGGGTTTCGGCGGCGCGCCCGGATGGCGTTCGCGCAGGAACGACCGAAACCGCTGTCGGAACTGCTCGAGCGAATCACGGACCTCGGGATCGGTCATGGGGAGATACTGCCCCAGCCGCGCGATCCGCGAACAACCGCCCCATCAGCGCCGTTCTTTGGCTGTTCTGTAGTCAGTGCTGCTCCCGGGCACGGCGGGCCTGCTTGTCAGCCAGGACCTCGCCGCCGGCCATGAAGTCGGTGGACGGGAACTCGGTGATCCAGACCCTGACCGACTCGCGCGCCGTCCCGAGCTCGGTTGTGACGGCGTCGGTGATGGCCGCCATGAGGGCCCTCTTCTGGTCGGCTGTGCGGCCAGACGCCATCTGAACGTGCACCAGCGGCATGCGGTTGCCCTTCTCGTGGGATGGATGTACGTCGTGGAACCGCCGTCGCGCCAGTCCAAACCGTGGACGCCCCGCCCACGATGTCAGGAAGGATCGAGCTTGAGCACCCGACGGGCGTTGTCGCGCAAGAACTTGGGCCACACATGGTCGCGGAAGGGGACAGCCGGCATCTCGGAGAAGATCCGTTCGAGCGTGAGCCCGGACGGGAAGTACCCGGCGTAGATGACCTTGTCGGCCCCTCGGGTGTTGGCGTAGTCGATGATCTCGCGTGGATAGTGCTTGGGAGCGAAGGCCGACGGCGAGTAGTGCAGACCGGGCCACTTGAGCATCAGCTTGACCAAGAGGTCGCACCACGGTTCACCACCGTGGCGCGTGACCAACACGAGCTCGGGGAAGTCGTAGCAGACGATGTCGAGACGAGCAACCTCCTGCGGCCACATGGGAAACCGGGGTCCGGGGACTCCCGCGTTGATGAACATGGGGATCCCGAGCTCGACGCACTTGGCGTAGAACGGGTACATGAGGGCGCCGTCGATCCCCACCTGAGGCTGGGTGCCGCACGGGAAGCAGGCTGCGGCCACGGCCCCGCGCTCCTTCACCGCTCGTTCGAGCCGACGCACGTCGTCCATACCCTGGTTCGGGTCGATGGTGTACGAGCCGAACAGTCGAGCGGGATGACGGGCCACCGCTGCCGAGCCCAGATGGTCGGCGTCGACGCCAACCGGGAGCAGGCCGGCCTCGACCTCGAAGGCGTCGAGCTGGGCGACCATCCAGTCGCCGTAGTCGCCCTCGTCGGGGTCTGGGGCTTCAGGCAGGTCCTTGAACATGTAGCCGGCCGGATGCTTGAACCCCGAGCTCTCCTCGTCGCGTACGAGGGTACCGAAGTCCTTCTGCCAACTGTCCCGCTTGGAGGGCAGCCCGAGCATGGTGTCGAAGGTGCGGGGGTTCGCCGGCATCGCCATGGGGGGATCGTAACGAGGTGACCGCCCCAGCGCAGTGCACCATCCGCGCAGGAGCAGTGATCACAACGACTTCAAATACCGTGTCCTACTGAACGCTGCTCGAACTGTGGCTCGTCGAGGCCGATCCGGGTGATTCGTCAGAGGCGAGAAAGTGTCTGACCAGCAAGACTGAGAGCCGCGAGACGGATTCGAACCGACGACCTCCTGTTTACAAGTCCGACAATTACCGTGTTGGCCAGTACCGTCGAGTACGGTCCAGTACCGGAACGTCCAGTGATAGCAAGGGATTCGCGATATCGCTGTGACGACCCGTATTGCCGAGTGCTGCCCCGTACCGGGGAGTTCGTGACCATCTCGTGACCACTCCACGGCAGCTCAGTGGTCAGGTGGCCAGACAGTCCTCCCGAGTTCCACCGGCCGCGTCGTACTCGCCCTACTCCGTGGCTTTGGGATGACCGACATGCGGATCGGTCATCCAGACGGTCCTTCCGCGGTCGTCGATGCAGTACCAGATGCGGCCCCCGGCGGTGACCTCGTACTGCCAGTGCTCCATCGTGACGCCGTTCACCGATCTCGTGCCCAGCGCACCCTTGAGCGGATGCTGTCGGTTGTCACGGTGGCGGGGGTCGTTGGTGAT
>JANLSK010000248.1:0-25385 GCA_031362415.1 Actinomycetes bacterium | reverse complement strand
GGCCTGTCCGGCGTGGGTGCGACTCCAGTCGTGCCGCTTGAAGGCGTAGGAATAGAGATGCGAGCCGACGTCGACCTCGGCGCCGGGGTAGGTGTTGTCGTACCAGGTTCCCCCCACGCCTGCCGATCGCTCGTAGATGGTGAACGTGTCGATCCCGGCCTGCTTGAGCTTGACCCCGGCCGCGATGCCACCGAAGCCCCCGCCGATGACCACGACTCGCGGGGTGCCGTCGGATCCGAAGAGCTGCTGACGCGATCGGGCTTTCATGACACGGCTTCCATCGGCATCAGAAGGCCTTCCGGGTGTAGCCGCCGTCGACCAACAGTGTCTGGCCGGTGATGAAGCTGGCGGCTTCGGAGCAGAGGAACAGGGCCGTGTCGGCCAGGTCGTCCATCCGTCCGAGTCGCTGGATCATCTGGCGACCCACGAGCGCCTGCTCGATGCCTTCGTGACGCCCCATCCATACCACGGAGGTCTCGGAGTCCACGAGGCCGGGAGCGATGCCGTTGACCCGGATGCCGTCGACGGCAAAGGCCTCGGCCAGCCCGACGGTGAGGGCATTGAGCGCGAGCTTCGAGACGCCGTAGGCCGAGCCGCCGCTCCAGGCGGCCATCGACGAGTGGTTGATGATCGACCCTGCCCGACCGGACATCGCCGCATGGCACGCCGTCGAACAGATGAGCGCCCCGATCACGTTCACGTCGAGCACCGCCCGCCATCGTGCGACGGCCTCGGGGGTGAAGGGGAGCTGAGCGTCGTCATGGTGGAGAGCCGCGTTGTTGACGAGCACGTCGATGGCGCCGAAGCTGGAAACCGTGGTCGAGACCATGGCGTCGACGGCCGCCTGGTCGGTCACGTCGACCTCGCAGGCGAGGGCCTGGGTGTCGAGGGCCGCCAACTCGGAGACGACCTGACGGGCTGCCGGGAGGTCGCGGTCGGCGATGACGATGTGGGCGCCCTCCTCGGCGAACCGATGGGCGTACCGGCGGCCGATGCCGGCGCCTCCTCCGGTGATGACGACGACCTTGTCGATGAACCGTGGGGTCTGCGTGTTCGGCATGGTCGGCATGGTCGGCATTCTGACCGGCGCAGCGCTGATTCGGCATCCCTCGGGCCGCTGTCGGGGTACGCCCATGCGCCCGTCAGTCGAGACGCCGCACCGCGAGCTCGGGTCGGGGCCGAGCCGGAAGCAGGCGGAGCTTCACGTCGAGCGCGAGGACCCCGTCGGGCCGGGCGATCACCGGGTTCAGGTCGAGCTCGGCGAGCTCGGGGACGTGCTCGGCGAACTGAGCCACACCAACCAGCAGCGCCTCGAGCGCGGCCACGTCGACCGGCGCCGTTCCCCGGTAGCCGAACAGCAGCGGCGACGCGCGCAGCGAGGTGACGAGAGCCGTGGCGTCGACGTTCGACAGCGGGAGAATCCGGAACTGACGATCGCCGAGCAGCTCGGTGGCGATGCCGCCAAGACCGAACATGACCAGCGGGCCGAACGACTGGTCGTTGACGACACCGACGATGGTCTCGACCCCGCTCCCCGCCATCGGCTGCACCAGCACGCCGCCGAGCCGATCGCCCAGCGCAGCCAGCATCTCGGTGTAGGCCTGCTCGGCAGCGGCTTCGCCAAGCAGGCCCAGGCGCACCCCGCCCACGTCGGTCTTGTGCACGAGCTGGGGGTTGGCGGCCTTGAGCGCCACGGGGAAGCCGATCGCCTGGGCCGCCGCCACGACCTCGGCGGTCGTCTCGGCCGTTCGGCTCTCGATGACGGGGATCCCGAAGCAGCCCAGCAGCGCTCGGCTGCGCTCGAGATCGAGCCACGTCCCGTCGGGATGCTCGGTGAGCACCGCATCGACGATGACGCGAGCCGAGCGCAGCGCGTCCCGATCGACGGGTTCCGAGTGGCCGACGGGAGCGTCGCGCCAGGCGCCGTGATCGGCGGCCCGGGCCAGGGCCCGAATCGCCGGCTCAGGCAAGGGGTACACGGGTACCGACCCCGCGGCGTCGGAATTCGGGTGCTCGCCCGAGAGCACCACGGCGAGCACAGGGACGTCGGGGCGCGCCGAGCTGGCGCCGCGGCTCACGGCGGCGAGGATGTCCTCGGTTCGGGTGACGATCGGCGGTGTGTACACGGCGACGAGCGCGTCGATCTCGGGATCGCCGAGCAGGATGCGGACGGCCTGCTCGAACTGGGCCGCCGACGCCGCGGCCACGAGATCGACGGGATTGCGAACGGCCGCCGTGGGTGGGAGGAACGCCCGCAGCGCCACCTGGGTCTCGGGGCCGAGCTCGGGGACGAGCAGCGCACCGGCCGCGCAGGCGTCGGCCGCGAGGATCATCGGCCCGCCCGAGTTGCCGACGATGGCCACCCGGCGGCCTGTGGGCACCGGCTGCGTCGAGAGGAGCCGGGCCGTGTCGAAGAGCTCGCCGAGCGTGTCGACTCGGATGACCCCGGTCTGGTGGAAGAGCGCGTCGACTGCGACGTCGCTCGTGGCTGCCGAAGCGGTGTGCGAAGCAGCTGCACGGTTTCCGGCGGTCGACCGTCCGGCCTTCACCGCCACGATGGGCTTGGTACGAGCCACCCGGCGGGCGATCCGCGCGAACTTGCGAGGGTTCCCGAAAGACTCGAGGTACAGCATGATGACGGCCGTCTCGGGGTCGTCCTCCCAATGCTGGAGCAGGTCGTTGCCGCTCACGTCGGCCTTGTTGCCCACCGAGACGAAGCTCGACAACCCCAGGCCTGACGCCGCAGCCTGCTGGAGCGCAGCGATGCCGATGGCGCCCGACTGTGACATGAGCGCCACCCGTCCGGGCACGGGTCGCACCGGAGCGAACGTGGCGTTCATGCTCATGGTGCTCGCCGTGTTCACGATTCCGAGGCAGTTGGGCCCGATGACGCGGATGCCGTGACGGAGCGCGAAGGCGACGATCTCGTGCTCGGCTCGGCGCCCCTCGGCGTCGGACTCGGCGAAGCCGTTGGAGATGATCACCACCCCGTGCACGTTCTTGGCGGGGCAGCTCCGCAGCACGTCCATGACCGCGTCGGCCGGCACCACCACGATCACCAGGTCGACGTCGTCGGGAACGTCGTCGAGACGGGGGTAGGCCCGCACTCCCGCGATGGACCGGGCGCTGGGGTGGACCGGGTACACCGGACCGGTGAAGCCTCCGGCGATGAGGTTGCGGAAGATCTCGTGGCCGATCGAGCCGGGCTGACGCGACGCTCCGACGACGGCGATCGACGTGGGTGCGAGCACCCGGGCGACGGAGCGGGCCTCCGAGCGGTGCTCGCGCTCCTCGATGGCCCGGGCCACGGACGGTGTCTCGTCGAGCGGGAAACGCACGGTGACGACAGCGCCGTCGGTCGACGTCGTCATGGCGAAGCCGGCGTTGCGAAAGACGCCGAGCATCTTCTGGTTCTCGGCCAAGGTGTCGGCGACGAATCGGCTGATCCCGTGGGCCCGTCCGGCAGCGGCGAGGTGCTCGAGCAAGAGGGTGCCCAGGCCCCTTCCGTGGTGGCGGTCTTCGATGAGGAACGCCACCTCGGCCTCGTCGCTGCCGGGGGTGCGTTCGTAGCGGGCCACGGCCACGAGCCTGCCGTCGTCCTCGACGACGAAGGCCATCCGATCGACGTAGTCGACGGTGGCGAAGCGCTCTACGGCCGGGCGCGACAGTGTGCGCACGGGCGAGAAGAATCGGAAGTACACCGACTCGGGCGAGGTCCGAGCGAGCAGGGCCTCCATCTCCTCGACATCGTCGGGGCGCACCGGTCTCACGTGCAGCGTCCCGCCGTCGCTCAACACGACGTCGCTTTCCCACTGGCCCGGATAGACGGGCGGCACGAGGTGGTCACCCAGGTTCTCGCTCATGACGACACGGTAGGGCGCCCGAGCCACGGGCCCCCAGGGCCGAATCGATCCGGCACTCGGGTCTTTCGGCGCTGCCATCATGACCTTCGGGACTTCACGGCCGGTCGGGATCCGACGATCATCGGGATACCGGTTCGCTCCGATGGGTGCGGCCGCCACCCCGAACGTCGATCGGCCGTCTGGGCCTCACGTTCCCCGACCAAGGCGATGGCCATGGGCACTCGTGTCTTCCTGCTTGACGACCACGAGATCGTGCGACGCGGGGTCCGAGAGCTCCTCGACATGGAGCACGACCTCGAGGTCGTGGGCGAAGCGGCCACCGCGGACGAAGCTCTCAGCGGTGTCTCGGCGACCCGACCCGACGTCGCCGTGCTCGACGTGAACCTCGCCGACGGCAACGGTATCGAGGTGTGCCGCGAGATCAGGTCGCGTCACCCCGACGTGCGCTGTCTGATGCTCACGTCGTACGCCGACGACGAGGCGCTGCTGGGAGCGATCATGGCCGGCGCATCGGGATACGTGCTCAAGCAGATTCGGGGATCGGATCTCGTCTCCTCCATCCGGCGCGTCGTCCGTGGTGAATCGCTGCTCGATGCCGACGTGACCGCAGCCGTCCTCGAGCGGTTGGGTGGGAGCGGTCCCGATCGCGGCGCGCTCTCGTCGTTGACCCCCCAGGAGCGCCGCTTGGTGGCCCTCATCGGCGAGGGCCTCACCAACCGGCAGATCGCGGATCGCATGTACCTCGCCGAGAAGACGATCAAGAACTACGTGTCGAACCTGCTCGCCAAGCTGGGCTTGAGCCGCCGTACGGAGGTCGCCGCGCTCGCCGCGAGGCTCGACGAGCGTCAGGCGCAGGACCGGATCGCGCGTTCGCATCGGTGACACCGCGGCCGCAGGCTCCGGCCAGGCGGACCCGGTGGTCAATCACGTGCAGTGGGCCAGGAACCAGCTCGTGGCGAGATGCGCCACCTGGGCGAGCGCGCCCGGTTCCTCGAAGAGGTGGGTCGCTCCGGGGACGATCTCGAGTCGATGCTCGGCCCGGAGGTGTCGTGCTGCGGCCCGGTTGAGGTCGACCACGATCGAGTCCCGGCCCCCCACGATGAGCAGGGTGGGGGAGCGCACGTCGTGGAGGTGCTCGGCCGCCAGGTCGGGGCGCCCGCCTCGCGCCACGACGGCCCTGATCTCGCCTCCGAGCGTCGCCGCCGCCCACAACGCAGCCGCGGCCCCGGTGCTGGCGCCGAAGTAGCAGACCTTCTGGTCCCGGCTCTCGGGCTGGGCGCTCAGCCACTTCGTTGCCTCGACCAGTCGGGTCGAGAGGAGCTCGATGTCGAAGACCGAGGAGCGGTGCGCAGCTTCTCGGGGAGTGAGGAGATCGAGCAGCAGCGTTCCCAGCCCGGCTTCGTTCAACGCTTGGGCGACCTGGCGATTGCGGGGGCTGTGGCGGCTGCTCCCGCTCCCGTGGGCGAACACGACGATTCCCACCGCGCCAGAAGGAATCACGAGGTGCCCGGGAAGCTCGGCCGTCGCCGTGACGACCATCACCTCCCGATCGCATTCGCCTTGCGTCGGTTCCAGCGGCGCTCCCGGTTGCCGATCGCCCGTCGCGGTGGGCTCATGGATCCTCTGCGCCTGCGCCGTGAGCAGGCGCGAGACCTCCTCGTCGGCGATCGCAGGGAAGTCCACGTACCACTGGCCGACGGCCCAGAACTCGGCTGGCGCGAGGAGACACACGACCTCGTCGGCCAAGGCATCGAAGGCAGGGAGCTCGTCCGCGGGTGCGACGGGGACGGCCAGCACGATTCGACGGGCGCCCCGTTGACGGACCACCCGCAGCGCGGCGCGAGCCGTGGCCCCAGTGGCGATTCCATCGTCGACGATGATCACGGTGCGGCCTTCCAGGGGCGTGCTGGGGCGCCCGTCGCGGAAACGATGGACGCGACGTTCCAGCTCCGCTCGCTCACGCGCTTCGACAGCTGCTAGCTCCTCCTCGGTCACCTGGGCGCGTCGTACGGTCTCGTCGTTGAGCACGAGGGCCCCGCCCTCGCCGATGGCCCCCATCGCCAGCTCTGGCTGGAACGGCACACCGAGCTTGCGAACGACGATCACGTCGAGTGGCGCTCGCAAGGTCAGGGCAACCTCGGCGGCGCAGACAACGCCACCGAGGGGCAACCCGAGCACGACCGGGTCGTCGATCTCCATGTCGGCGAGGTGCTCGGCGAGGCGTCGCCCAGCGTCGACCCGGTCCAGGAACCTCCGCACCCCCATGGCTGCTCCTCTCGTGATGAACTGGCCCCATGGTGCTCCTCCGTCACCGGGATCCGGCAGGGTCGAACGTCACCCGTTGTTGGCCTGGCGCCCATGCGCCAAGGGAGATCGGCCGACATGGTCGGTGACGGCACCGTCGTGATCGCCCACCGGGCCGGCAACGACCTGGACCGGCTCGAACGGGCTCGGGCGGCGGCCGTCGACCTGGTCGAGGCCGACATCCACCTGTTCCGCGGCCGACTCGAGGTGAGGCATCTGAAGACCGTGGGACCCGTCCCCCTGCTGTGGGATCGCTGGGAGGTGAAATCCCCGTGGAGCCCGCGCCTGTACCTGGGCTCTCTTCTCGACGCTGCTCACGGCACCCGCGTGCTGTTGGATCTCAAGGGCCGCAATCGGCGTTTGCCCGCGATGATCGTGGACGCCGTTCGCGCTCACGGGGTGGGGCAGGTAAGCGTGTGCGCCCGCTGGTGGCCATACCTCGATGCCCTCGTCGACGTCGCCGGTGTTGACGTGATCTACTCGGCCGGCACGGTCAGGCAGGTCGAGCGGCTCCGTCGCCGCCTGCACGGTCGGCACGTTCACGGTGTCTCGGTCCACGCCAACACGCTCGACGCGCAGACGGCCGAGGCCTTGCGAGCCATGGCCGATCTCGTCGCGACGTGGCCCGTCAACGATCCCGACACGGCAGATCGGCTGCTGGCGTTGGGCGTGAACGGCCTGATCACCGACGACCTCGATCTGGCGCGCCGCCTGATCGACGATCGTCGTCGAGGAAGCTGAGGAACCAGCCTCCTCCGCTGACGATCAGCTGGGCTGCGGCTTTGGCGCGAGATGCCGTCGGGCCGACAGGGCGAGCCCGCAGAGAGCGAAGGCATATCCGACCACGACGTCGATCACGTAGTGGTTCGCCGTGGCGACCACCGCGACGCTCATGGCCACCGGCGCGACGACCGCGAAGACTCGCGCCGTCACACTGCGAACCGAGCGGAACATCACGACCCCCAGGATCATGTTCCAGCCGGCGTGCAGGCTGGGCAGGGCTGCATACCGGTTCACGAACCCGGGCGGCTGCAGCACCCGGTACGCGTGCGACCATTCGGTGACGGTGTCGATCACGGCGCCGTCAGTCAGGCGGGGCGGCGACACCGGGAAACCCGCGAACACCAGCAACCCGAGCGCCCCCGAGATGACCATGGCGTCCCGGAGCCAGAAGCAGTGCACGCGCCGCCTGGTGTAGAGCCAGATCAGGCTCGGGATGATCAGTGGCCTATGGCCCCAGATGTAGACCCAGTTGGCCAGGGAGCTCATGGCGTCGGAGGGTGAGCTCGCGCAGCGCCGGCTCCCAGGTCAGCCCAGGCGCTCCTCGAGGCGCACCAGCGCCCGAGCATTCGAGACGCGAGGGCGCGGGTCTGCGGTTCGGGCTGTTGGCCGCGCTGGCCTGGTCGCTCGGCGTGGTCGGGCTTCGAGCAGCGAGGGGACGGCGGGTCTCTTCTGCCCGGTGCCCGGGCATCTGCTCGGCGAGCTGCACGTGGGTTGCTTCTTTCGCCGACTCTCGCTCGGCTGGGCGGGCGTGAACGTCACCAAGGCGGTGGTCACGGTCTGGATGATCGAGCGCGTGCCGTTCGCCCAGTTCGTCATGTTGAAGGGGTTGCTGTCGTTGGTGCTCGTCGGGGGGGCCGTCGTGGCATCTGTCGTCTCGTTCCGCTACGCGATGGCTCGCTACGAAGCCGATGCGCCGACCCCGATCCCGATGCCCGTCCTGATCTGACCGCGATCGGCTCACGCCGCCGAGACCCCCCTGTCGACGATGCGCCCGTCTCGCATCTCGACGACCCGGTCGGCGGCGGCCGACACCGTGGGATCGTGGGTGACGAGGACGATCGTCGTCCCCCGCTCGTCCCGGATGCGGCGAAACAGCGCCAGCACGCTGTCGATCGAACGGGTGTCGAGCGCGCCGGTCGGCTCGTCGGCCAACACGATCCCGGGCTCGTTCACCAGTCACCGGGCAATGGCCAGTCGCTGGCGCTCCCCTCCCGAGAGGCGAGGGGGCCGCATGGTCGCCCGAGCGCCGAGATCGACGGCCTCGAGCAGCTCCAACGCCTGCACCCGCTTCGCGGCGCGCCGGCGGTGCGTTCCCATCATGCGACCTCGAGGTTCTCGGTCGCGTCCAGGTGGGCAAGGAGATGGTGGAGCTGGAAGACCAGGCCGATCTCCCGGGGCCTGAACTCGTCGAGGTCGCCTCGTTGGACGAGGTCGCGGCCGTCGACGACGATCCGTCCTCGGCTGGGCCGGTCGAGCGCGGCGAGGAGGTGCAACAGAGTCGACTTCCCGCAGCCTGAACGTCCGGTCACGGCGACGAACTCGCCCCTCTCGACGGTCAGCGAGACCCGTCGAGGGCGCGGATCGTCCCGTGGTCATCGTCCTTCCACGTCGACCACCTCGATCATCGGCACCGCCACGTCACTCATGGCGCACGGCCTCGATCGGGAGCAGGGGCACTGCTCGCAGCGCCGGGTACCGGGCTCCGAGGATGGTCATCCCGAACGCGAACCCCAGCGCCCGTCCGAACACAGCCGGGGTGACTCCGGACGGAAGACGCCGAGCAGATCGGGGAGGCGCTCGAGGAACGCCACCGCGGCGAAGCCCAGGCCCACCCCGGCGCCGGCCCCGAGGAGGCTGACGATCAGGGCCTCGCCGACGACCAACACCAGCAGCCGGCGCCGACTCCAGCCGATGGCCCTGAGCACCCGAACTCGCGGGTCCGCTCGAAGAACGACAACAGGCTGGTGTTCATCACCCCGACGGCGCCGATCAGCAGAGCCAGGATCGATCCGCCGAAGTTGGCCGCGTTGAGCAGCGCCAGGTTCCGATCGACCCGCCCGAAATCCGACTCGGTCCGTACGGTGGCGAGTTGGGGGCTCTCGTCCTCGATCGCCGCCCGGAGTGATTCGATGTCTGCTGACGGGTCGACCCGCACGAAGGCCAGCGTCAGCGCACCCGGTTTGCGCTCTCGGGCCTGGAGGGGTCGCAAGGGCATCATCGACGCCGAGTCGCCGAACACCTGTCCGGTGGCGAAGAGCCGACCACCTCGAACACGTCTCCGTCGATGTCGATGTCGATGGAGTCCCCGACGCGCTTGTCGAGATCGGCGGCGATCCGGTAGCCGAGCATCACCTCGGTCGGGAGTCGGCCTCGAAACGACGGCCGTCGACCACGCGCACCCCGATCTCCTCCAAGCCTTCGGGCTCGAGTCCAGCTCGTGGAACTGCGGGTGCTCGTCATCGAGGTCGACGGTGGCCACGAGCACCCCGATCACGCTCTCGACCTCCGGGTGCGCCGAGATCCGCCCGAGATCCGCTCGAGATCACGACGTCGAGTGCGCTGTAGAGAGGTCGGACACGCCTTCTTGCGCGACCGTGAAGTCGGCCTTGCCCGTGCGGAGGATCGAGATCGCGGTCTCCCGCAGGCTGAACGTCAGCACGCTCGAGTCCACGACGGTCATCACCCCGATGGCGACGGCCGACGCGGTCAGGATCGAACGAGCGCGCCTGGTCAAGAGGTTCTTGACCACGAGGCTGAGCATGGTCACCGGACCGGTCCTCGTGCTCGTGCTCGTCGGGTGCCAGCGGACGGGTGACGCACCGGGCTGCTCACGCGGGGCACTCGGCGCCGCCGATCACGACGAGCTCGCACCACGTCGTGGCCGACACCCGCCACGACTCGTCGACCCGCGCGGCAAGCCCAACGTCGCCGACCAGCGGTGGTGCGGGAACCTGGCGGTCATGGCCGTCGGCCTCCGAGCTCGGAGCGACCCACCGGGCCGTCGCGGGGCGGGATGATCACGACCGGTACCGGACAGTGCTGGGTCAGCTGGTGGCTCGTGCTGCCGAGGAGCAACTCCGGGAACCCGCCGACCCCGCGTGATCCCACCACTGCCAGATCGGCGCCCAACGCCTCGATGACCGAGAGCATCACCGACACGGGATGCCCGTCACGGATCTCGACCCGGCCCACGATCTCGGACGATCGCAGAGGCTCGGACCACTCTTCGCGACAGCGCCGCTCGATCTCGGCTCGCATCGTCTGGGAGGGGACGGGCAGTCCGTCGTCACCCCAGCTCAGGAGCCCGATGCCATGGACGGCGACCACCTCGGCCGAGACCAGCTCGGCCAGGCCGATCGCCCAGGCCAGGGCTCGTGCGGAGCCGGTCGACCCGTCGAGGCCGACCACGATCGTGTCGATGTCCATGGCTGGATGATGCTCCGTCGCCCTCGTTGGGGTGAGTGCCGCACGGCCCACCCGACCGGTCCAACCGACCCGTTGTGGTCTCCGTCGGAGGGACCACGGTGCACCTCGCCAACGAACCCGCGCCGTGAGCCCCCCATGCGTGCGAGAGCGGATCCTGTGAGAATCGGACGGTGGACGACATCGCGGGGGTCGGGTCGACGGTTCCGGCGGGCGTCCGTCCCTTGGGCGAGCCGGGACTCGACGATGCCGCAGTGTGGGCGGTTCTCGAGGCCGCATCCGACGGGATGCTGATCGCCGACGATCGCGGCTCGGTCATCGTCGTGAACGGTCAGCTTGAGCGGCTCCTGGACTACGACCGCGACGCGCTGTTGTCGATGACCTGGTACCACTCTTGCCCGCTCGCAACCGATGCTGGGGCTGACGAGTTCCGCCAGCGGATCGAGTTGGCGCCGGGCGAGCAGGTGGAGATCGAGCTCGTGGTGTGCACGTGCCATGGCGAAGACGTTCCCGTGGCTTCGCACTTCCGACGGTCGATCGACATGACGACCGGTGCCGTGGTCTCCACGGTGATCGTCAGGGACATCCGCGAGCGACGGGCGTGGGAGGCCCAGCTCACCGCCAGTGAGGAGGCGTTCCGGATCGCCTTCGAGCAGGCCCCGATCGGGATGGCCGTCACGGGCATCGGCCACGACAACCGGCGCACCATCGTGCAGGCCAACGATGCCCTCGCCCGTTCCTGGGCTCCACGGTCGAGGCCCTGATCGGCCGCGACTTCGCCGATCTCACCCACGCCGACGATCAGGCTGCGAGCATCGAGGCCGCCCGAGCAGTGATCGACGGGACGGCACCCGTCTACCGCATCGAGAAGCGGTACCTGCACGCCGACGGCAGCGCCGTGTGGGCCGAGCTGCGCGCCGCTGGGATCAAGACGGCGCCGGGCGAGGCGACACGAACCCTGGCGCACGCCATCGACATCGACGAGCGACACGCGATCGAGGTTGAGCGTGAAGCCTCGGCTCGGTTGCACGAGCTCGCGGTTGCGATCACCGTTGAGCTCCTCGCCGGCGTCGACATCGATATCGCTCATCAGATGGTTGCCTCGTCGGCGCTCGAGCTCCTGGCCGCCGACGGCGCCGCGCTGACCGTCCACTCGTCCGGCTCCGGTCGGGCTGAGGTCATCGCTCGTTCAGGTGCGCTCATGGAGGAGCTCGAGGCAGCCGGGGTCGTTGTGAATCTCCAGTTCGTGGGGGGGGGCGGCTCGGTCGAAACGCTCGTGCTCGAACGGCCGCTCGAGAGCTCGGATCCGTCGGTCAGGGACTCGGTGGAGCCGGTTCTGTCGGTGCCGGTGAGCGTCGGTGGCGAGCAACGCGATCTCGTCGTGGGCAACCGCCGCAAGGGCGGGCAGCCTTTCCACGGTGCTGAGGTGCAGCTCCTCCAGGCCTATGTGCACCAGGTCGGTCTCTCGCTCGAGCTGGCGGCGTCGCGCAAGGCCAGTGAGCGCGTGTTGGTGCTCGAGGATCGGGAACGCATCGCTCGCGACCTGCATGACACTGTGATTCAGGACATGTTCGGCATCGGGCTCCAGCTCGCGACGATCGGGCCGGCGCTCCCCAACGACGAGCTTCGTCTCCGCTGCTCCGGCATGATCGACCGGATCGACGAGACCATCCGCCGGCTGCGGGCCTCGATCTTCGAGCTCCCACCACGGCGCGCACACGTCGGCGCCTACCGTGGCCGATGCCATCGGGGCCGTGCTCGACGAGGCCAGCCGGGCCCTCGGGTTCGCCCCGTCGCTCCGCCTCGACGGCCCGATCTCCGACGTCGATCCGGTCACGTCGGCCCAGATCGTCACGAGCCTGCGCGAGGCGCTCTCGAACGTGGCCCACACGCCAGCGCAACCCAGGTCGAGGTCGTCATCGTCATCGACCCGACCTCGATCGAGATGACGGTCGACGACAACGGAGTTGGACCACCCCGAGCCCGGCGCGCTGCGAAGCGGCGATGGTCTCACCAACCTGCACCAGCGGACGGCGAGCCTCGGCGGCAGCGCCATCCTCACCCGCCGGGGCCGAAGGCGGCGCCCGCCTCACCTGGACCGCACAGCGCAAGCCAGCCGGCTGACCGAAATGTGAGCGAGCCCAGTGCGACGTGGCCGTGCGGCACCCGTCGGATGGACCGATGTCGGGGGCGAGAGGGGTCTTCGTACCCTGGGCGCCCGGCGTGATTCGTGGGACGATGACGGGGTATCGGCGTCGTGGTCCACGATGAGGAGGTGGGTGATGAGAGCCTTGGTCGTGTACGAGTCGATGTTCGGGAACACCGAGGCGATCGCCCGGGCCATCGGGGAGGGCTTCGCCGGCCATGCTGAGGCTGCGGTGTTGAGTACCGGATCCGCGGATACGACGGAGCTCGCCGGTGTCGACCTGCTGGTGGTGGGGGCCCCGACACACGCCTGGAGCCTTCCTCGGGAACGAACCTGGCAGCCCGGTGCGCCTGGCGCGCCTGGCGTGGTCCCGCGGCAACGGTTGGTCCGTGACTGGCTGGGTGACCTACCTGTCGCCGACGGACGGCCGGCTGCGGCATTCGCGACGCGACTCGACAGGCCGGCGTGGGTGACCGGTTCGGCGGCCCGAGGCATCGCCCGGCGGCTGCATGGTCGTGGCTGGTCCCCCACGACTCGGCCCAGGTCGTTCGTGGTCATGGGGGCCGAGGGGCCGCTCGGGGCTGGTGAGCTCGACCGGGCCCGTGCCTGGGGTGTGGAGCTCGCCCGTGCCGCGGCAGTGGCGCGCGGAAGCCAGTCCGGCGCTCGTCGATCCCGCCGATGACACGCCGACCCGTGATCTGGAGGCGATCGATAGCCGTGCTCGCCAGCATCGTCGCCTCCGTCTGGCCCGCTCGCGATGTTGCGCGGAGACCGGCAGCGACGCTGCGCATCGCGCACTGAGCCCATGGTGCGGATAGCGATGTTCAGCGCGAAGCCCTACGACGAGGCCAGCTTCGAGCAAGCCAACGCCCACCACGATCACGTGCTCGACGTTTTCGAGAACCGGCTGGGCGCCCGGACGGCTCCGCTTGCGACCGGGGCCGAGGCCGTGTGCATCTTCGTCAACGACGTTGCCGACGCCGAGGTGCTCGGCCTGCTCGCCTCACTGGGCGTCCGCCATGTCGCGCTGCGGTGCGCTGGGTTCAACAACGTTGACCTGGAAGCCGCGGTCCAGCTCGGCCTCACCGTCGTGCGGGTGCCGGCGTACTCGCCGAACGCGGTGGCCGAGCACACGATCGCGCTGATCCTGGCTCTCAACCGTCGGGTGTACAAGGCCTACAACCGTGTTCGCGACGGCAACTTCTCGCTCGACGGGTTGGTGGGTTTCGACCTCGCCGGAAAGACCGTGGGGGTGGTGGGCACGGGCCGGATCGGCGCGCTGGTCGCTCGCCTGTTGTGGCACTTTCGCTGCGAGGTCGTCTGCTGCGATCCCGTCGAGAACTCACGGGTGACCGAGCTCGGCATGCGCTATGTAGAGCTCGACGAGCTGTGGGCCCGGAGCGACATCATCAGCGTCAACTGCCCGCTCACGTCGGGAACCCACCATCTCGTCTCGGCCCCGGCCGTCGCCGCCATGAAACCGGGCGTCATGCTGGTGAACACCGGCCGGGGCGCGCTCGTCGACACCGTGGCTGTCATCGACGGGCTGAAGACCGGCCAGATCGGCTCGCTCGCCCTCGACGTGTACGAGGAGGAGGCCGAGCTCTTCTTCGAAGACCGGTCGGGGGAAGTGATCACCGATGACGTGTTCGCCCGGCTCCTCACGTTCCCCAACGTGCTCATCACCGCGCATCAGGGTTTTCTCACTCGAGAAGCGCTGGCGTCGATCGCCGAGACCACCCTCGCCAACCTGAGTGACCTCGATGCAGGGCGCCCGTGCCCGAACGAGCTCCGCGCCCCGAGCGCGCCCAGGCGCTAACCCATGGGTCGGCGACGACCGGGGCTCAGTTACGCCCGGGGCTCAGCCGGATGTCGTGCCGGGTCGGATCGCCCGGCACGGGAAGCCGAGCGAACTCTCGAGCCCGGGTGAGCGCTGCTGATGGCCGCTCGTCGGTGTCGTCGCCGGTCGATGGTGTCGATCGGGTTGTCAGCTCTCGGTTTGCGATCGGTACGCCGCGACCGCGTCGTCGAGGGTTGCGTACTGGGGGATCGTCGGGCCGAGCTCGTAGCGGTCGAGGAGCTCACGCACCGGGTGCGCAGCCTCGGCCATCACCAGGGCGACACCTGTCGAGCTGAGCTCGTCGGCCAGCACCGCCAGCACGTCGCCAGCGGTGGCGTCGACATCGTTGATCGGCGAGGCGTCGACCACGACCCAGCGCACCGGCTGGGGCGCGTCGGCCACGGTCTGGAGCAGGCGCGCGCGGAACCGTTCCACGTTGACATGGAACAGGGGAGCGTCGAAGCGGAACAACACCAGTCCCGGTTCGGTCAGCGCAGCAGGAGCGATGTCGATGTCGGCGAAGGGCCCGGTGTCGCTGAGGCGCCCGATCACGGCATCGTGCGGTCGGCCGCTCGGCGCAGGACATCGAGCAATGACAGCACGACCGCCACCGCGATGCCCTCGAGCACCCCGATGGCCACGACGCCCACGATCGTGGCGACCGCCACCAGCAGCTCGCTGCGTCGATGCCTCCACAGGCGGGCCAGCCCGGCGATGTCGATGATGCGGCTGACGGCCACGATGACCACGCCCGCCAACGCGGTGACCGGAACGTTCTCGAGCGGGCGGGTGAGGAAGGCCAACACGGAGACGAGGATCGCCGCCGCGCTCAGCGACGCCAGCGGGGTGTGGGAACCGGCGTGCTCGGCGACTGCGGTTCGAGCGGCGCTGGCCGAGGCGGCGATGCCTCCCGACAGGCCCGAGGCCACGTTGGCGGCGCCCAGTCCCACAAGGTCGCGGTTGGCGTCGACCCGGTAGCCGTTGCGGACGGCGAACGCCCTCGACGTCGCGGTGGTGTCGCCGGCCGCGACCAGTGCGATGGCCGCCGCCGGGCCCAGGAGATCGAGGACATCGCCGAAGTCGACGTCGGGCCAGGCCAGCGCCGGGAGGCCGCTGTCGATCGAGCCGATCACCGTGACCCGGTCGCCCAGGCCGCCCAGCTCCACGATCAGCGTGGCCGCCACCACAGCCACCAGGACGCCAGGAACCCTCGGGGCCAGCCGTTGCTGGAGGATGATCACGGCGATCACCGCCCCGCCGACGATCGCTGCGGCGATCCGGGTGTCGTCGAGATGCCGGGCCAGCTCCCAGGCGCGAGGAACCGGTTCGTCGGCGTTCACCCGGATGCCGAGGAGGCGGGGGAGCTGGCTCACGATCACGGTGACGGCCAGCCCGGCCTGGAAGCCCAGCAGCACCGGTTGCGACAGCAGCTCGGCCAGAACCCCGAGACGTACGAACCCGGCGATGAGCAGGACGACCCCGGCGAGCACGGCGACCATCCCGGCGAGCGCGGCGTACCGGTCGGGATCGCCGCCGGCGAGCGGGCCCACCGCGGCAGCCAGCATGGCCGCGGTGGACGCGTCGAGCCCGAGCACGAGTTGGGGCGACGAACCGAGGCAGGCGTAGGCCACGAGCGGGAGGATGCACGTGTAGAGACCAGCCGTCGGGGGCATGCCAGCCACCTCGGCCATACCCATCGACAGGGGAACGGCGATGGCCACGATCAACACCCCGGTCGTGAGATCGGCCCGGAGCCACCGGCGCTGGTAGCCGCGCACCCATCCCAGCACGGGCGACGGTCCGACCGTCCGGATCGGATCGGGCGTGGCTGCCGTCATTCGTGGGTGTCCGCTTGCGGGATCGGTGCCGAGCCCGAAGCGGTGGTTGGTCTGGTGGCCTGTTCCGCGTCGTGGCGCAGGTAGACGAACCAATACACCAGCCCGACGAGCAGTGCTCCGCCGACGATGTTGCCGAGGGTGACCGGCGCCAGGTTGTGGGTGAGGAATCGGCTCCACGTGAGCTGTCCGCTGCCGGCTGTGCCGTCGTCGAGGAACAGCCCGACAGGGATGAAGTACATGTTCGCGACGCTGTGCTCGAAGCCGGCGACCACGAAGGCGCTGATCGGCAGGATCACGATCACGACCTTGTCGACGACCGACCGTGCGCTGGCGCACATCCAGACGGCGAGACACACGAGCACGTTCGCCAGCACTCCTCGGAGGAGCGCGTCGGGGAACGACAGGTCGGTCTTGGCGGTGGCGATCCCGAGAGCCCGGGCCCGGAGGGCGCCGTCGGCGGTGTCGAAGTGCCCGCTCCGGTACGTGAGGTAGGCGATGACGATGGCACCCACGAAGTTGCCCGCGTAGACGATGACCCAGTTGCGGACCAGCCTGGCGGTCGAGACCCGCCGGCTGGCCCACGCCATGACGATGAGGTTGTTGCCCGTGAACAGCTCGGCGCCGCCGACGACGACCAGCACGAGCCCCAGCGAGAAGGCGACGCCCGCCGCCAGCCTGATCGGGCCCGTCGGGGTGACCCCGACGCCGGTCGTCGACACCACGGTCGAGAACAGGGCCCCGAACGCGATGAACGCGCCGGCCAACATGGCCAGCACGAGCATCCGGTCCCAGGCCATCTCGGCCTTGACCACGCCCGACTCCTCGGCCTTGACGGCCATGTGCCGGGGAACCAAGGCATCGAACGCGTTCGGCTCGGGATCCACGACGCCAGTCAAGCCTCCCGGCGACTCGTGCGCATGAGGCGTTCGGCGCTCACTAGGAGGACCTCCGTCCCGGCGGGTGCTGCTGACGGGTCGGCGATCAACGCCGGGTCGTCCCCGGTCGTGGACGCGTCGGCCGCGACCTCGAAGGACCCAGACAAGGTCGCAGGGCCCGCTCTGGAGCGACCATCGGCTCAGGCGTCGCGGGTGCCGGCGGCGTTGACTGGTGCCATGGTCACGACACCGTCCACAACGTTGGCAACCACCGCGCACCCGCACGACGTCGTCGTGCCGATCGACGAGCTCACCCTCAGCGACGTGCCCCGGGCCGGGGGAAAGGGCGCCAACCTGGGTGAGCTCACCCGGGCCGGGCTCCCGGTCCCCCCGGGCTTCGTCGTCACCGCCGAGGCCTACCTCGACGCCATGACCGTCGCCGGCGTCAGGGCTGCACTCTTCGAGGGCTTCGCGTCGGCCGACGTCGACGACGCCGACGCGCTCGCCGCCTTGTCGACGCGTCTGAAGGCGACCGTGCGCGATGCCGGCATTCCCGAGACCCTCGATGCCGAGATTCGCGCGTCCCTCGGCCGTCTCGATCCCGAGGGCGATGCCCGGGTCGCTGTGCGGTCGTCGGCCACCGCCGAGGACACCCAGGGCACGTCCTTCGCCGGGATGCACGAGACGTTCACCAACGTGCACGGTGCCGACGAGGTGCTCGACCGGATCGTCGCCTGCTGGACATCCTTGTTCGGCCAGCGCGTCATCAGCTACCGCTCGTCGCAGGGGCTCGTCGAGGAGCCCAACATCGCCGTGGTCGTGCAGCGCATGGTCGACAGCGACCGCAGCGGTGTGATGTTCACCGCCGACCCGTCGACGGGCGACCGGGGCCGCCTCGTGATCGAGGGGGCCTTCGGGCTCGGTGAGTCGGTCGTGAGCGGAGCCGTGCAGCCCGACACCTACGTGGTCGACAAGGTCGGCCCGGCCCTGGTGTCGGTGCACATCGGGCTGAAGACCCACCAGATCGTCCGAGGTCCCGACGGTCGCGACCGGCACGAGGACCTGAGCGAGGCCGACGGGCGCAAGCGGGTGCTGACCGACGACGAGATCATCGCGCTGGCGCACGTCGCACTGGCCGCTGAGGCCCACTACGGCGAGCCCCAGGACATGGAGTGGGGATACGAGGACGACCACCTGTACCTGCTGCAGTCACGGCCCATCACCACGCTCGATCTCGGCCCGAACGGGCCCGGCGCTGCGACCGCCTCGACCTCGTCGGGCGGCGGAGCGTCGGCACCGGTCCCCCTGCTCTCGGGGCTCGGCGCAGCGCCGGGCGTGGTGAGTGGCCCGGTGCGGATCCTGCGCTCCCCCAAGGAGGGACGCCTGCTGCAGCCCGGGGAGGTGCTCGTCGCCACGATGACGACGCCCGACTGGGTTCCCGCGATGCGACGCGCTGTGGCGCTCGTCACCGACGCCGGAGGGGTGACGTGCCACGCCGCCATCGTGAGCCGGGAGCTGCGCGTCCCGTGTGTGGTCGGAACCCGTTCGGCGACGACCCGTCTGCGTGACGGCGAGATCGTGACCGTCGACGGCGCCGCCGGGGCGATCTACGAGGGTGACGTGCGCGACCGGCTCGGCGTCGGCTCAGCGAGCGCGTCCGGCGTGACGTTTGGCCCGGGCCCCTTCGCTGGCAGTGGTTCGGGGCCGTCCGAGACGCTGGCGACTCGCGTGTACCTGAACCTGGCCCTCCCCGAGGAGGCCGCCGCCGCCGCCGCGCTCCCGGTCGATGGTGTCGGGTTGCTGCGGGCCGAGTTCATGCTCACGAGCGCGCTCGGCGGCGTGCACCCCGCGCACCTGTTGGCCTCCGGTGGACGCGACGAGTTCGTCGAACGCATGAGCACGGCCCTGCTGGAGATCTGCCGCCCGTTCGCGCCGCGGCCCGTCGTCTACCGGTCGATCGACTTCCGCACCAATGAGTTCCGCAATCTCGACGGGGGCGAGCGGTTCGAGCCGGTCGAGGAGAACCCGATGATCGGCTACCGGGGCTGCTACCGCTACGTCCGCGACCCCGAGCTGTTCAACCTGGAGCTGGAGGTCATCGCCCGGGTCCGGTCCCAGAGCCCGAACCTGCACCTCATGATCCCGTTCGTCCGTACCCTCTGGGAGCTGGAAGCCTGCCTGGGCCTGGTCGACGCCAGCAGGCTCGGGTCGGATCGGAGCTTGTTGCGCTGGATCATGGCCGAGGTGCCATCGGTCGTGTACCGCATCCCCGAGTACGCCTCGCTCGGGATCCATGGGGTGTCGATCGGCTCCAACGACCTGACCCAGCTGATGCTCGGGGTCGATCGTGACTCCGAGATCTGCTCCGACCTGTTCGACGAGGGCGACGCCGCCGTGCTCGACGCGATCCGGCGCATCGTCGAAGCGTGCCGCGCTCACGGTCTCACATCGTCGCTGTGCGGCCAGGCCCCGTCGAACCGGCCGGAGTTCGCCGAGCACCTCGTGAGCTTCGGGATCACCTCGGTGTCGGTCATCCCCGACGCCGTGGAGCCCACCCGGCGGGCGATCGCCGCGGCCGAACGCCGTCTGGTCCTCGAAGCCGCCCGCGCCGCCCGCTCCTGACGGTCGTCGCCCGTCGATCGTCGCCGGAGATCAGCTCGACCCGTACTTCGGGTAGGTGTCGGTCATGAGCAGGGCGTACGAGGTCGTCCGGAGCTGGTACCGCAGCGCCCGCACGATGAAGTCCCCCATGCCAGGGGGGTTCCTGCCCGTGAAGAGGATCGCGAACCACGAGACCACTGCCACCACGACGACGCCGATGCCGAGAATGGCCGAAACGATGGCCGCCGGGATCACCCAGATGATGCGCAGGGCGTTGGTGAGACGGTTGGCGCTCTCCTCGAACTCGATCGCGGTGCGCACCGGTGCGGGACCGGCGTCGGTGGCGAAGGCGGGGTACTGGTCGAAGAGCAATGCCGTATAGCCCAGTACCCGGGCGTAGTACGCCAGCCAGCTCTTCTGGAGGTTCCACAGCGCGACGTTGCGCTTGCCGGTGAACAGGACCGTGAACCACTGGAACACGGCGAGGATCTGGGCCACGTACTCCCAAGCCTGGGCCAGGATCAGGTGCGGGATCGCCAGGATGATGCGGAACGCAACGGTGAGGCGGTTACGGGTCTCGGTTCGGTCGACCTCATAGGTGAACGCAGACATGGGCGACTCCTCTCAGATTCCCTCAGGATGCTTCAGACTTCCGGGGCGACCAGGTGTCACGGGTCGCGCCTGTTCCTCGCTTGCCGGTGTGTCCGCCGTGGCGGTCTCGAGTGTGAGCCGCGCCAGGAGCGCGCGTCCAGGGTCGTACGACCTGTCCGAGCTGATGCCAACGGGTGCCCGATCCGTGTCTGATGGTGGTCCAGATCCGCCGAAGCGCCGACGCGCCGTTGGTCAGGCCGAGGTTCGAGGCCCGACGGGGCCGTCGTACTGGAGTTGGAGCATCCCGTACGTGCGGAAGATCGCTCCCGGGTACTGCTGGGGCACGAACCCTTCAGCGAGGCGAAGGTTCGGAAGCCGGCGATACACGGTCTCGATCGCGACGCGAGCCTCCATACGGGCCAGGTTCGAGCCGAGGCAGTGGTGGATTCCCATCCCGAAGCCCAGATGGCTCGGGAGGTTCTCGAAATCCCGGTCGATGATGAACTCGTCGGCCCGGTCGTACACGGCCGGATCGTGACTCCCGGCGCCATAGACGTTGAAGACTCGACAGCCTGCGGGTATGGGCACGCCGCCAACCTCGGAGTCGGTGAGCGCGGTGCGGAACAGGCCATGGATCGGGCCGTCGTAGCGCATCCCCTCGTCGACCGCTGACATCGTCAGGCCCTCGAGATCGGCCAGCAACTTGGCTTTCTCCGCTGGATGCTCCTCGAGCGCCTTCACCAGGTTGGCGATCAGGGTCGTGGTTGTGCTGTTACCGGCCGAAAGCACCAGGCGGATGATCGCCACGCACTCGGTTGGCGTGAACCTCACGCCGTCGACGTTGGCGGTCATGATCGCCGTGATGAGATCGTCGGGCCGCTCACCGGCATCGAGCGCGGCCTGTCGCTGGGCGACGATCGCAGCCAGGTAGGCACTGAACGCGTCGAGGTCGGCCTGGAAAGATCCCCGGTCCGGCATCGATGCTGCCCGTTCCGAGATCTCGCTCCAGCGACGGAAGTCGTCGCGATCCTCCATCGGCACACCGAGCATCTCGCAGATGATCTGCACAGGCAACGCCGCTCCGAGCGCCGTTGTCAGCTCGAAGGTGCCACCGTCAGCCGGGAGCCGGTCGATGAGGTCATCAGCGACCTGTTGGATGTGCAGGCATCGACTGTTGGCAATGCGCGGTGCCGCTACACAGACCGTGGTCGATCCGGACCATGAGACTCCCGTCGCCCCCTTCGGCGGCCGCCACGTCATGGCTTCGACCTGCCGGCTCGATCGGGGTGGGCATGCTCAGTCCTGTGGCGGAGGCGGTCGACGATCCGTCCAACCCTAGGGTCGACGATCCGTCCAACCCTACGGCATCGTCGGACTCACAGCATCCACGCATCGCTCAGGGATCACGTTGCCTCGGGCCCGATCGCTCGACAGCGGTACCCAGCACCACGGGGTGCGCCTGCCGTTCGGCCCTGATTTCTCGGGCACTCGGTCCTTCCGGTGTGGGCCGCACGCCTCAGGTGCCTCGATCTCCCGATCCGTACGGTGGACGTAACAGAGAGAACGAATGATCATCCAACAAGGGGACAGAGCATGACCTTGATCAAGGCTCCAGAGACTGTCGTTGCGGATTCCGATGTCGACGCCAGCATCAACGCAGCGCCCGCACCCAAGGATGCCGTGGTACTGCGTCGGCGCACCATCGACAGTGTGCTGATCGGCCTGGGCGTCGTCGTCACCGTCGTGCTCATCGTGGCCGGCGGCTTGCTCACCTGGGGAAGCAACTTCGCTGACGACTACGTGCATGACGAGTTGGCGTCGCAGAACATCTTCTTCCCCGACCAGGAAGCTCTCGTAGGCCAAGGGCGTGACGACCTCGTGGGCTTTGCCGGCGAGCAGGTGACCAACGGCGACGACGCCGAGGCTTACGCCAGCTACATCAACGGCCACCTCGAGGGCATCGCCGACGGCGCGACCTACGCCGACCTCGGTGGCCCCGAGCGTGCTGCTCGGGCCGAGGTGACCGCCGCTCAGGAGTCGGGGGCCGACGAGGCCGCGATCGCCGATCTGCAGGCGACGGCCGACGGCATCACCGGGCAACGTGACTCCTTGTTCAGAGGTGAGACCCTGCGAGGCTTGCTGCTGTCGACGTTCGCCTGGTCGACGATCGGTCGCATCGCCGGTATCGCCGCAACCACCGCCTTCGTGTGTGCCGGCGTCATGCTCGTGCTGGTGGCGCTGGGCATGAGGAACCACCACAAGGCTGTGGCCGTCAAGGCCTGACCCGACGACGCCACACCATCGGGTGTGAACTCACACGTGCCGGGGGCCCAAGGCTCCCGGCACCAACGCGTGTCCGGGCCTTCTCGACGGCCGGACACGATGGCTGGTCTCGCTCCGGCTGGTCGGGAGCCCCAGTCCCCTCGGTCGGCGTGTCGAGCCCGCCGATGAGGTCGAGCAGGGTCGTCTTCCCGCACCCCGACGGGCCCAGGATCACCACGGACGCCGTCTCGCCGACATGGAGGCTCATGTCGTCCAGCTCGGTCACGGTCACCTTCGGCTGAAAGTCGTTGGTACCGATCAACACGCAACGATTGCGGGCAGGTCGTGGGTAACCCGCCGACGTGCACGCGACCACTTCAGGTGCGGGCCCGGAAAGGCAGTGCCGTTCGGCCCGTCCCGCGCGGTCCTCGGGTCCTGGTGGGGCGGGTCGCGGCGCAGCAGACTCGAGCCATGTTCGAGACGATCGTGGTTCCCCTGGACGGTTCGGAGCTCTCAGCCCGGGCTCTTCACCCTGCATCCGCCATTGCTGTTCGGACCGGCGCCGATCTGCGAGTCGTGAGCGCCGTGTCTCACGATCGCGATGTTGCGACGCGTACCCGGGAGTTGGAGACCCAGATACAGCAGACCGGGATCCTCGCGATCTCGGTCGACGTCAGCGTCGGCAATCCGGCCGACCTGATCTCCACCGAGGCCGGCCATCTCGACCAGCTCGTGTGCATGGCGTCGCACAGCCGAGGGCGAATCGGTGAGGCGTTGTTCGGTTCCGTGGCCGAGGTGGTCGTGCGTCACGCCCGTCGACCCATCCTGCTGGTCGGCCCGCACTACGAGCCGCCGAAGCCCATTCCCCTCGACCGCATGCTCGTCGCGCTCGACGGATCCCGTCCGTCACGCGAGGTGATGCCCTTCGTCGCTGAGTGGGCCGAGCACATGGGCCTCAAGGTGAGCCTGGCTCTGGTCGTCACCCCTTCGGCCATCGAGCAGGCGATGCGCCAGTCGGTGCCCGGCGAATCGGTGGTGGAGTCGGCACCGCTCGAGCGCGTTGCCGCCGCTCTGATCGACCAGGGCTTGACGGTCGACTGGGACGTCTTGCACGGCCCCGATCCGGCCACGAGCATCGTGCAAGCGGCAACCGAGGGCACGGCGTCGATCATCGCCATGACGACCCACGGCCGCACCGGGCTCGCCCGGATCGTCGCCGGGAGCGTTGCCATGGCGGTGGTTCATCACAGCCCGTGCCCGGTTCTGCTCCTGCGCCCGCCCTCGTCATCGTCGTCGTGAAAGCCGGCGAAAAGCGGGCGACGCCCGAGGGCGGCTACTTGCGGCGGCGCTCGTCGAGTCGGGCTGCCAGGGCGGCGGCTTCGGCCCGACGTTCGAGGCCGAGCTTGGCCAGGATGCTCGACACGTAGTTTTTCACGGTCTTCTCGGCCAGGAACACCCGTTCACCGATCTGGCGGTTGGTCAACCCCTCACCGATGTGCACGAGGATCTTGCGCTCCTGCTCGGTGAGCGTGGTGAGCTCGGAGTCGGTCTGGTCACCCGTGCGGATGCGCTCCAGGACCGCGGCTGTCACCTTGGGGTCGAGCAGCGAATCGCCAGCAGCCACACGGCGTATCGACTCGACGAGGTCGTTGCCCCGCACCTGCTTGAGCACGTAGCCCGCAGCTCCGGCCATGATGGCGCCAAAGAGCGCCTCGTCCTCGGCGAACGACGTGAGCATCAGGCAGGCGATCTCGGGGTGGTTGCTGCGGATCTCGCGGCACACCTCGACGCCGCTGCCGTCGGGGAGCTGCACATCGAGGACTGCGACCTGGGGCCGTGTAGGCGGGATCCGGGCGAGCGCCTCGGTCACGGTCGAGGCCTCGCCCACGATCTCGATCTCACCGCTCGCCTCGAGCAGGTCGCGTATCCCTCGGCGCACGACCTCGTGATCGTCGCAGATGAAGACTCGGATCACGTCGCCCACCTTCCACGAGCGGCGCGCTGGTTGTGACCACCGGATTCGTCCATGCATGACAGCGTATTGGGTACTCGGGCGCGCGTCGGGACCTCCGGCACGTGGCGGGCGACCGACCGGCCCTGGCCTCAGCAGCAGCGAACGTGGATCCTGATCTCATGGTTCCTCGGTCGACGCCCGGGCCCCGGCCCCCGGGGTCGCCTGCAGGAGTCGATGGCTCGGAGTTCGCCACCCAGGGCCCGGCCGGTACCGTCCCCGACACCGACCTGGCGGTGCTCGACGAGGAGGCTGTGGCGAGGGACTACGCCGAGGCGCCTGACGACGGCAGCTGGGTCGGCTCCCTGCTGGTGTTCCTCCTGCCGATGGGTCTCCTCGTCGCCCTGTTCGTGTGGATGTCGCGCCGGACCCAATCGCAGATCAGCGGTGCCGCCACCTTCGGCCGCAGCCCAGGACGGGCGCACACCACCGAACGCCCGTCAACGACCTTCGCCGACTTCGCCGGCTACAGCACCGTGAAGGACGACGTCAGCGAGGTCGTCGACTTTCTCAAGAACCCCGCCAAGTTCCGTGACATCGGCGCCCGGATCCCCAAGGGGGTCCTGCTCGTGGGCCCACCGGGCACCGGCAAGACGCTCATCGCCAAGGCGGTCGCCGGTGAGGCCGAGGTGCCGTTCATCTCGGGCACCGGCCCCGATTTCATGGAGATGTTCGTGGGCGTCGGCGCGGCTCGTGTGCGGGGCCTGTTCGAGAAGGCACGAAAGCAGACGCCGTCGATCATCAACGCCTCCGAGATCGACTCGATCGGCCGCAGCGTGGGACGGGGCTCGGTGGCGGCCACGACGAGCGCGAGCAGACGCTCAATCAGCTCCTGTCGGAGATGGACG
>JANLSK010000237.1:0-18365 GCA_031362415.1 Actinomycetes bacterium | reverse complement strand
TCCGGGGCGACAAGCTCTACCACGAGCACATCTACTGGGATCAGGCTTCGGTGCTCGTACAGATCGGGGTCCTCGATCCCACGGGTCTCCCGGTGGCCGGCGTCGAGACCGCCCGCAAGCTCGTCGACGAGCGCCTGCCGTCGAACACGCTCATGGACGCCTGGTCCTCGAGCGCAGACAAGCCCGTCGGCTGATCGCCGCCGCTCGCCGCCGCTCGGCGTCCCCAACCGCACGACCAGAGGAGCGTCGATGAATCTCGATGGAGCTGTGGTGTTGATCACCGGGGCCGGCGGGTCGATCGGCCAAGCTGCCACGCAGGCCTTCGTCGACGCCGGCGTCGCCAAGGTGTATGCCGCCACCCGCGTCGACGGGGCCGAGGTGGCGCTGGCCGCCGAGCATGTGGTGCCCGTCCATCTCGACGTGACCGAGCCGGCGACGATCGCCGCGGCCGCGGCGCGCTGCACCGACGTGACCGTGCTCGTGAACAACGCCGGCGTGAACCACAACGCTCCCGTGATGGGTGCCAGCGACGACGAGTGGGCCCGGCACGAGATCGAGGTGAACTACCTCGGCTCGCTGGCCGTCAGCCGGGCCTTCGCCCCCATCCTGGCGGCCAACGGCGGCGGGGCGATGGTGAACGTGCTGTCGATCCTGAGCCGCATCAACCATCCGGGCATGGCAACCTACTGCGCGTCGAAAGCCGCGCTGTACTCGGTGACGCAGGCGCTGCGAGCGCAGCTGCGCCCCCAGGGCACGTTCGTGTGCGCGTTCATGCCCGGGGCCGTCGACACCCGCCTCACCGCCCATCTGCCCATCCCCAAGCTGTCTCCGGTGGAGACGGCCGCGGCGTTGATCGCTGCGCTGCGAGACGACGTGGAGGACGCCTATCCCGGCGACATGGCCACCGGGGTGGCCGGTGGTCTCGCCGCCGACCACAAGGCCGTCGAAGCCCAGTTCGCCGAGTTCATCTGACGATTGCGGCGCGACCTGCTCCGGCGCGACCTGCTCCGGCGCGACCTGCGTCAGCTCGACCTGCGCCGGGTTGACGGCGAGGCTCGAGTCCGTCGCGTGGCCGGCGTGGGCTCCATCGCCGTAGCCAACGCAGCCAACGCGGCGGCGGCCGCGAGATGCTCGGCGATCGAGGCATTCACATGCGCAACATAGGGAGCGGTGTCGGGCATCAGGTCGCGATCGGCGGTGATCATGAACACGAACTCGCCGCAGTAGCTGCTCACACAGTGGAACAGGCCGATGCCGTCGACGAGAGGCACGCACCCGGTGCTGCGGACCATGCGGGCCCCGAGGAAGTACAGCGGAACCGGGGAGCCCGGGACGTTGGTGACGATGGTGTTGGCCAACACCGGCGCACGGCTCCCGAGGGCGCTCATCGCCAGCATCGCCGCACCGATCAACGAGCCCGGGACGACGCGTGCCACCTCGAGCAGGACCGGTATCGCCACCCCGTCCTGGGCCTCCTTCTTGACCGAGGTCGTCTGTTGGATGGCCGCCAGGCGGGCCAACGGGTCGGCGATGTCGGTGTGCATCGACACCCGCATGGCGCTGATCTGGTTCCCGCCGACCGAGCGATCGTCGGGCAGTCGCGTCGACACCGGCACCATCGTGACCATCGGCTCGTCGGGCAACTCGCCGAAGGAGTCGAGATAGGCGCGCAGCGCACCGCCGATGATGCTCAGGCATACGTCGTTGATGGTGGCCCCGAGAACCGCGGCTTTGATGACCTTGAGATCCTGGAGTGAGCAACGCGCCTCATCGAATACCCGATGCGCTGACACCCGTTGATTGAGCCGGGTGCGGGGTATCCGTTGGGCTGGTTCGCGATGACGGGCCTTGGCTGCCATCTCGCGAGTGAGGGGCCGCCCGCTGGAGGCGATGAGGCGTACGGTTCCGACCGGGTTGGTGAACGCATGCATACCGGCCCGAGCGAGCAGCGAGCGGGCCGAGGGAATGGGCTCGGGCTGCCACGGGTCGGGCTCCTGCGAACGGGGCGGGTCGGGCTCGAGATCGTGGATGGCGGTGAGGAGCTCGACACCCGAGATGCCGTCGATCGCCGAATGGTGGACCTTCAAGACGGTGGCGAAGCACCCAGGCGGGAACATCCCGATCTGATCGAGGCCGTCGATGACGGTCATCTCCCACGGCGGGCGGGTGATGTCGATGGGTCGAGAATGCAAGCGGCCAACCTGCACACACAGCTGGCGCCAGTCTCCGGGCTTGGGGAGGGCGATGTGGCGCACGTGGAACTCGAGATCGAAGTCGGGATCCTCGACCCAGTACGGCCGATCGAGCCCGAACGGCACTCTCACCAGCTTGCGTCGGAACGACGGCGCAGCCGGCAGGCTGGCGGAGAGCTTGGCCACGATCTCGTCGAAGGTGGGTGCGGGGTTGGGTGAGGTCGACGGGTCGTAGATCGCGACCATGCACATGTGGTTGGGGGTCCGGGGCGAGTCTTGGAGGAACATCGAGTCGATGACACTCAGTTGTTGCATACGTATCCCTCTCATCGGTGATCTTCGAGGCGAGCGACCAACGCCGACCCCGCCCACTATCAGGACCACAATCAGGATCCGGGCTGGCGTCGTGGCCGCTCAGGGATCGAACTGGCTGGCCGGCGACCGCCCGTCGACTGTGACCACGCGGCGGGCAAAACGCCACTCGCCAGCGATGCGAACGTAGCCGTCGACGTAGCGGCCCCAATGGTCAAGCCCGTGGGGCAGCAGGACGGCGAAGTACACGCGGCCCTTGGCCTGGTTGTCGTCGATCACGTCGATCTGATGCGTGGTGGTGAAGTGCCTGATGTACCGCATCGATGCCGGCTCGGCCTGGCCCTGCATGTGTTGGCGCACACCCGTGAAGATCGTGGTGATCGATTCGAGCCCGACGAAGCTCCTGAGCACGTCACCGCGCTCGCCCGTCTCCATGACGGCATCGGGTGCGAACAGCGCGAAGAGCTCGTCGAAGCGGCCCGAGTCGCTCGTGGAGTTGTACCGGACGACCAGATCACGAATGGCCTCCCGAGCCAGAACCTCGGTGAGATCCATCATCGGAGCCGACCCCGTACCGGGCGCTGCCGGTCAGGATCGCCTCGACCGGCGCCCACGGCCTCGAGATCGTCGATCCGGTCGAGCAACGCCGCGAGCTCCCGGGCGAAGTCACGGCGGCGCTCCAACACGTCGGCGGCCTCGTTGTCGGTGAGCTTGTGGTGGCGAGCCAGGTCGAGCGCAGCCCGGAACAGATGGCTCGAAACGGCATCGGGGCTGCGGATCCAGCCTCGCAGGAGACCGTACCGACCGAGATCGGGGACCGTGCTCAGGAAGTGCTGCTCGTCGAACGGGCCAACGACGGCCTGGCGCGCCAAGGCATCGGCCACGACCCAGTAGGCCTCGAAGAGCGGGCGCACCACGGCCGGCGACCAGATCACCGGAAGGCTGTCGATGAGGGTGCGTAAGCCCTCCCGAGTCTTGAGCAGCACTTCCCAGTCGGGGGCGACGGCTTCAAGCTCGTCGCGCACCGACTTGAGGTAGTGCGCCCGGTCCTCGAAGAAGAGATCGAACTTGAGCAGATCGCGGATGCGGGCGGCGTGCGCCGCGGCCACCTGGATGAGATCGTCGTCGCCCGTGGTCTCCGATGTGCTCACGAGGGCCAGCTCGACGATGGCCGGCACCACGAAGAAGTGCACGATGGTGTTGCGGTAGTACGACGCTGCCACGTGTTGCTCGGCCCCGATGTGGTACAGGGTCTCGGGTCCCTCGTGGGCCTTCACCACCTTGTGTCGCATCAGCTCGTCGAGCGTGCGCTTGACCCCGTCGATCGTGTCGAGCTCGGCGGCACTGGCGGTCATGGGGAGGCGGCGGCGGAGGGCATGCTGGAGCGGATGGGCCACGGCGGCGGCGATCTCGTCGAGCGTTCGCGGTCGCCCGTCGGTAGCCAGCAACGCCAGCGTCATCAGAGCCACCGACGTGATGGGGGTCACCGTGTTGATGCGCCGGCCCACCTCCAGACCCAGCTTCTGCATGGCCAGACGAGACTCGTCGCGTCCCATCGCCTGGGCGTTCTCGGGTGTGCCGAGGAAGTCGCTCAACAGGATCGGCTCGGCGAACCGGACATATATCCGCCCGAAGTTCTGGCGCTGCGATCGGATGTAACGGATCATCCAGGCCAGATTCTCGGGCTGCTTGGGCCGCCCGCTCGCCTCGAGCGCGTAATCGCGCACGTCGTGGAACTGGTCGTACGCGATCGACGCCGGCACGAACGCGACGTCGTCGGTACGGCCTTGCCGGTAGGCGTCGACCACGTAGGTCAAGAGGCCGAGCTTGGGCGCCAACAGCTTGCCGGTACGGGATCGGCCGCCTTCGATGTACCACTGGAGGCTGAAGCGCTTCTCCATGAGGTAGCCCACGTACTCACGGAGCATGGCCTTGTACACGGGGTCGTCGGCGCTCCGCCGGATGAAGATGGTGCCGCCGAGACGGAACACGGTCCCGATGGGCCAGATGGCCATGTTGATGCCACCGAAGGTGTGCGTGCGCGGCAGATGATGCTCGTGCAGGACGGCAGGCATCACGATGGCATCGAGGTTCGACCGGTGGCTCGGGAGCACCACCGCGGGATACCGGTTCATGTCGGCCCGGACCCGCTCGACCTGGGCCGGGTCGACATCGATGGCCGGGTCGTACCCCTGCCGGTACACGGCTCGCGAGAACTGTTGGGTGAGGTCGATGAAGAGCCGGCTCGAACCGGCCACCATCTCGGTCAGGAATCCCTGGGCGTCGCGGGTCACGTCAGCCAGGGGACGGCCCAGCGACGTGGCCAGATCCTGCACGAGCGTGTGGAAGCGCGCTGTCTCGGTGATCTGCTCGCGTACGAGTCGTGGCACCTTGTACTCGGCGCCGATCAGGCGGTACTCGGCCCGTTCGAGCGCCAGCACGCCCCGTCGCACCACGAAGCGGGCGAAGGCGCTGGGTCCTGCCGGATACCCCCGTCCGGCATCGTCCCAACGGCTGCGCAACGCTCCCACGGTGGCCGGATCGCCGAGGACGATCTCGAAGCGGTCAGGGATTCGAGAGAGCCGGTCTTGTCGGCGCGGCGGAGGCCGACGCGGGTTGCCCATCACGAGGTCGATGATGCGAACGGTGCGGCGACCACCGCGCTCGGGGGGGAGCCAGCACACACGAACGGGTACGAGCACGAGCTCGTCGGACGCGGCCTCGAGCTCGGCGACCAGAGCCGGCCAGAGGGTCTCGTCGGCTCGCGGCTCGGGAACCTGGATGACCCGGCCGTGCTCGCGGCCAACGGCGCTGGGTCTCACGCCATCGCGCCAGGCTTCGATCAGTCGGCACTCGGCGGGGCTGGCGCCCACGGCGAGGAAGGCCATCGGCCCGCTCGGCGTCTCCGACCCGCTCGGCGTCTCCGGCCAGGACGGCCGAGCTGCATGGTGGTCGATCCGTTCCCCCACGGCTCCGCCTCTCGCTTGTTGGCTCAGCTGCGATCGTCGCCCGAGATGACCCCGCGCAGCCACTGCAGCACGTCGCCCTCCACCTTGTCGCGGTTGGTCTCGTTGAGGAGCTCGTGGCGGGCATCCTCGTAATAGTGCGCCGTGACGTCGAGACCTGCCGAGCGATACAGCGCTTCGAGGAGCCGGACCGTGGCACCGCCGGTCGACACCGGATCGGCGGTCCCGGTGATGAGCAGAACCGGGAAACCCTTGGGAATGTTGGCGATCTGCTCGGTATCGGTTCCGCGTACCAGGCATTGCAGCACACCCAGCGCGTAGCCCAACGTGGGCGGGGCGCCGTCGCCACAGAGCGGATCGGCGATGTAGGCGTCGACCTCGGCCTCGTCGCGGCTCAGCCAGTCGAAGGGGGTACGGGACGGTTCGAAGGGCTCGTTGAACGGGCCGATCGTGGGCATGGCCACATCGCCGGCACCGCCGTCGACGGCGCTCTGGAGGGCGCCGACCATGAGGTCGATCTGGGGGTCGGGACCGAAGCTGCCGCACAACACGACCCCGGCCAGTTCGCTCGCGTGCACCTGGGCGTACACCTGGGTGAAGACCGAGCCCATGGAATGGCCGAACACGATGACGGGGAGTGGCCCGACATCCGCGATCGCCTGGAGCTGGACGGCGTGAATGGCCTCGAGCACACCGTCGAAGCCGCGGGGTCCGGCCCGACCGAAGCCCGTTGCCGTTGCCGTTGCGGTTGCCGTACGCCCGAAGCCTCGATGATCGTCGGCATACGCGGCGAAGCCTGCCGCGGCCAGCGCCTCGCCGAAGCGCTGATAGCGCCCCGAATGCTCCGACATCCCGTGCAGCACGAGCACGATCGCCTGGGGCGGCGAGGCCGGGAGCCAACTCCGGTAGAAGATCTCGACCCCGTCGGCATCGAGGAGCGTGGCTTCGTCCATGTCAGGCATCCTTCTCGGGCCAGTGGGCCAGCGTGTCGACGTAGACCTGGCGCACCTCGGCGATGCGCTCGGGGAGCTCGTCGACCGTCCAGTCGATCGTCGGTATCGGCTCGCCCACGACAACGTGGACGATGCCCGGGCGCAAGGTCATCGAGCTGCGCGGCGCGATCTCGTCGGCGTTGCGGAAGATCACCGGCACGATCGGAGCCCGGGCGGCCATGGCGATGCGGAACGGTCCCTTCTTGAAGGCCCCGACCTCGCGGGTGACCGAGCGCGTGCCCTCGGGCGAGATGATGACCGAAAGGCCCCGAGCCATGGCATCTTCGACGGGCTTGAGCGCGTCGACCGCCGAGCCCGAGTCGGACCGGTCGATGAACACGGCGTCGAGCATCTTGCCCAAAGCGGCACCGAGCGGATTGTTGGCGGCTTCCTTCTTGCCCACCCCGGTGAACTCCCGCTCCACCAACTTGGCGGTCATCACGACGTCGATGTTGTTGCGGTGATTGAAGATGAACACGGCAGGGCGCTTCTTCCAGAGGTTCTCCTCGCCCTGCACATCGAACGAGACACCGCAGGAGGCGAAGAGCGCGTCGACCCACGACTTGATGAAGAAGTCGACACCGACCCGGCGGCGGCGCGTGACAGCGCCGACGATCAGTCCACCGGCGGCGGCCGGCCCCAGCGACGAGATGCCGACAGCGTTGCGGGCCTTGCCCACCATGCCCACCTTGCCCCGGCTGTCAAAACGCAGGATCGGCCATTCGCTCCGCTTCGCTTCGGCCTCCAGACGCCGGCCCGGGTTGGTGGGGCGAGGTTGTCCGACCAGGCGCATGAGGGCCACGTCCTCGTCGCCGTCGGCGTAGAAGTAGCTGCGAGCGAGGGTGATCTTGTGCGCCGAGGCGAACTCCTGAGCCCGCGACGCCTTGGTCTCACCCCAGATGACCGGCGTGGTCACAGCGCCGGTGAGCACACCGTCGTGCGACTCCAGCGAGTTGCACACGACGTGGTCGATGCCCAGGGCTCGGGCCACCGGATCCACCTGGTAGCGGGTGGCCGAGGAGATCATCACGACCGTGTGGCCCCGTGCCCGATGGGCCGCAACCAGATCTCGCGCCTCGGGGAAGATCCGATCGCTGATCTTCTTGGTGAAGAGGTGCTCGCCCAGCTCGACCATCTCCTCATCGCGATGACCGGCCAGGGCGGCTGATGACGTGGTGAACAGCTCGACGAACCCGGCGCGACCCATGGCCCCGGCGATGGCGACCCGGCCCAGCCGGAAGAGCTCCTCGGGTCCGATCTCGCGGCGGCGCATGCGTTCCTGGGCGAAGGCCTGCGCGGAGTACCCGAAGATCACGGTGCCGTCGAGATCGAAGAAGGCGGCGACCTTGGGCCCCTTGGGGCTGGCGGCGATCTCGTCGACGGTGCTCATGCTGACCTCCGGGGGTCGTCATCAGGTTCTCAGCCCGGACGTGCTCACGTCCAGTACCGGCTCCGCAGCTCGCGCTTGAGCAATTTTCCCGTGGGCAGTCGGGGGAGCTCGCTGACGAAGTCGACCGTCGCCGGGCACTTGTAGGTGGCCATGCGCTCACGGCAGTAGGCGATGAGCTCCGCCGCCAGCTCGTTGCCGGCGCGCTGCGGATCGACCGGGATGACGACCGCCTTGACCTCTTCGCCCATGTCGGCGTTGGGGACGCCGATCACCGCCACGTCGGCCACGGCCGGGTGCATGGTGAGGAGGTTCTCGACCTCCTGCGGATAGATGTTCACTCCACCCGAGATGATCATGTGCGACACCCGGTCAGTGAGATACAGATACCCGTCGGCATCGAGATACCCGATGTCGCCGAGCGAGCTCCACCCATGTTCGTTGAATGCCGTGGCGGTCTTGACGGGGTCGTTGTGGTATTCGAAGACCGTCGGGCTCTCGAACCAGATCTGTCCGGGCTCGCCCGTGGGGAGCTCGGAACCGTCGTCGTCGAGAATGTGGATGGTGCCCATCATGGGCGGGCCCACCGAGCCTCGGTGCGCCAGCCACTGCTCGGGGCCGATGGAGCAGAACCCGTTGCCTTCGCTTCCCGCGTAGTACTCGTGGATCCGGGGCCCCCACCACTCGATCATCCGGTCCTTGACCTCGACCGGGCACGGTGCGGCCGCATGCACCGCCATCGTGAGGCTCGACAGGTCGTGCGCCGTGCGCTCGCCGTCGCTGAGCTTGAGCATCCGCACGAAGTGCGTCGGCACGAACTGGGCGTGCGTCACGCGATGCCGCTCGATGAGCTCGAGGGCCAGACCAGGCTCGAACTTCTCCATCACAACGACCGTCCCCCCGAGGCGCTGGGCCGCGGTGGTCCAGCCCAGGGGCGCCGCGTGGTACAGCGGAGCGGGGCTCAGGTACACGGTGTCGGAGCTGAACCCGAACAGATGCTGGATGAGCGCGATGATCATCCCGCCGCCGGAGCCGTAGGGCTCACCCGACAACGGCGGCTTGATGCCCTTGGGCCTCCCCGTCGTACCCGACGAGTAGAACATGAAGTTGCCCTCGACCTCGTGCGCCAAGGCCCGCGCGGGATGGGCGGCGATGGCATCCTCGTAGCGCTCGAAACCGTCGATCTCGCCGTCGACGACCAGGCGGGTCGAGACCGCGTCGAGCGCCCCTCCGAGGCCGGCGATGACCGCGCCCATGGCAACCGACGTGACCAGAGCGCTCGCCCCGCAGTCTTCGATGATGTAGGCGGCTTCCTCGGGCTTCAAGTGCCAGTTGATCGGCGTCGTGTACAGGCCGGCGCGCTGGGCTGCCCAGTACACCTCGAAGTACCGAGGGTGGTTCTCGAGCAGGATGGCCAGATGGTCGCCCGGGCGGAGGCCGCGATCGTAGAGAAGTTGGGCCAGGCGCATCGACCGCTCGTCGAGCTCGGCGTAGGTGACGACCGCACCGCTCTCGGCCATGATCACGGCGGGCATCTGGCCCTCGATGTAGTCACCGGGCTGCATCACACGTCCTTGGTCGTTGTCGTGGCTGCTGTCGTGGCTGCTGGGGTCATTTCTGCTGCGGTCATTGTCTCAGGGCTCGAAGACGGGATCACGGGGCTGCGGTGAACCGCCGAGATGCTCACCGTAGGTCACCTCGAGGAACCGCTCGATGGCCTCGACGGTGGCCCGGGTCCGGGGCGAGCGGACCATGTCGAAGGCGTGCTGGGCGAACGGGAGCTCGACCGAGACCACCGGTGCGTTCGAAACGGCCCGGAGCGCGGCCACGAAGGAGCGGGCCTGCTCGACGGGCAGCATGGCGTCGTTCACGCCGTGAGCCACGAAGAACGGGGGCGCTTGGGGTCCGACCCACGATCGGGGCGATCCCCGGTCGAGCGCCGCCCCAGCGTCGCCGAGTGGCTGCTGGATCACCTTCTCCAGCACGAACTTCTGGGTGTAGGGGTTGGCGGTGGCGTCGCGATCGGTCCAGTCGTAGGCGCCGTACATGGCAACCACGGCCTGCACAGCGGTGTCGGCGTCCTCGATGCCGGGTTTGAACTCCACGGCGTCGGAGGCCAGCGCAGCCAGCGCCGAGAGGTGGGCGCCCGCCGACCCTCCGGTGAGAGCGACGAACCCGGGATCCCCGCCCCATCGGACGATGTTGGCCTTGGTCCAGGCGATCACCGCCATGACGTCGACGATCTGCGCCGGCCACACGGCCTTGGGGCTGAGCCGGTAGCGGGGCACAACGCACACCCAGCCCCGCTCGGCCAGGCGAGCCAGCAGCGGGAGCGCCTGGGTCTGGTTGTCGCCCGTGGTCCAGGCGCCGCCGTGGAGCTGGATGAGCACCGGCGCCGAGCCGTCGCCGGGCAGATCGGGTCGGCGCCACACGTCGAGCACGTTCTTCGGGCCGTCGGTGCCGTAGCTGAGCTGCCGGTCGGCGGTGGCCGTGTAGTGACGCCGGAGGGCGAGGAGCCGCGACGGCGCTGCCGACCCGGTGCTGGCCCCGCGACTCGGGGCCGACGAGAAGGCGCGGGCCGAGGGTGGCGCGACCATTCGCGATCGGTATCCGGCCCCGAGACCGTCGACCAAGGCCTGTTCGAGCACCGCTGCGGCGCCTCGGGACTGGTGGTACAGACCGGCCAGCCCGACCACCGATGCGGCTCCGAGCAGTGCCCCGGCACGACCCGGACCCGAGCGGAGCAGCCCGCGACGGGCCGCAACGGCACCGAGGCCGATATGGGCGCCCAGTCCCACCAAGGGCGTCTCCGTCGTGATCCATCCGGCACCGAACGCAGCCGCCGACGCTATGCCGCCGCGGCGCTCGAAGGGTCTGAACCCGTTGGCCACACAGAGCGCCCCGAGGCAGCTGGCAACCTGATAGGTCCGGGCATTCACGACCGCGTCTCCATATCGTTCAAGCATTCCCGGTTTCTGACACTCGTGTCGACTCGGCCGGGCCTCGGCGACCGCCCCGGAGAAGGGTTCAGGCGTCGGCAGGGTGCTGGACGGGTACAGTGCCGGTGCCGACCTGTCACACACCCAGGCCCGCGTGCCCATGGCCCCTGTCTCGACGGGCTCGGCACACCTCTACCCAACCCGAGGGGGCCCGCTGTGTCGTCCACGACGACGGTCAGCCGTACCGTGAGCCAACGGCCGGCGGGGCGCGACGGCCACGTCGCAGCACCGCCCGACGGTGTGGCGCTGGTTCTCGGCGGGGGCGGCACCGTCGGTCTGGCCTACCAGGTGGGAGCGCTGCGGGCCCTCGAGGAGATCGGCGGGGTCGACGTACGACGCAGCACGCTGATGATCGGCACCAGCGCCGGTGCCTTCGTGGCCGCCCAGCTCCGTCTCGGACGCTCCTACGACGAGATCTCGTCCCTCGTGGCCGACGACGAGACCGCCCCGACAGCCGCCGATGTCGTCGATCCGTCACCGTCGCTGACACCGGCCTGGCAGTCACGCTCCGAGCTCTACCGGCGCATGGTGGGCTCGAGCTGGACGGCGTCCCGAGCCATGGTGCGCATCCCGGTTCCGCGCCCGCCACGGATGCTGCAACAGCTCTTTCCGCCCTCGCTGTTCTGTCTGGGTGAGTCGGTGTGGTCCGACGCCGGCGTCACCGACGCCTGGCCCGACGATGCGCTCTGGATCATCACCGTCGACATCGACAGCGGCCGTCGGATCGTGCTCAAGCGGCCCACCCGCCCCACCCAGACCGGCACCCTCCACCAAGCGGTGGCGGCGAGCTGTGCCGTCCCGGCGTTGTACCCGCCGGTGCACATCGGTGGCCGCCGGCTCGTCGACGGAGGCGTGCGATCGAGCACCAATCTCGATCTGGCCCGCCATTCCGGGTGCTCGATGGTCATCGCCTTGGCGCCCATGGGTTTCGACCCGCTGCTGCCTCCGAGTGTCGTGAACACCATGTGGCGCAGCCGTTTCAACAGCCAGCTCCACCGGGAGTCGGCGACGGTCCGCCGCGCCGACGGGCACGTGCTGCTGCTACGTCCGTCGGGCGACGAGCTCCGTCTGCACGGATCGAACATGCTCCGACGTTCGGGGAGCCGGGCCGTGACCAGCGCTGCCTACGAGGCCACAGCACGGGTGCTGTCGAGCAGTGATGCCGTGGACTTCCTGGGCCTGGCCCGGGCTGCGCTCGGTCGCGGTGCCAAACGTGTCTTCAGCGGCGGGCCGTCTCGACGAGCTCGGTGAATGCGGCGGTGAGGAGGCCCGTGATGGTCTCGGCCGACGCGATCTTGAAGGCGTCGACCATGATCCCCAGGTCGAGCGCGTTGCCGTAGCGCCGCACGGTGACGTTGAGGAACTGGGTCGCCGGCAGCGTGGGCATGGGATGGTTGGCCCGCAGCCGATACCCGCCGAGGACGCGGGTTTCGGCCGGCCCGGGGACGTTCGAGATCGACACGTTCCCCGCCGTCGTGCCCTGCTCGACGGTTCTCCGACGTCGGCGCGCTCCGAACGGACGGTCGTCTGCCGGAGTCAGACGGTCGGAGATCTCGGCCCGGGTGATCTCGGCCCGCATGGAGGCCTTCACCGCCTGGAATCGATCGCGGGGATCGGCGATGTGCGTCCCCAGGTGGGGCAACAACAGGCCGAGATGGTTTCCGAGTGGTCCGTGCTCGGGTCGACGCCGACTCCGCGGAACCATGGCCACCACGGGGCGTTCGCCCAGCCCGTCGAGCAGCCCGAGCTGAGCCAGGTGGGCGCGCACTGCCCCACCGCACACCGTGAGCACCACGTCGTTCACGGTGCCGCCCAGCGCCCGGCCCACGGCCCGCAGCTCGTCGAGGGGGAGCGACGTCGTGTCGTAGGCCCGTCGCTCGGAGCTGGCCGCCGACAGAGGGCCCAGGTCGGGAGTCTTGGCCCTCTTGGCCGCCGGGTCGGCGCGCAACGCGGCCAGCTCATGGCCAGCGCGGGCCCGGTCGGCCCGCCCCCGCCAGCGCACCCAGGCCTCGCTGGCGAATCGAGCCGTCGAACGGGCCAGCCACAACGGGGCCCTGGGTGGGCTCTCGTCGCGTCCGTCGCCGTCGACGCGGATGCCCGATGCCAGCCCGCCGTGAACCCCACCGGCTGCACCACCTGGAGGGTGACCGGGCGCAGCCCCACCGGGCGCAGCGTCGGTGAGCGCCTCGACGATCGTCTGGAACCCGATCCCGTCGGCCAGCGAATGGTGGATCTGGAGCATCACCGCCACGGAGCCGTCGACAAGGCGATCGAGCACGACCAGCCGTACCGGGGCCAGGTGGGGATCGAGGGGCTCCATCACGGCCGCGGCGACGACCGCATGGAGCTGGGCTCGGCTGAGCGGTTCGACGGTGTCGAAGCGTCGGAGATGCCGGGCCAGGTCGCTCGTTCCGGCGTGGAGCCAGAGCCCGGCGTCGAAGCCCAGGGGCGCTGCCCGATGCCTGACGAGCGCCCCGGTCGACGCCAGTCGGCGCGCGACCTGGGCCGTGACGGCGTCGAGGAACCCCGAGGCCCCGCCGGCAGCCCCGTCGGCGGTCCCGTCGGTGTCGAAGAGCAGGAGCGCTCCGATCTGGAACGGTGTCGCGGCCGATTCCAGGCAGCGCCACCGATCGTCCTGAGCATTCAAACGCCGCATCGCCGTTCGGCTCCGCTCTCGAAGATCGTCGCGCCCGAGCCTGGGAAAGGGCGGCCGCTACGAGGTCGGCACCGGCGACCGGAGACCCTTGGCTTCGAGGCGGGGGATGACCTCTTCGGCGAAGGAGGGCAGCTCGGCCAGATAGTCGACGAAGCTGATGGTCGTGCCGTCGAAACCGGCCGCGTGCACCCGTTCGAGCTCGGAGGCGATGTGGTCGGGATCGCCGACGAGGGGGAACACGCCGTGGCCGGCAGCGAAGCGCTCGCGAAACAGGGCGAAGGCCTCGGGCGGGAAGCTCTGGGCGTGCAGGCCTTGGAGCTCCATCAGCCGGGTGACACCGTCGGCATCCTGGTTGTCGACCGCATAGTGGTGGTGGTACTCCCGGGCCTCGGCCATGGTGGGCCGGCACACCACGTAGCACGTGGACATCACGCCCATCTGCCGCCCGTTGGCCGTGGCGGCCTCTTTCACCGCGGTGACGCCGGGCGCGTTCTGGTCGGGGTCGATGAGGACCGTGAACAGGTAGTCGCAGTTGCGGGCGGCGAAGGCCTGACCCTGGGGCGACGATCCGGCGTTCATGATCGGCGGGAGCATGCCGCCGAAGGGCTTGGGATCACCGGCAACGTGGGCCAGGTCGAAGAAGCGGCCGTTCCAGTCGAACTCGGTGTCGGAGGTCCAGACCTTTTCGATGACGTCGAGCCATTCCTGGCCGTAGTCGTAGCGGTCGTCGTGCGAGTCGGGCAGATCCTTGCCCATCATCTCGTACTCGGGTTGGTTCCAGCCGCAGACCACGTTCAGACCCAGCCGGCCGTGGCTGATCTGGTCGATGGTCGCCAGCATCTTGGCCGCGACCAACGGATGGTGAAACGACGTGTGCGCCGTGCAGAAGACCGTGATCTCCTTGGTGAGCGCGAGCAGACCGGCGCACCAGGTCATGGTCTCGAGCGTCGTGCCCTGGAAGTTGGTCTCACCGCCGTAGCCCCGCCACCGGGCGATCGGGAGCAGGAACTCGATCCCGTAGCCGTCGGCCATCACGGCCAGCTCGGCGTTGTTGTCCCAGCTCGGATCCCAGCGCTCGGGCACCGTGGTGACGGCCATGCCCCCCGAGCAGTTCGGCGAGAAGATCCCGAGCTTGAGCAGGTTGTCGTTGCGCATCCGGTTGGCCGGCCAGTTCATCGTTCCCCCGTTGGTGAGCGGCACGGCACGGTAGCTGCCCGGTCCCCGGCCCCGCCCCCACACCACGAACGTCTTGCGCAAGGCTGACGGTCGTCACGCCAACGCATTACCCTGGTCTCGGATGGGACCGCCGTTCGAGATCGTGTGCATCGGTGGAGGACCGAGCGGGTTGCTGCTCGGCATCCTGCTGCACCGCTCCGGTGCCGCCCGGGTCACCGTCCACGAGCGCAATGCCCCCGACGACACCTTCGGCTTCGGCGTGGTGTTCTCGGACGAGACGCTGGCCAACCTCCGCTCAGCCGACCCCGAGGTGTTCGGCCGCATCGAGGCCGAGTTCGTGCACTGGCCGATCATGGACGTGGTGCATCGGGGACGCACCCTGCGCTCGGCCGGGCACGGGTTTGCTGCGCTCTCGCGAAAGCGGCTGTTGAGCATCCTGGGCGAGCGGGCCGTCGAGCTCGGCGTGGTGGTGCACCATCTCAGCCCGGTCCGCTCGATCGACGACGTCGCGCTGGCCCACGCCGATCTGGTCGTGGCCGCCGACGGCGTGAACAGCACCATCCGGACCGAGCTGGCCGACCGGTTCGGTCCCCGCCTCGAGCGGGGCCGCTCGAAGTACACCTGGTTCGGCACCACCAAGCGCTTCGAGCAGTTCACGTTCCTGTTCGCCGAGACCGAGTGGGGGCTCTTCCAGGCCCACGTGTACCCCTACTCCCCCACCGAGGCCACGTTCATCGTCGAGACCAGCCCCGAGGCCTGGACCGCCGCCGGCCTCGACACCCCGGCGGGTTCCGAGCTCGCCCCCGGCGAGAGCGACCACGGGGCCTTGGCGTTCTGCGAGCGCATCTTCGCCGACGCGCTCGACGGGCATCCGTTGCTCGGCAACAACTCGAGATGGCTCGAGTTCACCATCGTCCGCAACGCCACCTGGCAGGCACGCCATGGCGAACGCGACGTCGTGCTCATCGGCGACGCTGCGCACACCGCGCACTTCTCGATCGGCTCGGGCACCAAGATGGCGTTCGAGGACGCCATCGCCCTGGCCGATGCCCTCGCCGCCGAGACCCTCGCTGCCGGGACCGCGACCTCGTCGCCCCTGGCCGCGCGGCTCGCGACCTACGAGGCCGAGCGCCGGCCCCAGGTCGAGAGCACGCAACGGGCGGCCGTCACCAGCCAACGCTGGTTCGAGAGCGCCCGGCGGTACATCAACCTCCCGTCGGAGCAGTTCGCGTTCTCGCTCCTCACCCGCAGCCAACGCATCACCTACGACAACCTCTTCCTTCGCGACGCAACCTTCGCCCGGGAGATCCTGGGCTGGTTCCACGCCAGCCGCCCCGAGGAGCTGCACCCGTCCGGGTCCGACGGCTCGAGCACGCCTCCCATGTTCCACCCCTTTCAGCTCCGGTCGTTGCGCCTCGCCAACCGGATCGTCGTGTCGCCCATGGCGCAGTACTGCGCGGTCGACGGGATGCCGGGCGACTGGCATCTCGTGCACCTCGGCTCCCGCGCCGTCGGGGGTGCGGCGCTCGTGATGACCGAGATGACGTGCGTGTCGCCCGAGGGGCGCATCACCCCCGGTTGCACGGGACTCTGGTCGAGCGAGCAGGCGGGGGCCTGGCGCCGTGTCACCGACTTCGTCCACGAGCATTCCGAAGCCCACATCGGGCTCCAGCTCGGCCACTCTGGTCGCAAGGGTTCAACCCGCGTCGCCTGGGAAGGCATGGATCTCCCGTTGCCCCATGGCAACTGGGAGCTGCTGGGCCCTTCGGCGATCGGCTACCAGCCGGGCAACGTGGTCCCCAGGGAGATGAGCCGGGCCGACATGGATGCCGTGCTCGAGCAGTTCGTCCGCTCCACCGAGCTCGGGCACGACGCCGGCTTCGATCTGCTCGAGATCCATGCGGCGCACGGATATCTCTTGTCGTCGTTCCTGTCGCCCGTCACCAACCGGCGCACCGACGACTACGGCGGATCGCTCGAAGCCCGGATGCGCTTCCCGCTCGAGGTGGTGAGCGCGGTGCGCTCGTCCTGGCCCGATCAGCTTCCGCTCAGCGTGCGGATCTCGGCCACCGACTGGATGACGGGCGGCTTCACGGGCGACGACGCCGTGGTGCTGGCTCGGGCGCTCAAGGCCGCCGGCTGCGACATCGTCGACGTCTCGACCGGCCAGGTCGATCCCGACGACGATCCCGAGCATGGACGGCTCTTCCAAGCGCCCTATGCCGATCGCATCCGCCACGAGGCCGGCATCGCGACCATGGCCGTGGGGGCCATCGCCAGCGTCGACGACGTCAACACGCTCATCCTGGCGGGCCGGGCCGACCTGTGCCTCCTCGCCCGGCCTCATCTGGTCGACCCCTACTGGACCCTCAACGCCGCCATCGACCAGCGCTACGACGGTCATCCTTGGCCCGTGCAGTACCTGTCGGGCCACACGGCCCGTCGTCGCGACCAACGCCCATGACCGTGGGTTGACGAGCGGCTACCGGTCGACCCGGCGATCGCCGACGGTGGCCTCGACGTGCGTCAGGGCCGCCGGGCCCAGTCGCGCGGTGGCCGCGCTGAACAGCTCGACGGCAGCATTGCGCTGCACGACGTACGGGGTGACGGCGTCGGGCAGGCCCGGGTCCTCGTAGGCCAACCGCCGCCAATCGTGCACGACGGCGATGTAGTCGGCGAAGGCTCCTCGGGAACCGTGATCGTGCTCGCTCCAGCGGGCCATGGTCTTGCCGTGACGACGGCTGAACGCCGTGTAGTGCCGATGCATCGTGGCGGTGTCCCAGGTGGACGCCACCAGTTCGGTGAGGTCGTCGACATCGTCGTAGCGGCCCTCGAAGACCAGCGCGTAGCGGGCCAGGTCGAGGCGGGCCAGCATGCGCCTGATGTCGGGCGCCACCCGGCGGGGGGCCATGACCACGCCGCTGCCCACCGAACCGCAACCCAGCGCCGCGAGTCGAGTCCGCAAGAGATGCCGTCGATCCCGCTGGGCCTCGGGCACGGAGGAGATCACGAGCACCCACCCGTCGGCCAGGTCGGCGCCGATGCGACTCTGGAAGATCCTGGTGTCGCCGGCCCGGAGGATCTCGGCCAGCTCGGCGCCCGCCGCATAGCCGGGGCTGGAACGGTGGGTTCGGCTCTCGAGCAGGCCGGTGCGCTTCAGACGGGTCACCGCTGACCGGGCCGAAGGCTCGTCGATACCCAGGTCGTCGAGCAGCAACACGAGATCGGCAACGGCGATCCAGCCTCCGATGCGACGCACGAACGCGCCGTACACGGTGACGATCGTGCTGCGCGGCGTGGCGGCGGGGGTGGTGCTGGGCATGGCGCTCGCAGTGACGTACCCGAGACCGGCGTCGATGCCGGTCGACCGTCGACGATACCCGCGCCGAGCCCGCCGCTCGACCATGTGGCTTCCTGACGATCGTCACCATGACGACAGACCACTCGTGGCCGGGGGAGCCGTCCGCGAGCGCCAACTGTCCGAGCCGGGTCCGGCTTTGCCATACTGCTCCCGCTGCACCGGCCGGGGGAGCGCCGGTGGCACCGGGCAAGAGCGGAGCGCCTGCTCGCCGCAAGGCAGAAGGCGTCCGCCTGGTGACGGCTCAGCCGTCGAGGAAAGGAACACCCATGCGCAGGAGAGGGCTCGCCCGACTCATCGCGGCAGTCAGCGTGGTCGCGTTGTTCG
>JANLSK010000170.1:0-7784 GCA_031362415.1 Actinomycetes bacterium | reverse complement strand
CGCACGAGGTGGCCACGCAGGGCTCGGTGAACACCCGTCACGGAGCCGAACGGTGCATCAGATACGCATTCGACCTCGCGGCCAAGCGCCCCCGCAAACACCTCACGATGTGCCACAAGACGAACGTGCTCACGTTCTCCGGCGATCTGTGGCAGCGGACGTTCGACGAGGTCGCTCGCGAGTACCCCGGGGTGACAACGGCCTACAACCACGTCGACGCAGCGTGTCTGTACCTCGTCGAGTCGCCCGAGCGCTACGACGTCATCGTCACCGACAACCTCTTCGGCGACATCCTCACCGACCTCGGCGCGGCGATCGCCGGCGGCCTCGGCCTGGCGGCCTCGGGCAACCTGAACCCGGTACGCGAGGCCCCGTCGGTCTTCGAGCCGGTCCACGGTTCGGCCCCCGACATCGCCGGCACCGGCAAGGCCAACCCGCTCGCCGCGATCATCAGCGCCGCCATGATGCTCGACTTCCTCGGCGAGGCTGCGGCTGCGGCACACATCGAATCTGCCGTGGGTCAGGTGCTCACCAAGATGGGCGGCACCACCGCATCGACCATGCAGTACTCGACCAGCGAGGTCGGCGATCTTGTCGCCGCCATCGTGGCCTGAGCTCCGAGCCCGAGCGCTTCAGTCCCCGAGCCCTTCAGTCCCAAGCGATTCCCGACAACCAGCCCATGAACGAGGAGCCCGACGATGCCCTTCGCAACGACCGAGAAGATCTGGATGGACGGCGAGCTCGTGAACTGGGCCGACGCGCAGGTGCACGTCCTCACCCATGCGTTGCACTACGGCTCGGCGGTGTTCGAAGGGATTCGGGCCTATCCCACTGCTGACGGCGTGGCCGTGTTCCGCCTGAGCGACCACATCGAGCGGCTCTGCCAGGGCGCGGAGACGCTGATGATGGACGTCCCCTACAGCCGGGATCAGATCATCGAGGCCTGCAAGGACACCGTGAGGGTCAACCGTCAGGACGGCGGTTGCTACCTGCGCCCCCTCATGTACCTGAACTACGGCGAGATCGGCCTGAACACCATTCCCTGCAAGGTTTCTGTGGCGATCGCGGTGTGGCCGTGGGGCGCGTACCTGGGCGACGACGGTGCCACCAAGGGCGTGCGGATGATGGTCTCGTCGTGGCGGCGCCACGATCCGACGGCCGTGCCCACCCAGGTGAAGGCGGCCGGGTACTACGTGAACTCGTCACTGGCCAAGGTGGAGGCCATCAAGGCCGGCTACGACGAAGCGATCATGCTCAACACGGCCGGTCAGGTCGCGGAGTGCTCGGGCGAGAACCTCTTTCTGGTGCGGCGGGGACGGGTGATCACCCCGCCCACCTCGGCCGGCATCCTCGAAGGCATCACACGCGATTCGGTGATCACGATCGCTCGCGACCTGGGCTACGAGGTCGTCGAGGCCTCGGTGCTGCGTGGCGATCTGTACCTTGCCGACGAGATGTTCTGCACGGGCACCGCAGCCGAGGTCGTGCCCATCAACTCGGTCGACGGGCGCCCGATCGGCTCGCGCGGCCCGATCACCGAGCACATCCAGCAGACGTACTCCAAAGCCGTGCGGGGTGAGGTTGATCGATACAAGGACTGGGTCGAACATGTCCGGTGACGGCGTCTCGCAACTCCAGCAGCCAGTGGGTGCAGGCACATCGGCGTCGCCCGTCCCGGGATGCGTCGAGATCTACGACACCACGTTGCGCGACGGATCGCAGCGTGAGGGCCTCTCGCTGACCGTCGAGGACAAGCTGCGCATCGCCGCCAAGCTCGACGAGCTCGGCGTGCACTACATCGAGGCCGGCTGGCCCGGCGCCAACCCCAAGGACGACGAGGTCTTCTCGCGGGCCCGCACCGAGTTGTCGCTGAAGCGTTCGCGCTTCGTGGCCTTCGGGGCCACCCGCAAGGCCGGGGCCGGCTGCGACGGCGACGAGAACCTGCGCAACCTGGCCAACGCCGGCACCCAGACCGTCTGCATGGTCGCCAAGTCGTGGGACTACCACGTGCTGGAGGCACTGCGCACCAGCCTCGACGAGGGTGTGGCCATGGTGGCCGACTCGGTGGCCTGGCTCAAGGCCCGCGACCTCGAGGTGCTCCTCGACGCCGAGCACTTCTTCGACGGCTACCGGCGCAACCCCGAGTTCGCGCTCCGGGTGTTGCGCGCCGGGCACGAGGCCGGGGCCGACCGGCTGGTGCTGTGCGACACCAACGGCGGAACGATGCCGTGGGAGGTCGAGCGGATCGTCGCCGAGGTGCGGGCCGCGCTGCCCGGTGTCGGCGTCGGCGGGCACTTCCACAACGACGCCGGCCTCGCCGTCGCCAACGCCCTGGCGGCGGTCATGCAGGGAGCCGTGCAGATCCAGGGGTGCATCAACGGCTACGGCGAGCGGACGGGCAACACCAACCTGTGCTCGGTGATCCCGAGTCTCACGTTGAAGATGGGCGTCGAGACCGTCCCCCGGGAGTGCCTGGAGCTGCTGACCCCGGTGTCGCACTACATCGCCGAGCTCGTGAACCTCACGCTCGATTCGCAGTCGCCGTTCGTGGGCACGTCGGCCTTCACCCACAAGGCCGGTCTGCACACCAGCGCCATCTCGCGTGCCAGCGACGCCTACGAGCACTGCCCGCCCGAGCTGGTGGGCAACGCCACCCGCTTCGTGGTCTCGGAGCTGGGTGGACGTTCCACCGTCGCCCTCAAGGCCGAGACGCTCGGCATCACCCTCGACGGCCAGCAGCTCGCCCATGTGGTCGAGGAGCTGAAGCGCCTGGAGTACGAGGGCTTCCACTACGAGGTGGCCGACGCCTCCTTCGAGATGTTGCTGCGCACCGCAGCGGGCTTCCACCAGACGTTCTTCCGGCTGGAGTCGTTCCGGGTGCTGATGGAGAAGCAGGCATCGGGCGCGGTGGCCACCGAGGCCACGATCAAGGTGTGGATCCCCGGCCCCGTCTCGACGCTCGGCGATGAGTCGACCTGGATCCGGGCCGTCGAGACAGCCGAGGGCAACGGTCCGGTGAACGCGCTCGACTCGGCGCTGCGCAAGGCCATCGGGCAAGCCCACCCCAGCCTGGCCAGCCTGCACCTCACCGACTACAAGGTCCGCATCCTCGACTCCCACAAGGGAACAGGGGCAGTGACCAGGGTGCTCCTCGACTCCACCAATGGCCACGACGACTGGTCGACGATGGGCGTGTCCGAGAACATCATCGAGGCGTCGTGGCAGGCTTTGGCCGAGTCGATCGTCTACGGCCTCCTGCACGCCGAAGGCGTCACCGGCTGAGCGCGCGTAGCTGAGCGGGCAACGCTCCAACCGGCTACCCGGGGGCGATCACCGCGATCCCATGGAGGGCTGCGGCTTCGGCGAGGCGATCGTCGTACGTGACGATCCCCTCGAGCTCGTCGCCCAGCTCCAGAGCGGCGGCCAGATGCACGGCATCGAGACTGCGTAGCAGCGTGGGATCGAGCCAGGAGGCTCGCTCGAACACCGATGTGCTCATGGTCAACAACGTGAGAGAGTCGAGAACAGCTTCAGTTTGGAGTCGCTGCGCGAGCAGCTGGGCGACCAGTGAAGCGGCAGCGGGGCCGATCCGCTGATTGATGTACCGGCGTGGGCGCTGGGCGTGTCACGATAGAGGTGTGCCTGGTTCTCGGTCCCTCATCGATGGTGGCGATCTGGCCGTCGCGCTGGAGCGGCGGCCGGGCTGGACCGTGGTCGAGGTGGAGGGTCTCGGTGGGCTCGAACGGGAGTTCCGCTTCGCCTCGTACCCCGACACGATCGCCTTCGTGGTGCGGCTGGGCTTCGCAGCCGAGACGATCGACCATCATCCCGACCTGGGCGTGCACTGGGGACGGGTGAAGGTGCGCTGGAGCACGCATGACCGCGGTGGCGTCACCGGTGTCGATCTCGCGGCTTCCGACACCACCGACGAGATCGCCGCCTCGTTCCCCGTGCCAGGCTGACGATTCCGAGCGCCGCCTGCGTTGCCTGCCTCAGACCACCCTGTTCCCTTCCCCGACCGCCGAGGAGCAACCACCGTGGCCGTCCCTCCCTACGTTGCAACGCGCACCGCCGATGAGCCGAGGGTGGAGTTGGGTCCGCCGCCGGCCCGGGCCTGGCGAGCCGATCGGCCGGGCGACCTCGCCGCGTCGCAGCCGAGTGGGGTCATGCTCGGTAGCCCCGGGCCCGATCTGGGCTACGTCCTCACGCTCCTTGCCCGCTTCGCCGACCGCCTGGTGCTCGATCCGTTGGAGCGCCGAGCCGATGTGGAAGCCGTGGCCGCCGAGATCGCCATGCGGCGGGCCTCGGGCTTCGGTCGCGCTCCCACCTCCACCGACCTCGAAGTGGCCTTCACGATCCTCGGCGTGCTCGGTACGTCGAGCCCCGAGCAGGTGGCCTGGCGTCGGCCGCTCCTGCACGATGCCGCGCACCACTATGAGCCCCGCCGGGCTGCGGTGGATACCGTCGATCCGGCGGCACTGCGCCTGTCGCTCGAAACCGTCCGCAGCCGAGCGGCGTCCGACTGGCGCTCCCTCTTCACCACCACCGATTCCGCCCACTGATCCCGTAGGGGCAGGGTCGGCCAGCAACTACACAGCGTCGACGCGGAGGCGGCTGAGGCGCAGCGTCTGGATCTTCCAGGCGCCGTCGACGAGGCGGTAGGTCTCGTGGTAGTGGCCGTAGCCGTGCATCGTCTTGATCGGGAAGCCGTCGGGCCAGCGGAGCTTGTCCTCCATGGCCCAGATGACGTCGGCGGTGGTGTCGGACGTGAACGTGATCTCGGGCATGTGGCCGTGGTGGACGGTCGTCACCACGTCGATCGCGGCCTTCACGTACTCGGCGATGGCCCGGTTGCCGGTCGTCACCGGTTCTGCGACCGTCACGCCGTCTCGGGAGCCCTCCGAGCGCATGTCCATCACGGCATCGGGCGCGAACACGTTGGCGTAGCCGTCCCAGTCCTTGGTGTCCATGGTGCGGAAGTAGCGGGCCTTGACCTGCTTGATCTCCTCGATCGCCAACAGCTTCTCGAGCGCATCCATCGCATCCTCCAGTCAGTGCCCCGGAGCCGCTCCAGGTGGGCCCACCGTCTAGACCGGTGCTTGACTTCACGGCAAGACGGCGGTCCGACGAGAGGAACCTTCGGTGGCGATCAGCGGGCAGTGTGACGAGCGCTTCGAGCCGGTACGTGCGGCGTTCGAGCGGAACTTCGCCGAGCTCGGCGATCTGGGCGCGGCACTGGCGGTGGTGGTCGACGGCGAGATGGTCGTCGACCTCTGGGGCGGCCATCTCGACCATGAGCGCACGACAGCCTGGCAGCGCGACTCGATCGTGAACGTGTACTCCACCACCAAGGGCATGGTGGCGCTGTGCGCGCACATGCTCGCTGATCGGGGGCAGCTCGATCTCGACGCTCCGGTGGCGAGCTACTGGCCGGAGTTCGCGGCCGCGGGCAAGGAGCGCATCCCCGTCTCCATGCTGTTGAACCACAAGGCGGGCATGGCGGCGTTCCGCGAGCGCATCACGCTCGACGAGCTCTGCGACTGGGACGGCGCCTGCGCCCGTCTCGCAGCCCAGGAGCCGTGGTGGGAGCCGGGCACGGCCACCGGCTACCACGCCGTCACGTACGGGTTCCTGGTTGGCGAGGTGATCCGCCGCATCGACGGGCGTTCGGTCGGACGGTTCTTCGCCGAGGAAGTTGCACAGCCACTCGGAGCCGATTTCCACATCGGGCTCCCTGCGACCGAGCATCACCGGGTGGCGCCGTTGCTCGATCCTCCCGGTGTCGACAATGGCCCGGCGGGATTCACGGCCGCCTTGCCGGAGATCGGTCGGGCGGCGATGGGCAATCAGCCCGTCACCACGAAGAACTCGAACTCGGCCGAGTGGCGCAGCGCCGAGATCCCCGGCGCCAACGGCCACGGCACCGCCCGAGGGGTGGCCCGGGTGTACGGCGTGCTGGCCCGGGGCGGTGAGCAGAACGGGCTGCGGCTCCTCAGTCCCGAGGCCATCGACCGGGCGCGCCAACCTCAGCAGAGCGGCATGAATCTCGTGCTGGGCATGGAGCTCGAATGGCGTCTCGGCTTCATGTCGAACACGGGAGGGAGCTACGGCCCGAGCCCGACGGCGTTCGGTCACGGCGGGATGGGCGGGTCGGTGGGCTTCGCCGACACTGATCGACGAGTCGCGTTCTCCTATACCCAGAACGAGATTCGCCTCGGGGCCGACATCGACCTCCGCGCCTATCTGTTGCAGCAGTCCGTGTACGAGTCGATCGATCGAGCGAAGGCCTGAGATGACGACGACCCGACCGCTCCCGCAGGTGATGCCCTGGACCGAGTTCTACTGGCGCGGCGGGGCCGACGGGATCTTGAGGGTCCAGCGCTGCAACGCCTGCGGGAAGCTGGGCCATCCGGCCGGCCCGATCTGCCTGGTGTGTCGGAGCTTCGACATGGCCGTGAGCGAGGTCTCGGGGCGGGCGACCGTCGCCGGGTTCACCGTCAACCATCACCAGTGGCTGCCCGGCTTTGCGCCTCCGTACGTGATCGCCGTCGTGCAGCTCGACGAGGACCCCGACGTGCGCATCACCACGAACATCGTCGGTTGCCCGATCGATGACGTCGTGATCGGGATGCGGGTGCAGGTGCAGTTCGAGCAGCAGGACGACGTCTGGTTCCCGCTGTTCACACCGATCGAAGGTGAGCCGCCGGTGCTGGCGACGGCCACGCCGGATCATCCCGTCCACCAACGGGAATCGCACCGGTACCGGGCCATGGACAAGTTCGAGGACCGCTCGGTCATCAGCGGGCTCGGGATGTCACAGGTGGGCCGACGGCTGATGCGCAATCCCTTGGGGCTCATCGCCGAGGCGGCGCTGGCAGCGGTGTCCGATGCCGGCCTCACGATCGACGACATCGATGGCGTGTCGTCGTACCCGGGAGCGTCGATCGGCGGCGGTTTCAGCGGGGGCTCGGTGAGCGAGGTCATCGAGATGCTCGACCTGCGCCCGGCGTGGCACTCCGGTGGCATCGAGGTCTCCGGCCAGACCGGCTCGGTCGTCAACGCCATGCTGGCCGTGGCCTCCGGGCTGTGCCGGCACGTCCTGTGCTTTCGTTGCGTGTGGGAGTCGACGCACGATCAGCTCGTCAAGACCGGCGTGGTCCGCTCGGGCGGCGGTCGTGTCGGCGGCGATGCTGCGCACCGCATCCCCTACGGCGCGGTCTCGGCCGCGAGCTGGATCGGGCTGCAGGCCAGTCGACACTTCCACCGCTTCGGCACCAAGCGCGAGCACCTCGGGGCCATCGCTCTCAACGCCCGGCGCAACGCTGCGCTCAACCCCGTCGCCATCTATCGCGATCCGATGACGATGGACGACTACCTGTCGGCTCGCATGATCTCGACCCCGTTCGGGCTCTACGACTGCGACGTGCCGTGTGATGGCGCGGTGGCGGTGATCGTGTCGGCCGTCGACACCGCCGGCGATTTCCCCCATGTGCCCCTTCGCTTCGACGCTGTCGGGACGGCGCTGACCGAGCGGGTCTCGTGGGACCAGGGGACGCTCATCCACGAGCCGTTGTTGGAAGGGGCGGCGCGCCATCTCTGGGAGCGCACCGAGCTCCGCCCGTCCGACGTCGACGTCGTCGAGCTGTACGACGGGTTCAGCTTCAACTGCCTGTCGTGGCTCGAGGCCCTCGGGTTCTGCGGAATCGGCGAAGGCGGAGACTTCGTAGCCGGAGGCACGCGCATCGCGCTCGACGGCGAGCTTCCGCTGAATACCCACGGCGGGC
>JANLSK010000138.1:0-5662 GCA_031362415.1 Actinomycetes bacterium | reverse complement strand
GGCAGGCGGCGACGGTGTCGCACTTCTCGCCGCCGCTGGTGACGCCGTTCATCTCGGCCTGGATAGCTACCGGGTCGTCGGTGCCGGCCACCGCCGCAGCGAGCGCGATGACGGCCACGCAGTCGTAGGCATGACCGGAATAGATGACGTCGATGTCGGGGGCGAACTCGGCGAAGGCGTCAGGGAAGAACGCGGCACCGTTCTCGGGAGCAGCCGACGGCTGGGTGCCGCGGATGCCTGCCGCCACCCCGGGGTTGGCGGGGTCGATCTTCTCGCCCAGCGTGCCGCTCGCCAGACCGTCGGCGATGTACAACCCGACGGTGTCGGGGCCAACGCCCTGCTCGATCATCGCCTGGATGATCGGGATTCCTTCCGCGTACGAGATCAGCACGACCGCGTCGGGATCGGCGTCGACGATCTGCTGCACCTCGGCGTCGAAGCTCGTCGCCGCGGGGTCGTAGACGATCGTGGCTGCCACCGTGGCCCCAGCGGCGGTGAGCGCCTCGTCGAGGAAGCCCACGAAGCCCTCGCCGTACTCGGTGGCTTGGCCGATCAGCACGATGTTGGAGTGCCCGTCCTCGACCACGACGTTGGCCAGCGCGGGGCCCTGGAGGCTGTCGGGAGGCGCGGTTCGGAAGTAGTACCCGCCATCGTCGTAGGTGGTGAACGACGCACCCGTGTTCGAAGGCGAGCATTCGATTCGCTGGGCCCCGGTGATCCGGTCGATCACCGCCAGCGTGATCGACGACCCCGCCGCGCCGACGATGGCGTCGACCTGGTCCGCGTTGAGGAGCTGATCGACCGCGGCGCCCGCCACGTCGACGTTCGTGCCGTCGTCGGTCTCCACGACCGCTACATCCTTGCCGAGGATGCCGCCCGCCGCGTTGATGTCACGCAGCGCCATCCGCACACCCTCGATCATCGGGGGACCGAGAATCGCCAGGCCGCCGGTCTGAGGCAACAGCGTGCCGATCTTGAGCACCCCGTCGACAGAGCCTCCTGCGGCCGCGCCAGCCGCCGCGGTGGTCTCGGTGCCGCCAGCCGCCGCGGTCGTCTCCGTTGCACCGCCGCTGTCGTCGTCGTCGTCGCCACACGCGGCGACCACGAGCGACAGCGCGACGAGCGCCGTCAACATCCTGCTGGTCCGTTTCATATGTTCCCCTTGCTTGGCGGGGCCCTCGTCAACGTCGATGTGGGGTGCCCCGTTCCGCTCGGGGTTGGCCAGCGTTCGCGCAATTCGGGCCTGATGTACCCGATGGTAACAAAGGGTGGCCCCCGATGTGACGAATGCGTGTCGAAATCTGACCCGTTTCGACACACGCCCCCATCCAGCCGTACCTGGCGGGAAGGCCGCACCAGGCCAGGGGCTGTGGGCCGCCTGCCGAACGTGCACACACAAGAGCGGTGAGGGGCGGCCCGCCAGGGCCGGGGACCCCCACCCGCACGGGCGTGCATGGGAATGCACCTGGCGGGATGGCCGGAGGCCAGGGGCCCGCCAGAGATGATTCAGTCTTCGCAGAGCTCGATTGCGACGCGGCGGAGTCGTTCGGCCAGCTCGGCGTCGCCACGCTGGGAGACCCGGACGATGGCGATCTTGAGCTCGGCGATCACCGTGGCCTCGGCGGCGCACGGCGGACAGTCGTGGACGTGCTGGCGAACGTCGGCCTCGAACTCACTGGGGAACAACTCCTGGTCGAGGAGGGTCTGGATGTGGACGGCCGAGGCCCGACATCGCTCCATGGCTCGATGGCGTCGCCACGCGGGCGTGCCGGGAATGACCACCAGGATCCTCACGATCGGGGCTCCGTAGGGACATCGTCGACGGCCAAGAGCGGGCGATCGAGGGCCGTTCCGGCGATGGCGACCCGCAGCCGGTTCCGGGCTCGATGCAGACGGCTCATGATCGTTCCCACGGGGATCTCGAGAAGATCGGCGGCTTCCTGGTAGCGCATCCCGCCGATGTCGACGAGGTCGATCACCAGGCGGAACGCCGGCGGGAGCTCGTCGAGCGCCCGTTCGAGCACCTCGTCGTAGATCGGCTCCACGAGGATGTCGCCGGGGTCGGCCGATTCGGAACCGGTGCCCGGGCGACGGTCGAGATCGTCATCCTCGCCGAGCAGTCGTTCACGGCTGCGCTGGTCACGGTTGATGGCCGTGTTGCGGGCGATGCGGAACAGCCAGGCCCGGGGATACCGGCCGTCGAACTGGCCGAGGGCCTTGAACGCCTTCAGGAGCGTGTCCTGGGCCAGATCCTCGGCCTCGGCGGCGCTCTTCGACATCGACCGGGCCACCCGGGCCAAGAAGTCGATCTCGGGAACGATCCAGTCTTCGAAGCGTTGGCGCCGTTCCTCGGCCGTGGCCGGCGGAACCACGGCGCCCTCGGCGGCGTCGAGGTCATCGACATCGTCGACATCGGGGTTCTGGAGGTTGTCGTCAATCATCAGGCACGCCAGCACGCCGTCGAGAACCTGGGCGGGACGGCGCTCATTCCCCAACCCCGCAGAACACAGGCAACGTCTCGTCCCGAAGGCGCCGTACCCACCGATCGCCCCGTTCACCCCGGACGCTCACGCCGTGACCTCTCCCAACACGTCGGCGATCCGCTCGACCCCATCCACGAGATCGGCGTCACCCAGGGCATACGACATCCGGGCGTAGCCGGGTGAGCCGAACGCCTCACCGGGGACGATGGCCACGCGGACCTCGTCGAGCAGGAGATCGGCAAGTTCGAGCGTGGAGGAGGGGCGGCGGCCGCGGATCTCGCGACCGAGCACCCCGGCGAACGAGGGGAAGGCGTAGAAGGCGCCCTCGGGCTCGACGCAGGTGACACCGGGGATCTCGTTGAGCATCCCGTGGATACGTCGGCGGCGCCGGTCGAACGCCTCCTTGAAGCGGGCGACGTCGTCGAGGCCGCCAGACACCGCGGCGAGTGCGGCCATCTGGGCGACGTTCGACACGTTCGACGTGGCGTGCGACTGGAGGTTGGTGGCCGCGTCGATCACGTCCTTGGGGCCGATCATCCAACCGACGCGCCAGCCGGTCATGGCGTAGGTCTTGGCGACGCCGTTGACCACGACGCAGCGCTCGGCCAGCTCGGGGACGACCGTCGGCATCGACACGAACCGGTGCGAGCCGTAGGTGAGGTGCTCGTAGATCTCGTCGGTGAGCACCCACAGGCCTCGATCGAGCGCCCACCGTCCGATGGCCTCCACCTGCTCGGGCGAGTAGACGGCGCCGGTGGGGTTCGACGGCGACACGAACAGCAGCACCTTGGTGCGCTCGGTGAGCGCGGCCTCGAGTTGGTCGAGGGTCACCTTGAAGCCGGTCGATTCGTCGGTGGCGACGACCACGGGAACACCGCCGGCGAGGGCGATGGCCTCGGGGTAGGTGACCCAGTAGGGACCGGGGACGATGACCTCGTCGCCCGGGTCGCACAGCGCGGCGAAGGCGTTGTAGATGGCCTGCTTGCCCCCGTTGGTGACCAGCACCTGCGAGGCCTCGACGGCGTATCCGGAGTCGCGCATCGTCTTCTTGGCCAAGGCCTCGCGCAGCTCGGGGAGGCCGCTCGTGGGCGTGTAGCGGTGGAACTTGGGGTCGCGGCACGCGGTGATCGCCGCTTCGACCACGTGGTCGGGGGTCGGGAAGTCGGGCTCGCCGGCCCCGAAGCCGATCACATTGTGCCCGGCAGCCTTGAGCGCCTTGGCCCGGGCGTCGACGGCCAACGTGGCCGAGGGGGCGATCGCTCCCACCCGTCGGGAAACGCGAGCTGCGACGTGATGACCGGAGGGGCTCGTCATCCGCCCATCTTGACCCACGCATGGCGTGGCCGGGGAACGCATTTCCCGGCAGCGACAGTGCCGTACGACACACGGCGGCGGACCCCACCGATTCGTCCCGGCTCGGACCGGCCGACGAAAGTCAGCAGCGATGAGCGACACGAGCCAGAATCCGATCGTCCTGCCCCCCGAGTTGCGCCCGTCCGACGGTCGCTTCGGCGCCGGTCCGTCGAAGGTGCGCCCGGAAGCCGTTGCCGCCCTTGGGGAATCTGCAGGTGGGTACCTGGGAACCTCGCACCGGCGCGACACGGTGAAGTCGATGGTCCGCCGCCTGCGCGACGGTGTGGCCGAGCTGTTCTCGCTTCCCGATGGCTACGAGGTGATCCTCGGCAACGGCGGATCGCAGCTCTTCTGGGATGCCGCCATCTCCTCGCTCATCGAGCGGCGGAGCCAGCACCTCACGTTCGGGGAGTTCTCGTCGCAGTTCGCTGGCGCGGTCGCCGCCGCGCCGCATCTGGAAGCGCCCGAGATCATCGAATCGGCGCCGGGCACGCATCCGCTCCCCCACCCCAGCGCGGGTGTCGACGTCTACGCCCTCACCCACAACGAGACCTCGACCGGCGTGATGATGCCCATCATCCGCCAGGCGGGGATGGACGGGCTCGTTGTCGTCGACGCCACCTCGGCGGCGGGAGCGTTGCGCATCGACTCCAGCCAGTTCGACGTGTACTACTTCGCGCCCCAGAAGGTCTTCGCCAGCGACGGAGGGCTGTTCTGCGCTGCGTTGTCGCCGGCGGCCGTGGAGCGCATCGAGCGCATCTCGGCGTCGGGGCGTTGGATCCCCCGCACCCTCGATCTCAGCACTGCGTTGGCGAACTCCCGTCAGGACCAGACGCTCAACACCCCGGCCCTGGCCACCATCTTCCTGTTCGTGCACCAGTTGGAGTGGATGCTGGCCAACGGCGGCCTCCCGTGGGCCGTCGGGCGCTGCGAGGAGTCGGCGGCGACGATCTACGGCTGGGCCGAACGGTCGAGCATCGCCACCCCGTTCGTCGTCGACCCGGCACAGCGGTCGACGGTCGTGGCCACGATCGACCTGGTCGAGTCGATCTCGGCCGACGAGGTCTCGGCGACCTTGCGCCGCAACGGGATCGTCGACACCGAGGGCTACCGCAAGCTCGGCCGCAACCAGCTCCGGGTGGCGCTGTTCCCGGCGATCGAGCCGTCCGACGTCGAGATCCTCACCCGGGCCATCGACCACATCGCCCAACGCCTGTAGGCGACCATCCCGGTTGCCATTGACCCGCGGCAGGCCGGAGCTCGTCAAAGCGTCACTCCGGCGCTGCCGTCAGGCGTCTTGGAGACTCAGGGATCTCATGCGGTCTGGAGCTCGGGGAGCTCGTCGACCTCGGGCCGCTCCCGCAGGGCCGCGGCGATGAGCGGTCCGTGGGGAACGGCCACCGCCGGGTCGACGAGAGCCGGGCGGCACTTGGGCGGCCGACCACGCTTGCGCTTGGTCGGGATCACCTTGCCCCGCATGATGATCTGGCCTCCCCAGACTCCCCAGGCCTCCCGTCGGGCGAGGGCACCGTCGAGGCAGGCCCGGGCGACCGGGCAGCGCTCACAGATGGCCTTGGCCAGGTTGATGTCGTCGATCTGCTCGGAGAAGAACAGCGAGACGAGCGTGCCGTTGCCGTCGTTGCAGCGGGCCTCGACCCACCAGTCGGGCTGACGGGTGCGGAACTCCCCCTCAGGCTCGTACTGCTCGTCGATGCGGTCGTCGATGCGGTCGTCGGAGATGGTGGCGATGGGGAACATCGTTCTCTCTCTTCGGTGCTCGGTGGTCGGGTGGTCGGGTGGCGGGGTTGTGCGGACAAAGCAAGAGG
>JANLSK010000116.1:0-15001 GCA_031362415.1 Actinomycetes bacterium | reverse complement strand
CCGAGGTGCTGCCGGCGGTGCGCAACCCGAACTTCCTGCCGTACTCGACCCCGTACGAGATCGAGATGCTCAACGGCGTTGAGTTCTGGCAGACGACACTGGGCGGTGAAGGCCAGACCGCATGCACCTTCGTGTCCAACGACGCGTACGGCGAGTCGGGTCTCATCGGTCTTGACTTCGCAGCCGAGCAGTACGGCTTCGAGTTCGCGGCGAGCGCCACCTACAACGCCGGTGACACCGACTTCACGGCCCAGGTGACCGAGCTGAGCGACGCCGGCTGCGAGGTCGTGTTCGCGGTATCCACGCCGCGCGAGCAGACGGGCGCTCTCATCGGCGCCCGGTCGCTGGGCTTCGAGCCCACCTGGATCGGCACGCTGCCGAGCTTCTTGTCCCTGCTCGCCGGCGGCGACAACGCGGCGGCCTTCGCCAACTTCTACCAGGTCGGCGACGGCGGAGATTTCGGTGATCCGGCCGTACCGGGCATGAAGAACTTCCTCGACCGGGTCGCCACCTACGGCGACGGCGTGGCGCCGAACACGTTCCTGCTCACGGGCTACACGGCTCAGCTCGCCGTGCACGCCCTGCTCGAGAAGGCGGTCGCTCTCGGCGATCTGAGCCACGAAGGCGTCGTCGCGGCCGTCGACCAACTCGGCGAGGTCGACTTCGAGGGGCTCGCCGGCAACTACACCTACGGTCCGCCGGCCGACCGGGTGCCCCCGCTCGAGAGCAGCATCTTCAAGTTCGAGCCGGCCAACGCAGACAAGAACCTCATGGCGTTGCAGGAGGTCGTCGAGTCGCCCTTCGCCAAGGAATTCGTGTTCGAGGGCTGAGCACGGCCGCCGAGATGCTGACGCGCCCGTCCGACGGGCGCGTCAGCTCGGCGGTTCGTGGGCTCGACGGTTGGCCGGGTTGCCTGCTCGACAAGGAGCACCATGCGTAGGGGAGTGCTGGGGTACGGCGTGTACCTGCCGTACTGGCGGCTCGTTCGTTCAGCCATCGGCGCCGCGCTCGGAAGTGGCGGTGGACGGGGGACACGCAGTGTCGCCTCGTACGACGAGGACACCACGTCGATGGCCGTCGAGGCCGGGCGAGCGGCGCTGGCCGCCACGCCGGGCGGACGTCCCGAGCAACTCTGGCTCTCGACGACCGTCCCGGCCTACGCCGACAAGACCAACGCCGTGGGCGTGCACGCCGCGCTCCGGCTCGACCATTCGGTGCTGGCGGCTGACATGGTCGGGTCGGTGCGTTCGGGTGTGGCCGCGACCCTGGCCGGCGTGCAGCGAGGTGGTCCCGGGGCGACGCTCGTCGTCACGTCCGACCTGCGGACGGGTCTGCCGTCATCGGCCGACGAGCGCGACGGCGGTGACGGCGCGGTGGCGATGCTTCTCGGCGAAGGCACCCCGGACGCCCCCGTCATCTGCGAGCTGCTCGGCCGGGCCAGCGCCACGACCGAGTTCCTCGATCGGTGGCGCAGCCCCGGTGAGACGGCTTCGAGGACCTGGGAGGACCGTTTCGGCGAGCACGCCTACGTGCCGCTCGCCGAGGCGGCCGTCACCGATGCGCTGAAGGCCGCCGGCATCACGATCGGCGAGGTCGACCATCTCGTCGTGGCCGGCTTGCACGCCCGGGCCGTCGGCGTCGTCAGAGCCCGGATCGGCGCCAGCAAGGATGCCGTCGTCGACGATCTCACCGCAACAATCGGCAACACGGGTGCGGCCGCGCCCAACCTGCTGCTGGCCTCGGTGCTCGATCGGGCCGGGCCCGGGCGGACCATCCTCCAGGTGGTTCTGGCCGACGGCGCCGACGCCCTCGTGTGGCGCACCACCGAGGCCCTGTCGGCGTACCGGCCCACGGCCACCGTCGCTGCGCTGGCGGCCTCGGGACGCGGCGGGCTCTCGTACACCGACTTCCTCACCTGGCGCGGGTTCCTCGATCGCGACCCACCCCGTCGCCCCGACCCCGAACGGCCCATGGCCCCGCCCGGGCTCCGCAACGAGTCGTGGAAGTACGCCTTCGTCGGCAACCGGTGTCAGGCCTGTTCGGCCATCACGCTGCCGCCGCAACGGGTCTGCCCCAAGTGCCGCACCATCGACCGGTTCGAGGCCATCCCCATGGCCGACAGGTCGGCCACGATCGTCACCTACACCATCGACCGGCTGGCCTTTTCACCGTCGCCTCCGCTGGTTGCGGCGATCATCGACTTCGACGGCGGCGGCCGGTTCAACGTGGAGCTCACCGATTGCGTGGCGGCCGAGGTGGCGATCGGCCAGCGTGTCGAAATGACCTTCCGCCGGCTCTACACCTCGCCCCTCGGTACGGTTCACAACTACTTCTGGAAAGCCCGCCCCGTCCGGGGCTGACATCACCACACCAAATTTGCGCAGAAATGCTCACGCGGGGTGAGCGTTTCTGCACAAATTTCGGGATGTGGGGGCGTGTCGGGGAGACCGAGACAGGGAGACAACCATGGCGTCGAACGGGATCCGGGACCGGGTGGCGATCATCGGGATGGGGTGCACCCCCTTCGGCGAGCACTGGGACCAGTCGGTCGACGACCTGCTCTTGTCGTCCTCGGCCGACGCTCTGGCCTCGGCCGGGGTGGGCATCGACGATGTCGACGCCTTCTGGGTGGGCACCATGGGCTCGGGGGTGAGTGGCCTCACGCTGTCGCGCCCGCTGCAGCTCGACTACAAGCCCGTGACGCGCATCGAGAACTACTGCGCGACGGGCTCGGAGGCCTTCCGCAACGCCTGTTACGCCGTGGCGTCGGGCGCCTACGACGCGGCCATGGCCATCGGCGTCGAGAAGCTCAAGGACTCCGGTTATTCGGGTCTCGTCACACCCAACCCCACCAACGACGGCAGCGCCCTCGGCATCGCGGCCCCCGCTGCGTTCTCCTACCTGGCGCCGGCCTACGCCAACCGGTACGGGCTCGATGCGCAGGAGCTCAAGGACGTCATCACCCGCATCGCCTGGAAGAACCACAAGAACGGGGCGCTCAACTCCCGGGCCCAGTTCCGCAAGGAGGTGTCGTGCGAGACGATCGCCGCGGCGCCCCTGATCGCAGGCCAGCTCGGCGTGTTCGACTGCTCGGGCGTGTCCGACGGTTCCGCGGCGGCCATCATCGTGCGGGCCGAGGACGCCCACCGCTACTGCCCGAACCCCTTGTACGTCAAGGCGCTCTCGTTCGTGGCCGGGCCGGCGTCGGGCCCCATCGACCCCGACTACGACTACACCACGTTCCTCGAGGTGGTGCGCTCGGCCGAGGACGCCTACCGCCAAGCCGGCGTCACCAACCCCCGGGCCCAGCTCGCCATGGCCGAGGTGCACGACTGCTTCACCCCCACCGAGCTGGTGCTCATGGAGGATCTGGGTTTCTCGGAGCGGGGCCTGGGTTGGAAGGACGTGCTCGCCGGGGTGTTCGACCTCGAGGGTGAGCTGCCGGTGAACCCCGATGGGGGCCTCAAGTCCTTTGGCCATCCCATCGGCGCTTCGGGTCTGCGGATGCTCTTCGAATGTTGGACGCAACTCCGCGGCGAAGCCGGAGCGAGGCAGATCCCCTCGGTGGCCGCCGGCAAGAACCTGGCCCTCACCCACAACCTCGGCGGACGCCCCGGCGCCTGCGTGAGCTTCGTGGCCATCGTGGGCAGCGAGCTCGGCTGAAGGTGGGGCGGGTCGGGCCCGTTCAGGCCTCGGCGAGCTCGTCGTCGCAGGAGTCGAAGACGGCCTGTACGTCTTCGGGGGTTGCGGCCGCGGTCGGCGCCGTGGTCGAGCCGCCCGCGTCGGGGGCCGGCCCTGAGTCCTGGCCGGTGAACACCGAGAACGGGATCCCGTCCTCCTGGGCGTTGTTCCAGGCGCATTCGCAGAAGCTGCGGAGCTGGCTCTGGGTGGCATCGGGACTGTCGGAGCCCACGCCGGCCACGCAGACACCGACGACCTCCTCGAAGAGCTCGTCGTCGTAGTTCGTCGTGCCGTCGGTGACGACGTCGCCCGCTGCGGGCTCGTTGTCGCCGCTGTCGCTGGAGCTGGTCGCGGCGATGACGATGACGACGACCAGGAATGCCGCCACGACGCCGACGATGATCTTGACCACCTGCTTGGCCGGTGACTTCTTCGCGACCGGTGTGGGGGGAGGCGGACCGCCCGGAGCAGGGCCCGGACCCCAGCTTCGCGGCTGGCCCGGTGCGGGCGGCTGGCCGGCACCCGCGAGCCAGGCCGGAGGGGCAGCCGGGGCTGGCGGGGCAGGTTGGGCGGGCGGCGGCGGTGGGCCCGCGGCCTGGGCCGGGTCGGGTGTCCCGCACCGGCTGCAATAGGGGCTGTGTTCGCCGACCGAGTTTCCGCACGTCCGACACTGCGCCACTGGGCACCTCCTGGTCGGCGTCACCCTATCTGGCCCAGTGCGGGGCCTCGGTCACCCTCGTCCTGGCGCCCCCGGCGCTCGGACCCGCTCGCGCTCGCGCCCCAGACGGGCAGCCCCGGGACGGTCGGCCGGTCCACCGGGACCAGGGGAACTGGTCGCGCCACCTGGTAGGTTCGGCCCCGTGGCCAATCCTCAGAAGCGATCGCGAACCTCGACCCGAGAGGTCAGCGACGACTCGGTCCGGGTCATCTTCCTCGGCGGTCTGGGCGAGATCGGCCGCAACTGCGCCTGCATCGAGGTGAACGGACGGATCCTGGTCGTCGACTTCGGTCTGATGTTCCCCGACCACGCCATGCCCGGGGTCGACTTCGTGCTCCCCGACTTCACGTACCTGCGGGACAACGCCGACCGGGTCGACGCCGTCCTGCTCACCCACGGTCACGAGGACCACGTGGGCGGGATGGCTCACCTGCTCGCCGATCTGCAGGTCCCCATGTACGGCGCCGAGCTCACCCTGCGCATGGCCAAGGGCCGCCTCGAAGAGCACGGCGTGATGCACCGCACCGAGCTCCGTCCCGTGCCCGACGGCCAGCGCGTGCGTGTCGGTCCCATCGACGTGCAGTTCATCCCGGTCACCCACTCGGTACCGCACGCCAACGCCATCGCCTTCTTCACGCCCCAGGGCACCATCTTGCACTCGGGCGACTTCAAGCTCGACGAGTCGCCCGTCGACGGCCGCTTCACCGATCTGGCGCTCATCGAGTCGATCGCCAAGGACGGCATCAGACTCTTGCTGTCCGACTCCACCAACGCCGAGGAGCCCGGCCACACCGCGTCGGAATCGAGCGTCGGCCCCGAGCTGCGGCGAGTGTTCGCCGAGAACCGGGGCAAGCGCATCATCAGCGCCTGCTTCTCGTCGCACCTGCACCGGGTCCAGCAGATCGCCGAGGCCGCGGTGTCCGAGCACCGGCGCATCGCCTTCCTCGGCCGTTCGATGGGCAACAACGTCTCGCTGGCCCGACAGATGGGCCTGTTCCCGGTGCCGGCGTCGTCGGTGATCCCCATCGAGGAGATCGACCGGTACTCGCCGTCGGAGATCTGCATCATCTGCACCGGCTCCCAGGGCGAGCCCATGTCGGCACTGTCGCTCATGGCTGCGGGCCAGTCGAAGTGGCTCAAGGTCGGTGCCGACGACCTCGTCATCTTCTCGGCCACGCCCATCCCGGGCAACGAGCACAACGTCCATCGCACGATCAACGGCTTCCACCGGCGAGGGGCCGATGTCGTGCACGGCGGCATTCACCCCGTGCACGTCTCGGGGCACGCCTCGGCCGAGGATCTGAAGCGGTTGCTGCGGACGGCGCAACCTGAGTACTTCGTCCCGATCCACGGCGAGTACCGCCATCTCGTGCACCACACCCGTCTGGCCCGGGCCGTCGGCATGAGCGAGGACCGGGTGATGATCTGCCAGGACGGCGATGCCGTGGTGCTCAGCAACGCCGGGGTCTCGGTCGAGCGCTCGGCGGTGCCGTCGGGGTACCTGTTCGTCGACGGGATCGTGGGCGACATCGGACGGGGTGTGCTGCGCGACCGGCGCGTGCTCTCGGAGGAGGGCATGGTCGTCGTCGTGGCCTCGATCGACACCCAGACCGGGGCCCTCGTGAGCGGACCCGAGATCGTCACCCGGGGTTGGGTGTACATGCCCGATTCCGAGGACCTTCTCGTGGGTGCCGAAGCCGTCGCCGAGGCGGCCTTGACCGATCCGCCGTTCATGGACGGGCTGGTCGAGATCGAGGCCCTCGAGAACCGGGTCCGTCTCGCACTCCAGCGCTACATCACCAAGGCCACCAAGCGCCGCCCCATCGTGGTGCCGGTGATCATGGAAGTCTGAAGCGGCGGCTGCCATCGCCGATGTCGTGGCTGTGAAAGCCCTGTCACGCCCTGTGGCTGATGTTACGGTTGGGGTGTGAGTGGATCAACGACACGCAAGAGTGCACCGTCGCGGGGAACCAGGCCGACCGCCGCTCGGGCTCGGCCGGTAGCTCGGGCCAAGCCCCGGCCCAGCGAGGCGGGCCGGGGTCGTCCCACGAGCGGCGCCCGAGCTGCTCGATCGGCTCGAGTGCCGTCGCGCCACAACCGCAGCGCTCCGGGGCGCGGGCGCGACCGGGTTTCCTCGCGAGCGGTTGCGGCCGCCGGCCGTGTGCTGCGTCACCACCGTCGCGACGTGTGGGGCTTGGCCTCGGTCTCGCTCGGAATCCTCGTCGCGCTTGGCGTCTACGTCGACCGTTCGGGACCGTTCGGCCGGTCGATCCGCATGGGTGCGGGGGCGATGGTCGGGTTGGGTCGCTACGTGCTGCCTGTCGTGGCCGTGCTGGTCGGGGGAGTGCTGCTCGCCGGCTCGGACGGTTCGGTCGGTCCGGTCGGTCCGGTCGGTCCGGCGGGTCCGGGGTCGGGCCGGGGACGTCCCGAGGGCGAACGCCCCGCTTCCCCCGTGGTGCGCGTTGCCGTGGGCCTGCCGATCATGTTCGGGGCCTGGATCGGCCTGTTGCACATCTTCAGCGAGGCTCCCGTCGGCAATGGCGCAGTCGAGTCGCTGCGGCGAGCTGGCGGTCTGCTCGGCGCGCTCATCGGCGGCACCCTGGAGGCCGGACTGGCCCGCTGGGGTGCGGCGTCGGTGCTGACGTGCGTGGCCACGCTCGGTTTCATCGTCGCCAGCGGCATCTCGGTGCGGCGGGTGCTCCGGGGCTTCGGCGCCGGTGTCCGGTGGGCGATCGCGTCGTTGGTCGGCTCGGTGCGAGCCTTGGGCTCCCTGGAGTCGCAGCCCCGCCCGTCGCGGCGCGCACCAGGCGCCGATGCCGATGATGCCGATGATCTTGACGGAGCGCTGTTGGATCCGGGCGCCGTCGGTGGCACGCCCCGCGGTCGTCGGGGCGATCGAAGGCGACCGGGTCCAGCGCCGGACGGTCGCCCCCTCTTGAGCCTCTACGACCAGGGCGACCAGGGCGACCAGGGCCACGATGCTGCCCCGTCGGCGGCGGCTCGGGCGACGGCGTCCCCGCGGACGACACCCGTCGACGGCGCGGGAAGCGACACTGCCGCGATTCCCGTCGAACGCTCGGCGGATGCCGGCGAGGCGAGCGGGCGCAGGACCAGGCCCCGTACGGCCCCGGTCGAGGACTCGCCGGTCGTCTCCGGTGAGCAGTTGGCCATGCGCCTGGGCGCCGAGCAACCGACGGGACACTGGAAGCTCCCCGCGCTGGGCCTCCTGTCGAACGGGGCGGCCCGGCCCATCGACCGCAAGCTCGTGGAGGAGGGCGGCCGGACGCTCGAGGCCACCCTGCACCAGTTCGGGGTCGACGCCAGCCTGGTGGGGATGACCGTGGGCCCCACCGTCACCCGCTACGAGCTCGAGCTCGCCGCGGGCGTCAAGGTGAACAAGGTGACCGCGCTCACCAAGGACATCGCCTACGCCATGGCCTCGGCCGACGTGCGGATCTTGGCGCCCATCCCCGGCCGCTCGGCCATCGGGGTCGAGGTGCCCAACCGCCAGCGCCAGCTGGTATCGCTCGGCGGCATCCTCAGCTCGCCCGAGGCCGCCGCGGCCGTCCACCCGCTCGAGGTGGGCATCGGACGCGACATCGCCGGTCGGCCGGTGACCGCCAACATGGCCACGATGCCCCACGTGCTCATCGCCGGCGCGACCGGGGCCGGCAAGTCGAGCTGCATCAACTCGATCATCACCTCGATCCTCATGCGGGCCACACCCGATCAGGTGAGAATGATTCTCATCGACCCGAAGCGGGTCGAGCTGACCGCGTACAACGACCTGCCCCATCTGCTCACCGCCGTCGTGGTCGATCCCAAGAAGGCAGCCAACGCGCTCGACTGGGCGGTGCGCGAGATGGAGCGCCGCTACGACGTGCTCGCCGAGGTCGGCGTGCGCGACATCACCGGCTACAACTCGGCCTACGACCGTGGCGAGCTCGTGGCCACCAACGGAGCTCCGAGCGAGACCACGACCGGCGAGCCGCGTTACGAGCGGTTGCCCTTCATCCTGATCGTGGTCGACGAGCTCAACGACCTCATGATGGTCGCCGCTCGCGACGTCGAGATCAGCATCTGCCGCATCGCCCAGATGGCCAGGGCGGTCGGCATCCACCTCGTGATCGCCACGCAACGGCCGTCCGTCGACGTGATCACCGGTGTCATCAAGGCCAACGTGCCGTCGCGCCTGGCGTTCTCGGTGTCGTCGATCGCCGACTCCCGAGTGATCCTCGACCAGGCCGGGGCCGAGAAGCTGATCGGCAAGGGCGACATGCTCCTGCTGGCTGCGTCGTCGGGGACGGCGCAGCGGATTCAGGGCGCGTGGATCGACGAGGCCGACATCCGCAAGGTCTCGATCCACTGGAAGCGCCAGGTCGAGGAGCTGTCGTACGTCGACGGGATTGCCGAGGGGGGCCCCGGGGCCGACGCCACGGGCGCATCTGCGTCCGGCGGCGGGGGCGGCGCCGACGACGTCGATGACGACCTGATCGTGGCCGCCATGGAGATGATCGTGCGATCGCAGCTCGGCTCGACCAGCATGCTCCAGCGCAAGCTCCGAGTCGGCTTCGCCCGGGCGGGCCGCATCATGGACCTGCTCGAGCAGCGCGGCGTCGTCGGACCGTCGGAGGGATCCAAGGCCCGGACGGTGCTGATGACGCTCGACAAGTACGAGCAGAGCCTCGCCCTGCGCTCGTAGCCGGCGCCGGCGCCGCCGCCGAGGCGTCTTGCGGCGGTGTGCCTGGCCCCCGGAGGGTCAAGGTCGTCGTCGTGAAGCCGATCCATCAACGGGACTCGCTCGTCGTGCTCCGCGAGACGTCGGCAGCGTAGGCACCCTGCGAGTGGGGTCGGCGGATGATGCTTGATTACCTCACCGACGGTCCGGCCTTGACCGAGGTCGTGGTCGTGCGCACCGAATCGCCGAGCTCGGGTGGCGATCGCACGTATCGGGTCCACTGCCGATTCGTTCGCCTCGACCGGGCCGTCGCCCAACGGATCGGGGCTCTGGTCGCCCAGCGAGCCCATCGCCATCGCCCGACGCGCTGGTGGCCCCTCGTCAGACGCCCCTGGAGCTGAGCTGCGTCGAGTCGGCTATCCGTCGTGCTCAGCTATCAGTCGGCGGCGCCGCCGGCTTCGAGGAGCTCGACGCGGGCGCGGAGCTCCTCGAGGAGCCCACCGATGGCGCTGAGGTGCTCCTCGATGCGTCCCAGGTAGGCGGACGGCGAGGTGTCGGGAACCTCGTCGGCCACGTCGAGCTCGTTCACGACGGCTTCAGCGAACTCCGCAGACGGCTCGGGGACGAGGAGCGTTCCCACGGCGTCAGCGCCGGGATCGGTCCATTCCACCATCACCGTGATGCCGACGGTCTCCAAGCGGCGTCGCAGCACGAGGGTGGCCAGCTTGGGGAACCGGCCGATCTCCACCATGGGAGGGACGCCTTCGGGGTCGTACTGGTAGTCGTCGTCCTCGGAGGCGTCGTCCGACGGGCGGAGCGGGCGAAAGAGCGGCATGGGCGCACACTACCTGCCGGCACCCTCGGCGAACGGGGGCGGGCCGGTAGGCTTGAGAGATGCCGAGTCCCGTTCGCCGATTTCATGTCGAGACGCTCGGCTGCCCCAAGAACGCGGTCGACTCCGACAAGGTGCGGGCCTCTCTCATCGCCGACGGGCTGGTTCCGGCGATCGATGCCGCCCACGCCGACCTGGTCGTCGTGAACACGTGTGCCTTCGTCGAGGCGGCCCGGGTCGAGTCGATCGAGGTGACGCTGGCCCTGACCGACGCCGCCCGTCCCGGCGCCCGGGTCGTGGTCACGGGCTGCATGGCCGAGCGCTACGGCGCCGAGCTGGCCGAAGCCCTCCCCGAGGTGCATGCCGTGGTGGGTTTCGCGGGAGAGGGCTCGATCGCCGCGGCGGCCGGCTTCGCCGTGCCCACCCCGATCGCGCTCAAGCGCAAGCCCACGGGGGTCCGTGACCTGCTGGAGCTTCCCCGGGCCGCTCCGAGCGCACCGTGGGCCTACCTGAAGGTCGCCGAGGGCTGCGATCGGGCCTGCGCCTTCTGCGCCATCCCGTCGTTCCGGGGCACCCAGCGGTCGCGCCAACCCGAGGCGATCCTGGCCGAGGCCCGATCTCTCGTCGACGGCGGCGTCGCCGAGCTCGTCCTCGTGGCGCAGGATCTGGCGTGGTACGGCCGCGACGCGGGTTCACCCGGTGCGCTGGCCCCCCTCCTGAGGCGCCTCGACGAGTTGGCCGTCGATGGGCTCCAGCGCGTGCGCTTGCTGTACCTGTACCCATCGGAGGTGCGCGACCCGCTCGTGTCGACGATGCTGGAGCTGCCGACGATCGTCCCGTACTTCGACCTCTCGCTCCAGCACGCATCTCGGCCGCTGCTGCGGGGCATGGCCCGCTGGGGAGACGGCGCCCGCTTCCGGTCGATGATCAGCGGCATTCGCGACCGGGAACCCGACGCCGCGTTCCGGTCGTCGTTCATCGTCGGGTTCCCCGGTGAGACCGAGGACGACCACGACGCGCTCCTGGGCTTCCTCGCCGACATCGAGCTCGACTGGGCGGGATTCTTCGCGTTCTCGCGCGAAGACGGAACGGCGGCGGCGTCGATGGACGGCGCCCCGGCAACCGAGCTCGTGGTCGAGCGTCTGCGAGAGTGCGCCGCGCTCCAGGATCCCATCACAGCATCCCGCCGCGATGCCTTGATCGGCACCATCGTCGAGGTGCTCGTCGACCGATTCCAAAGCGGCGACGAGCGCGGGGCCGGGAGCGGTGGCGCCGGTGCCGGAGCTGGTCTTGCGGGTATCCATGGTGTTGCGATCGGACGAACGCATCGCGAGGCTCCCGAGATCGACGGCGTCGTCACGGTCACCGGCTGTCTCGCGGCGCGGCCCGGCTCGATCGTCCGGGCCCTGGTCACGGGGGCCATCGGCGCCGATCTCGAGGCGGTCGCGCTCGGTCCGGTGACGGTCTCGGCCCCGGCAGTCGCACCCTCGGTGGCCGCCGTCTCGTCGACAGCGGCGGGCTCGGTCACCGCGGTGGGGGCGGCCCCGTGAGCGAGCCGCTCGGACGGCCGACGGGCCCAGCCTCGGCAAGCCCGGTTCCGGCGGGCCCGGCCTCGGCACGTCGCGCGAGCGGCCCGCCGATCAGGCGCTTCAACGACACGGCGATCATGACGCCGGCCAACGCGGTGACCGCAGCTCGGATCGTCCTCACCGTGCCGTGGTTGTGGCTGGTCGCCACCGACGGGGCGTCGTGGCTCGCCGTCGGGGCCTGGTTCGTGCTTGCCGCATCCGACGGATTCGACGGGTGGTTGGCCCGGCGCGACGGCGCCACCCGATCGGGAGCCTTCCTCGATCCGCTGGCCGACAAGTTCTTCACCGTCGGGGCCTTCATCGCCCTCGCCGCCGACAACCTGTTCGCCTGGCTCCCCGTGCTGCTCGTCGCCGGGCGTGAGGTCGGCATCCAGGTGTACCGGTCGGTGATCGGTCGGCGGGGGGTGTCGTTGCCGGCCACGATGCTGGGCAAGATCAAGACCAACGTGCAGATGGCCGCGGTGCTGTTGGCCATCACGCCGGTCCTGGTCGACGAGCGTTGGCTGCTCGACCTCGGGCTGTGGGTGGCCTGCGGGTTCACGCTGTGGTCCGGGGCCCAGATCGTGGTCAGGGCCACCCGGCCCCGCACTGGGGAGACGGCAGCCACGCTCGACCCGTCATGACCGATCGCTCGTCGTTCCCGATGAGCGATCGCAGGAGCCCGTTGGGGCGAAGGAGCGCAGATCGATGAGATGCGAGGTCCTGGCCATCGGCACGGAGCTGCTGCTCGGCCAGATCATCGACACGAACAGCTCCTGGATCGGCGAGCGTCTGGCCGAGCACGGGATCGACACGGTCGAGCACGTGAAGATCGGCGACAACGAGGCGCGCATCGTGGCTGCGCTCGAGCGTCTGCTCGCCGGTGCCGATGCCGTGATCGTCTGCGGTGGTCTCGGCCCCACGCCCGACGACGTGACCAGGGAGTGCATCGCTGCGGTGATGGGCCGGGCCCTCGGCGGCCTCGAGCACCTCGGGCGCCTCGACCCTGTCGGGCCCGGGCCCGGGTCGGGGCCGGTGGCGCTGGTGCGCGACGAGCGCATCGTCGAGCACATCGCGGGCATGTTCGCCTCCCGAGGACGTGACTTCCCGGCCAACAACCTCCGCCAGGCCGACGTGCCCGAGGGCGCGGAGATCCTCTGGAATCCCATCGGGACCGCCCCGGGCCTCAAGTGCCCGATCGGGCCTTCCGATACCAACGGGCAGAGCCAGAAGGTCGTGTACGCCGTCCCCGGTGTCCCCTACGAGATGACCCGCATGATCACGGAACAGGTGCTCCCCGATCTCCTCGACCGCATGGGCGAACGCGCGGTCATCGTGTCGCGCACGCTCAAGACCTGGGGCGCGTCGGAATCGGGCCTGGCGGAGACGATCGACGCTCGGGTGCAGGCCCAGAGCAATCCGACGATCGCGTTCCTGGCCCGGGGGATCGAGGGCATCTGCATCCGGATGACCGCCAAGGCCCCCTCGGCCGCGGAGGCCGATGCGCTCATAGAGCCCGAAGAGGCCGCGCTGCGCTCGCTGGTGGGCGATCTCGTGTTCGCGGTCGACGACGAGACCATGGAGCACGCCGTCCTCGACCTCTGTAGGGCCCGGGGGTGGACCCTCGCCGTGGCCGAGTCGGTCACGGGCGGCCTGGTGGCGTCGCGCATCTGCTCGGTGCCGGGAGCGTCCGACGTGTTCCGCGGTGGCGTGGTGTCGTACGCCACCGACGTCAAGCGTTCGGTGCTCGGGGTGCAGGCCCCCGAGGTGGTCTCGGCTGAGTGCGCTCGCGAGATGGCCGACGGCGTCCGTCGGGTCCTCGGCGCCGACGTCGGGATCTCGACCACGGGCGTCGCCGGTCCCGACCCGCTCGAGGGCCACCCCGTGGGCACGGTGTGGATGGGTCTGGCGATTCCGGGGGTACCGCTCGAAGCCGTCTCCACGCGGCTTCCCGGCGATCGCGATCGGATCCGCCAGTTCTCGACCATTTCCGTGCTCAACCTCGTGCGCATGCGACTGCTGGCGCTCGACCACAGCTAGGAACGGGGAACTCGCCATGCCCGACATCGATGGCCGCTCCCGCCGCCTGTTCATCGGTCTTCGTCCCCCCGACCCCGTCATCCTGACGATCGAGCAACATCTCGGCTCGCGCCGTACCCAGCGCGAGAACCTTCGGTGGTCGCGGCGCGAGCAGTGGCACGTGACACTGCGCTTCCTGGGAGCAACCACCGAAGCCCGATCGGTCGCCCACGCCATGGCTGCGGCCACGGCCCGTATCTCGCAGTTCTCGATGCAGTTCGGCGGCTTCGGGGCGTTCCCGTCGCCCATGCGAGCGACAACGTTGTGGCTCGGGGTCGCGCAGGGCGGCCACCGGATCGCCGCGGCGGCACGGGCGCTGAACGGTCCGCTGGAGCGCATGGGCTTCGCAGCCGATCGGCGACCCGACACAGCGCATCTCACCGTGTGCCGGCTGAAGGACGAAGCTGACGCCCGGCTGCTGCTGAACGACGTGGCAGGCGAGACGGTGGGACCCCGGTTCTCGGTGACCGAGCTGGTCCTGTTCGAGAGCGTGCCCGACGAGCCCGGGAACCGATACGTGCCGCTGGCCGTGGCGGCGCTGGCGCCCGACCCGGCCCGGTCCGGGTTTTCGACGAGAATGCTTGATCGAACGGACGTTCGCTGATAGGTTGAATCGCATCGGTGGAACTCCACGCCGGTGGTTCGACCTGCTCACCGTGTCCTGGTGCGCCGAAGCTGCACTCGGCGTCGGAGCTCGGGAGTTACTGTCACACCCCGTGCGTATCCTCCTCCGCATGAGCTCTCGAATGTCTGTTCGAGGTTCTGAATACGACCTGTCGACGATGTGCAACCGCTCTAGGAGGATCCGGTGGACCGTTCCAAGTCCCTCGACATGGCGCTGAGCCAGATCGAGAAGCAGTTCGGTAAGGGCTCGATCATGAAGCTGGGCGACAAGCCCCACGTCGAGATCGACGCCGTGTCCACGGGGGCCCTGGCCCTCGACGTCGCGCTCGGTATCGGGGGCCTGCCCCGGGGGCGCATCGTCGAGATCTTCGGCCCCGAATCGTCGGGGAAGTCCACCCTGGCGCTGCACGTGGTCGCCGAGGCCCAGCGCAACGGGGGTACGTGCGCGTACATCGACGCCGAGCACGCCATGGACCCGGTGTACGCCCAGGCGATCGGCGTCAACGTCGACGAGCTGTTCATCTCGCAGCCCGACACCGGCGAGCAGGGCCTCGAGATCGTCGACATGCTGGTGCGCTCGGGTGCGCTCGACGTCATCGTCATCGACTCGGTCGCCGCGCTCGTTCCCCGAGCCGAGATCGAGGGAGAGATGGGCGACACGCACGTGGGCCTCCAGGCCCGTCTCATGTCGCAAGCCCTGCGCAAGCTGGCCGGGAACCTGCACAAGTCGAACACCATCGCCGTGTTCATCAACCAGCTCCGTGAGAAGATCGGCGTGATGTTCGGCAGCCCCGAGACCACCCCGGGTGGTCGGGCGCTCA
>JANLSK010000102.1:0-50392 GCA_031362415.1 Actinomycetes bacterium | reverse complement strand
CGGGCCGGATACGGCCCGCCACGCTGACAGTTGCGGGGTTCAGGGTCATCACCGGCTGAGCTCGACGGCGATCACGGCGAGGCACACCATCGTCGTGAGCCAGGCCATGGCCCGAAGCACCCCTCCCCGCACCCTGACCGGCTCGTCGGCCCTGATCGCGGCCGTCGTCCGGCGGTACTCCTGGGCGCCACCGGCCCAGCTCAGCGCGCCCACCGTCAACATGGCGAACCCGATGGCGGTACTGGGCCGGAGCAACCCGTCGTCGGCGAAGTACCTGACCGTCGCCGCCCCGGCTCCGCCCCACGACAGCGCCGTGCGGTTCCACGCCAAGTGCACCCGTTCCGCAGCCAGGCTGCCGAGCACGTCGGGATCGTGCCCGCCCCAGCCGCTCACCTCGCGATCAACGCCACGGTCGCCGTTCACGCGTCACGCCAAGCTGTAGACGACGGCGGCCACGGCGACCACCGCGGTGACGACCGAGACGAGCATCGGCAGGCGAGAGCGCCGGATCGGCTCCTTCAGGCGCATGGCCCGTTCGTTGCTCTCCCAGGTGGAGTAGCTGAAGAACGCCAGCAGGGCGCCGAGCGCCATGAGCGCCACACCGACGACCTTGGGACCGGTCTGGCTCCCGTCAGGCTTGAGGACGTGGGTGACGGCGAGACCGGCGACGATGCACCCGAGCGCCGTGCGGTTCCAGGCGAGGAACGTGCGCTCGTTGGCAAAGCTAAAGCGGGCGTCGGGTGCCACGCCCACCTCGTCGAGCCGGGGACGACGCGCACGCGCGCTCCGGCCAGCGGCGCCACCTTCGTCCGGCTGACGGTCGATAGCCGTCATCGGCTACAGCCCTCGGTAGATGTCGTCGACCCGGATGCTCACGCCTGGGCCTGTCATGGCATAGCGGACGCCACCGATGTACTCGTGGCGGACAGCGCTCGCGCCGTCGAGGCGCAGGTGCTCCTCGACCGAGACGTGCAGCGGCGCAGCCAAGCTCATGGCCCGATCGTACCGCCGCTTCGCGAACGAGCCGCGCTCGCCGGGAACGCGGCCAGCTCAGCCGATGCCGCCCATGAGGTGCTCGGGGAACAGGGTGTCGAGCTCGTCGAGGGTGTAGGGCGGACGACTGCGATGGCCACCACCGTCGTAGTTCGTGGCGTCGACGTACGACGTCCACAGGCCGAGCTCGGTGCCGGCGGAGTGCACGACCTGGCCGTTGACGGCCGCTGCGGCGTCGGTGCACAGCCAGGCCACGACCGGGCCGATGTAATCGGGCGGTGGCGTGTTGATGTAGGCGTCCCAACCGGCATCGTCGATCACGCCCTCGGCCCGCATCCGCTCGAACGTGGCCTTGCTCACGGCGTGGAGCCGAGTCGCAGCGCCCGGCGCCAGGCAGTTGGCGGTGACTCCCGCAGGGCCGTGCTCGTGGGCCAGAGCCTTGGTGAGCGAGATCACGCCGCCCATGGCCGCAGCGAAGATGGGCTGACCCAGCAGACCCGTCGCCCCGAACGACGTGGTGGCCACGAAGCGGCCCCAGCCCCGCTCGACCATGGCCGGGATCGCCGCCCGGGCCAGCCAGAACTTCTGCGAGAGGAACAGGTCGAGAAACCGTTGGTACGACTGGTCATCGGCGTTCAGCGAGCCGTCGATGATCGCCCCGGCGCACCCCACCACGATGTCGAGCTGACCGTACGCGTCGACGGCCGTCTGCACGGCCCGCTCGCACCCGGCTGAGCTGGCCACCGAATCGTGGTTGGCCGTCGCCGTCCCACCAGCGGCGCGGATGTCGGCCACGGTGGCGTCGGCGGCCGCACTGGTGGCTCCACCGGCGAACTCGTCGGTGCCGAGGTCGTTGACCACCACCGACGCCCCGGCAGCACCGAGGGCCAGGGCACAGGATCGCCCGATTCCGTTCCCGGCCCCGGTGACCAATGCCACCCGACCGGCCAACCGTCCACCATCGTGCCCTGTCACACCACACCCCGTCGGTCGAAAGAATCGGCCTGACCCGCATGGCCCGCAGCAGCGTAGGCCGACTCAGGAGGGCACGGCCCGGAGCCCCGCCAGCTCGGCCAACATCTCGTAGGAACGAACCCGGTCGTCGTGCGACGGGGTGATGGTGGTGACCATGAGCTCGTCGACCTGCGTTCGTGCGACGAGCTCGTCGAGCAACCGCTGCACGGCTGCCGGGCTGCCGACGACGCTGTTCGACGCCCGCGACTCGATGATCCTGAGGTCCTGCGCGGTGTACGGGTAGGCCGCGGCTTCCTCGGGCGTGGGAAAGGGTCCCGGTCGGCCCTGGGCCAGTCGCAAGAAGGCCAGGCCCCCGGGCGCGGCGAGCCACCGGGCGTGCTCGTCGGTGTCGGCACACAGCACCGAGACCCCGATCATCGCGTAGGGGGTCTCGAGCACGTCAGACGGCCGGAACGCCTTGCGGTACAAGGCCAACGCCGGCTCGGTGTTCTCGGACGCGAAGTGGTGGGCGAACGAGAACGGCAGCCCCAGCATCCCCGCCACCTGGGCGCTGTAGCCGCTCGATCCGAGCAGCCAGAGCGCCGGCTGGTGTCCGAGACCGGGCACCGCGGTGATCGTCCGCATCGGGTTGTCCGCCGGGAAGACCCCCGAGAAGAAGCTCATGAGATCGCTGAGCTGCTCGGGAAAGTCGTCGGCGCTGAGCGCATCGGCAGTGCGGCGCAGGGCCCGGGCCGTGACCTGGTCGGTGCCGGGGGCCCGTCCGATCCCGAGGTCGATGCGGCCGGGGTGCAGCGCCTCCAGCATCCCGAACTGCTCGGCCACCACCAGGGGCGCGTGGTTCGGGAGCATCACGCCGCCGGCACCGATGCGCATGCGTTCGGTGACCGACGCCAGGTGGCCGATGAGCACGGCCGGCGCCGAGCTGGCGATGCCAGGCATGTTGTGGTGCTCGGCCACCCAGTAGCGGTGGTAGCCCAGCCGCTCGGTGCGCTGGGCCAGGTCGAGCGAGTTGCGCAACGCCGCGCCCACGGTGGTGCCGCTGGTGACCGGAGCCAGGTCGAGTACCGAGAGAACGACATTTGAGAGGGAGGAGGCCATCGTGTTCCGAGGCTACCGGGTCAGCCGTCGGTGCCTCCGGGCCCGGGAGCGGCGACACGGCCCCTCCGAGCACCCGGCCGTGTGGCACCCGGGCCATCCGAGCACCCGGGCCATCCCGGCACCCGGGCCGTCCCGGCGCCAGCGGCTACAGGATCACACCGGCTTCCTTGAGCGCCGAGATGCGATCCCAGTCGTAGCCCTGCTCCAGCAGGATCTCCTCGGTGTGCTGGCCGTGCTCGGGGCTGGCCAGTCGGGGGACCGACGGGCGGCCGTGGAAGTCGATCGGCGTGGTGAGCGTGCGGGCCGAGCCTTCGGCATGGGGTGCGTCGACGAAACCCCCGGCGGCAACGGCCTGGGGATCATCGACGACCTCGAACGGGCTGAGCACGGCCTCCCACCACACGCCTTCACGGTCGAAGACCTCGGCCCACTGGTGGCGGGGCGCCCCGGCGAAGATCCCGTCGAGGGCTGCGATGAGCCCGGCCGCGTTGGCCCGACGCGAGGCCAGCGATGAGTACCGCTCGTCGTCGATCCATTCGGGACGGCCGGCGGCGCGGGCCAGAGCCGGCCAATGCCGGTCGGGCTGGAGACCCAGCAGCCAGAACCATTTCTCGTCTTCGGCGCGGTAGCAGTTCATCACCGGGTTGGTGGTCGAGCGGCGGCCGTGGCCCATCGGGAACGAGGTACCGGTGCGCACGATCGTGTTGAGATCCTGGCCGATCGTGTACATCCCCGTGCGGAGCAACGACGTGGTGACGAGCTGCCCGGAACCGGTCTGCTCGCGCTCGTAGAGAGCGGCGGCGATTCCCGCAGCCAGCATGGCCCCCGTGATGTGGTCGCCGAACGCGCCGCGCAGCACCGGCGGATCGCCGCCGTCGAGCGTGTGGGCGGCGGCGACGCCCGAGCGGGAGTAGAACGCACCGATGTCGTAGCCCGGCCGGTCGCGTTCGTCACCCTCGAGCCCGTAGCCGGTCATCAAGCCGTACACCAGGCGGGGATGGGCTGCGAGGAGCGTGGCGTGATCGAAGCCCCATCGTTCGAGCACCGGTCGACGCACGTTGGTGACGAGCACATCGGCCCGCCAGTCGGTGAGCAGCTCGATCACGATCGCCCGGCCCGCCTCACCTTCGAGGTCGACGGCGAGGCTGCGCTTGCCCCGGTTGTCGAGCTCGAAGGCCGCGTTGACCGGCATGATGCCGCCGGTGAGGATCCAGCGGAACGGATCGCCGTCGAGCGACTCGATCTTGACGACGTCGGCGCCCCAGTCGGCGAGCATCATCGAGGCCGACGGCCCGGCGATCCAGGCCCCGATCTCCAGGACCCGGACGCCGCTCATGGGGCCGCTCAAGGACCCGGTCATCAGGCGATGGGTTCGAGGAGCTCGAACAGCGGGCCGAGCAGCGCCCGCACGAAACCCTCGTCGCAGTAGAGGCGTTCCCCGGCGAGCAGATCGGTACCCGGCGCCGCCGGCATCATCGAGATCACGTGGTAGCGCACGATGTCGGTGGCGGCGGCCGACCCGTCAGCGTCGAGTGGCCCGGTGAGATCGATCAGGTACTCCTGGAGCGCGGCGATCTCGTTGGTCCACTCCCCGATCACCTCGAAGCCGGCCACGAGCGGGCCGAATTGCGGGTACTGCTCGCGGTAGAAGCGCTCGATGTTCGCCCAGCCGCGGATCTGCTTGCGGAGCGGGAAGAACTCGAAGGCCGGGTCGGGACACAAGGTGGCCAGCACCCGGTCGACGTCGTAGACCTCCTCGGCCGACGCATGTTCACGGCACAGCTCGAGCACTCGTTCGGGAGTCATGGCCGCAACGTATCCGCTGGCGTCCGCTCAGCGCATCGGCCGATCCACCCATGGAGGTCCGTGAGGACCGATCGCCGAGGAGCTGGTGCCGTCCATCGTCGCCGACGACCCTGTGCTTGTCGATCGCACTCGCCGTCGGTAGCGTGCCCGTCCAGGGTCGACGCCGCGGAGGGACGATGGAAGTGGCGCGTACATTGGTGCTGGGCGATCCGGTGGTGGCGCTCGACGCCATGGCCACGATCCCCGATGGCGCTGTGATCGTTGAGGGTTCGCAGATCGTCGAGGTCGGCCCCCGCCAACTCCTCGAACAGCACGGACCGTTCGACGCCGTGCTCGGCGGACCCAGCAGCATCGTCATGCCCGGCTTCGTGAACGGGCACTACCACACCGAGTGCTTCACCGGACCCGGGCTGATCGGCACCATCTTCGAGCTCTCGAACCTGTTCCTCGGTACCGCTCCTCGAGAGGCCGACGAGGAGACCTTCGGGCTCTTGGCCATGTACGGCCTGATCCAGGCAGCCAAGGGCGGCCAGACCTCCACGGTCGACGTCTTCTACGGCAAGCCCGGCCTCCCCCGGTTCGGAGCCGACATCGTGCTGGGTGCCTACGAGCAGATCGGGCTGCGGACGGCGCTGGCCATGAGCCTGCGCGACCAGAACATCTATGCCCATGAGGACGATGCCCGTTTCCTGGCAAGGGTTCCCGCCGCCACGGCCGACGAGATCCGCCGCTCGCCGCTCGGGTACGCCTGGCCCGTCGACGATGTGTTCGCTGCCTACGACGGGCTGGTGCGCGACTGGGACGGGCGCGGCGACCGCGTCCGGCTGCTCCTGGCACCCGACTGGACACCGGCGGTCTCCGACGATCTGTTCCGCCGGGTCCGGCGCGCCGCGACCGAGTACGGGACGGGCATCACCACCCATGTGCTCGAGACCCGCTCGGAGCTGCTCTGGAACTTGGAGGTGTACGGAAAGCCTGCGGTGCAACGGCTCCACGATCTCGGCGTGCTGGGCGACGACGTGAGCTTCAGCCACTTCGTGTGGGCCACCGACGCCGATCTCGACATCTTCGTCGACTCCGGCGTGGTGGCCGTCAGCAACGTGGGGTCGAACCTTCGCTTGTCGTCGGGGATCGCTCGTGTGCGCGACATCCTCGCCCGGGGCGGCCGTCTGGCCTTCGGCACCGACGGCATCTCCATCGGCGATCGTGAGGACTTCTTCGCCGAGTTGCGCACCGCGCTGCTGCTCCAGCGTCAGCCCGACATCGTCGACGATCACCGCCTCGACTCCGAGACGGTGCTGCGATCTGCTGGTACCAACGGCGCTTGCGCCCTGGGGATTCCGGGACGGGTCGGGCGTCTCGCTGCGGGGACCCATGCCGACCTCCTCGTCCTTGACAAGAAGCGCCTGTTCTTCCCGCCCGGCCGATACGCCGCGACGCCCGTCCTCGACGTGATCCTCGACCGGGCCCATGCCGACGACATCAGCACGGTCATGGTCCACGGCCGGGTCGTGGTCGATCGGGGACGGGTGCTCACCGTTGACGAGGACGCCGTGATCAACCGCATCAACGAGCTCTCGGAGCGCCTGTACACGGCCACGCCCGAGAGCTCCCGCTGGCTGGAGCTGGCCGTCGAACTGTGGCCGCATGCCCGATCGATCTACGACCGCTGGTACGCCATGCCCGTCGAGCATCCTGCGTCGATCTACAACACCCGCACCCCGCCCCGGATCGACGGATGGCCGACGCCGCGGCAGGGCTTGCGAACCCTGCGAGCCCCGCGAGCGGGACGAGTCGGGGCGCGTTGGCGGCGTCGGGGGCGGAGGCCGCAGCCGTCACGCCCGGCCTCGCCGTCGAGCTGCCCGTCGAGCAGCGCTACCCGCTCGATCTCGTGAGCCGCCTTCACGTGGTGCGCCAGCTCTACCTCGATGCCACGGCCGACCGCTGGGATCCCGAGACCGACATCGACCTGACCGGATTCGGGGACGGCGCCACCGAGGCCCAACGAAGGAGCGGGGCGCTGGTCTGGAGCCATCGGGCCTGGCTCGAGTACCGGGGGATCGGCGAGAGCGAGACGGCGCTCGTGCGGATGTGCCTCGAGCGCGATCGCGAGGTCGACGTGAAGTACCTCCTCAGCGCCAGGGGTACGGCCAAGGCCCTGGCCGCCGAGGCCTGCTGGATGGTCGCCGAGCACCTCGGGGGCTACCTCGACACGCCCGGCTCGCCCGTGCTGGCGGGCCTGTTGCGGGATCGCCTCGCTCGACGGGGTCTCCACGCCGAGGTCGACCCCGACGCCTTCGTCGTGGCGCACTTCGTTCTCGGCGACACCATCGACCTGGCGCTGTGGCAGGCGGCGGCAGACGAACCCGGCGATCACGAGGGTCTGCGAGCGCTGATCGCCCGGCTCGTCGCAGCCAAGGCCCGTCACGCTGCGTTCGGCTGGGCCTACGCCGAGGCTCGGCTTTTGCAGATCACCGACGGCCAGCGAGCCGCAGTCGAAGCCAACCTCACGGCCGTGTTGGAACGCGAGCGCGGGGGCCTCAGAGCCGTGGCCGGGCTGGCCGATCGGGGTCGTGACCCGTTCACCGACGAGCTCGTGGTTGCCCACGACACGGCCGCCGGTGCTGATCTCGGCGCCACCAGCAACGAGCGGACGGCGCGCGCCCTGAACGCGGCCGTGTACGAGGTACGGTCGGGCTTGGCCCGGCTCGGCATCTCGCTGACTGAGCCCTCACCGCTCTCGCCCGCACCGACGATCGCAGCGATCCAGGAGGCCCCGTGAGCAGCATCCTCGATCGAGACGATCGGGCCTTCCCGCTCCTGCTGGGCCCCACGCTGCCTGCCATCCGCACGCTCTACCGTCGGGCCAAGCGTCTGGCGTGGGACCCCATGCTCTCGATCCCGTGGGACCAGTTCGATCCCACCCGGTACTCGACCGAAGTGCGTGAGGCGGGCCGGCTCTACTACTCGGGACGGGCGTGGGGCGAGTACGGCGCCATCTCGGAGAGTCCGGCCATGCAGCTGCGCTACGACCTCGACGACCTCGAGCCCGATCTGAGCCTGTTCTGGGCATTGCGGACCCAGGAGGAAGCCCGTCACGCCGAGGTGAGCGCCCACATGGCCGATCTGCTCGGCGGCTATCTCCCCGAGCCCCCGGCCCCGCCCGCGCCTGCTCCCCCGGCCCCCACAGCGCTTCCGACGCCGGTGCCGACACCGCCCGGCGGAGATGGGGACGGGCCACCGCCGTCGGGACCGTACCTCGGGACACGGGCCCGGGCCTTGGCCGCCGACATCCCCGTCGAGGCCACCATCGCCGGGTTGGTGTGCGTGGCCGAGACCGTCGTGTACGACGTGTTCGTGGCGCTCATCCGTGAGCTGCGAGACCCCGTCGCCAAGGAGATCTTCCGCTTCATCCTCCGTGACGAGATCCGCCATTGCGAGTTCGGTTGGGAATATCTCGCGCATCGCCAGTCACAGCTTGGTCCCGAGGTGATCGACGCGTGCCGTACGGCGATGATCTCGATGATCCGTGATGTCGAGCTGGGCGGCTACCGCAGCCCGTGGCTCCGTGTCGACCCTGACCAAGAAGCAGTGCGGCTCGAGCGCATCGTCTTCGAGGCCGGCCTCGGCGGTGTGACCCCCGAGTGGGAAGGCCCGGTGCTCACGGCCTCGATCGCCGGTGTTCGCGAGCGGGCCGCCACCCTCGGGATCGACATCCCGATCTTCCACCATCACCTGCTCGGGAACGTGTGAGAGCCCAACTGTCAGCGTGGGTACCCGTATCCCGGTACCCACGCTGACAGTTGAGTGCATCAGCCGGTCGCGAGATCGCGCAGCATGCGGCGGTAGGCGAGGCTGGCCTTGTCGGCGGGAACGTGGGCGCCGGCGTCGGGGGCCAGGTCGAGCGCGGGATCGTCGATGCGTTCGAGCATCCACAGGTCTTCGTCGAGCACCACGTCGGTGAACGCCACCTCGCGTTCGAGGGCCATGGAGTCGTCACCGGCGTTGGTCGCGATCAGTTGGTACACGCGACTCGAGCCGTTGCGCTCGGGCTGGATCGCCTGGAACCAGGCCAAGATCCGACCATCGGGCATGTCGACGCGCAGCCAGGCGGTGAAGGGCGCGGCGCAGATGGAATGGTGCGGAGCCACGCTGCCCGGAGCGTCGGACACCGCAGCCTCGAAGCGGATGTCGACGACAAGCTCGGAGCGGTCGACCGCGATCTCGTCGGGCCGGGGCTGGCCGTAGCTGTACCCGAACGACTTGGCGTGCACGAAGGGCAAATGCGAGAAGTCGAAGTTGTTCTCCATGAGCTGCGGTGCGCCGATGCGGGCCTCGCGTACGCGCAGCGCAGCACCCTGAAACCCGTCGGCCGTCCACTCCGGGAAGGCCAGCACGGGAGTGCGAGGCGGTTCGGGAGCGATCCACACGATGCCGTGGGCTTCGCACACGTGCGGTGTCGGGACGGTCGAACGGGCCCCCGCTGCGGGGGCGGCGCCGACCGAAGGCGCGAGGACGCACGCACCGGTCACGTCGTAGCACCAACCGTGATATCCGCACTGCAACACGGGTCCGCCGTCGTCGGGGAGCTCGACAACCGACCCGATCGACAGACGCGCGCCGCGGTGAGGGCAACGGTCGGTGTAGGCCGCCACCTCGTCACCCAAGCGGACGACCGCATAGGCGTGCCCGAGCAGGAGCACCCTCGTGGGCGTGGCCCCGATCTCGGCCGAGAGGGCGACCGGATGCCAGAACGATCGGAGCCAGGGGCTTTCGTTGTCGACGTGTGTCATGGCACGCCAATGTAGCGACGGGAAGAGATGGACGCGCTTCGATCAACGGTCGGCGACTTCACGGGGCGCGCTGCATACGACGGAGCACGATGGCGACGAGGGCCTCGAAGTCCTGTAACGCCAAGGGGGGAGGATCGATGTAGGAATGGACGGTGACCACCCCTGCGAAGTCGCCGACGCGCACCACGCTGATCCACGTCGACCGGGTGTCTGCTGCGCGGCTGCGCTCGACGAAGCTCACCACGGTGGGGCCGTCGTGCACCGTTGCCAGCCGCTGCATTCGGTCGTCGGCTTGGCGCGACCGGGTGAAGGCGGCGACCCCGTCGAGGAGGGCCACTCGTTGCGTGTAATCGGCCAGGGCGGCGCCCTCGTCGGCCCACTCGTGGATCTGGCACTGGAGGTAGGCAGCCCCGTCCGTTCGCACGAACCCGGATTGCGGGGTGATCCAGCGCGGCACCGTGAAGCCCGGAAGGTCGCCGAGCCCACAGCCTCGAGTGAAGGTGACGTCGAAGCCCACCTCGCTCGGGGTCTCCGGGGGACGCTCGGTGAGCGCTGAGGTCGAGGTCCGGCTCCCCGGCTCCGGCGGGTCACGCCCCAGGAGCCAGACGGCACCCGTCACCACGAGCATCACGGCGAGGATGCTCACGACCCGGCCGATCCGCTGCGAAATCAACGATGGCTGCACCGACGGCACCCGCATAGTGTACGAGCGGGCCCGGAGCCCGTCGCTGGGTCGCAGACCCCAGGACCCCCCCGGAGACCCGGGAGGGGCACTCGTGGAGGGATCATGACACCGTCCCGATTGCTCGAGGAGATCGGCATCCCCGAGGTCGAGCGGTGGAGACGGCACCCGTTCGTGAGCGGGCTCGCCGACGGAAGCCTTCCCGTCGAAGCGTTTCGTTGGTACCTGCAACAGGACTGGCTGTACCTGAAGAACTACGTGCGCGTCTACTCCCGGCTCGCCGGTATCGCTCCCGACGGCGCCGTGGAGCACCTGGTGTTCCTCGCCCACGAGCTGGTCACCACCGAGTTGGGACTGATCCGCGAGATGATGGCGCCCTTCGGCGTCGACCTTGAGGGTGTGGAGCCCACCGACGTGAACCGCGAATACCAGGAGTTCCTGCTCGAGGCGGCGTCGCGCGATTTTGCCGAGGGGGTCGCGGCGACGATGCCGTGCCTCTGGGGTTACTCGCTCCTGGGCCGTTCGATGCCCGAGCCGCCCGAGGACGGTTCGCATCCCTACGAGGCCTGGGTTCGCACGTATCGGGCCGACTCCATGCGGGCCAACACCGAGCTGTTGCTCGGTCTGCTCGATGCTTCGGGTGGCGACGGCAGCCGGGTCGAGGGCGCCTTCCGACGAGCGTTCGAGCTGGAGTGGCTCTTCTGGGACAACCCGCATCTGAGTCAACTCAGTCAACCGACCGCTCGGCCCCAGCGCCGCGACCAACGTGTCGCCGAGAGTTCATGGCCCCGAAATAAGATCTGATGCACAATGTCTGGTGTCTCGACACCGAGACCGGGAGGGCGCTGGATGCACACCCAATCTGACGGCGCTGCCGACCAGTCGCTGAAGGCCCGCCATGCCCGGGTGATCCCGCACTGGGTCGACCAGATGTATGCCGAACCGCTCGAGCTCGTCTCGGGCCAGGGCGTCATGGTGACCGACGCCAACGGGGTCGAGTACCTCGACTTCTTCGCCGGCCTGGCAACCACGGCAACGGGCCACAACCTCCCCGAGCTCGTCGACGCGGTCACGGCCCAGCTGGGCAAGATCATCCACTCGTCGACCCTGTACCTCATACGCCCCATGGTCGAGCTGGCCGAGCTGCTCGTGTCGCTCACGCCGCCCATGCAGGAGAAGGCGTTCTTCGTGAACTCCGGCACCGAGGCCGTCGACGCCGCCCTCCTCGTGGCCACCAACTTCCGCCGCTCGCACCAGATCATCGCCATGCGCCACGGCTACCACGGGCGGTCGTTCAGCGCCGTGGCCGTCACCGGCAACCGTGGCTACTCGGCCACGAACCTCACCCCGTTCAACGTGCAGTACGCCCCCTACGCCTACTGCTATCGCTGCCCGTTCCACCTCACGTACCCCAGCTGCGACGTCGCCTGCGCCCGTGATCTCGAGACGGTCATCCAAACCCAGACCTCGGGCGACATCGCGGCGCTGATCATCGAGCCCATCCAGGGTGTCAACGGCTTCGTCACCCCGCCGCGCGAGTTCCTGCCCATCATCCGGGAGATCTGCGACCGCTACGGCATCCTCCTGATCTCCGACGAGATCCAGACCGGGTTCGGACGCACGGGCGAGGCCCTGTGGGGCGTGGAGGCCGACGGGGTCGAGGCCGACCTCATGGTCATGGCCAAGGGCCTGGGCAACGGCATCCCCATCGCCGCCGTGGTCGGTCGGGCCGACGTGATGGACTCGCTCGCCGCCGGCTCGATCAGCACCTTTGGCGGGAATCACTTGGCCTCCACGGCGGCGCTGGCCAACGTGGGCTACATCGCCGAGCACGATCTCGTGGCCAACGCGGCCAAGCAGGGCGCCACCATTCGTGAGGCGCTGCTCGCCCTCCAGCATCGGTTTCCGAGCGCCATCGGCGACGTACGGGGCAAGGGGCTGATGCAGGCCGTGGAGCTGGCGGACGCCGACGCCAGCCGCACGCCCCGGGCCGACCTGGCCGCTGCGATCCAGGAGGCGTGTCGCGAGCGGGGACTGCTCGTCGGCAAGGGGGGCATCAGCTGGAACGTCATCCGGCTGGCTCCGCCGCTCGTGGTCGACAACGGCCACGTCGTGGAGGCCGTCCGCATCCTCGGCGAAGCGTGCGCCAGTGTGCTGGTGGAAAGGTGACGGCACGTCATGAGGGCCATGAGCGGCGGGACCGGGCCGGTGCCTGACCGCCGGGCCGCGCGCCGCCTCGCTGCCGTCGGCAACGTGCTCGACCGCTGCCTCGCGGTCCAGCCGGGTGAGGAGATCGTGCTGCTCACCGACGACGGAACCGACCCCCTCGTCGTCGACGGCCTGATCGAGGCGCTGATCGACCGTCGGGCCGTGCCGGTTGTCGCGTGCATCCCCCGCCCCGTGCTTCCCGGAGAGGAACCACCGAGTTCGGTGGCCGCGCTCATGAGCGACGCCAGCGCGGTGATCGAGCTGACGTCGTTGTTCATCGGCTCGAACCAGGCTCGGCGCCGGGCCAACGCCGCGGGCGTGCGGTACCTGGCGATGCCTGGTGTTCGAGCGTCGACGTTCCGGACCGACGGGCCGCTCGCCGTCGACTTCGACGCCATCCGGGTCACGGCCGAGCGTGTCGGTGCCGCCTGGACCGCCGCAACGACCTTCCGGCTCACCACCCCGGCCGGCACCGATCTGGCCGGCTCGGTCTCGGGGCGGCCGGGCCGCGTTCTGCACGGCGTGTGCCGCGGCGCCGGCGAGTACATGGCCCCGCCCGACATCGAGGCCGGCACCGCTCCGGTGGAAGGAACGGGGTCGGGCACGGTGGTCGTCGACGCCGATCTGTTGTTCATGGGCGTGGGACCGCTGCCCGAGCCGGTCGTGCTCGAGTTCCGCGACGGGTTGCTCGTGTCGGCGGAGGGCACGGAATCGGGGCGGCTCACGGAGATGATCGAGCGCTGCGCCGATCCCCGAATGCACAACCTGGCCGAGGTGTCGCTCGGACTCAACCCCGCGGGGCGAGTCTGCGACGTGGCCATGGAGACCGAGTCAGCGTTGGGCAGCGCGCACATCGCGCTCGGAAACTCGATCGCCTATGGCGGCACCGTCGATGCCAGGGCCCATCTCGATGCCGTGATGCGAGATGCGACCCTGGTCCTCGACGGGCGTCCGGTGCTCGAATGCGGAAGGCTGTTGGTATGAACCCCAAGGGGAGAGAGAGGGATCAGACATGAAGCGAACAAGCAGAGGAAGGTGGCTGGTCGGAGTCCTGGCCGCCCTGGCGCTCGTCGCCGCGGCATGCGGGGACGATGACGACGACACGACCGGTGCCGATACAGGTACCGACGCGACAGCAGCTCCAGCAACAGGCGGCGGAACCACCGCGGCCTCGACCGACGCCGCCGGAGGTGGCATCGCCGCCGGACCGTGCGCCGACACGCCGGCGGCGACCGAACTGACCACGGTGAAGCTCCAGCTCGACTGGACGCCCAACACCAACCACACCGGGTTCTTCGTGGCCGACGCCCTCGGCTGCTACGCCCAAGCCGGGATCAAGCTCGAGATCCTGCCCTACAGCGGCGGCAACGCCGACGAGATCGTGGCCTCGGGCCAGGCCGACTTCGGTATCTCGTTCCACAACTCGATCAGCTTGGCCGGCCCCGCCGGCGTGCCCATCGTGGCCGTGGCGGCCATCCTCCAGAAAACCGCCGAGGCCATCGCCGTCAAGGCCGACCGTGACGAGATCGCATCACCGAAGGATCTCGACGGGCTCACCTACGCCGGCTTCGGCGGCCCTCAGGAGGTCCCGGTGCTCACGGCGATCATCCAGGCCGACGGGGGCGAGGGCGAGTTCGAGGTGGCGACACTCAACACCTCGGCCTATGAGGCGGTCTACAACGGCGACGCCGACTTCACGATTCCCTTCACCCTCTGGGAAGGCATCGAGGCCACGCTCAACAACGAACCTGTGAAGTACTTCGAGTACTCCGACTACGGCCTGCCCAACCAGTACTCGGTGATGCTCGTGACGTCGCAGGACAACATCGCGGGCAAGGCCGATCTGGTGAAGACCTTCCTGGCCGCCAGCCAGAAGGGTTGGGACTATGCGGCCGCCAACCCGCAGGAGGCCGGGCAGATCCTCCTCGACGCCAACCCCAGCGAGCTGACCAACGTCGAGCTCGTGCTCCAGAGCGCTCAGGCAATGGCCGACGGCGGCTACCTCCTCGGCCCAGGTGGGCACTGGGGCGAGATCGACCCGGCCGTGTTCTCGGCGTACTCGCAGTTCCTCTTCGAGGCCGGGATCATCAGCGACGCCGACGGCAACGCGCTCGACGCCGCCCCCGACTGGACCTTGTACATCAACAACACCTTGTTGCCAGCTTGACCCGGTGTTCGGGAGTCGGGTCGCCGTGTGCGGCCCGGCTCCCGTTGCCGCTCGAACACCTCCACGCGCCCGGAGCTGAGCCATGAGCCTCGATCACGCCGACCGGACGACCGTTCTCACGTCGCCAGCGAGTCCACCCACTCCTGAGATGGCCAGCAGAGCTGGCATGAAGGCGAGCGGGGTCCGACGGGCGCTACGCCACGGCGTCGTAGAGGTGCTCCCGCCACTCGTACTGTTTGCGGCGTTGATCGCCGTGTGGCAGATCTATGTGGACACCCAGAACGTACGCCCGACAACCCTGCCATCCCCCAGCCGGGTGGTCGAGCAGGGCTGGCGGTTCCACGACACCATCTGGGGCCACACCAAGGTCACCATGAAGGAGGTGGCGATCGGGTTCTCGTTCTCGGTGCTTTTCGGCACTCTGGTGGCCATCGCCATCGACTTCTCGGGCACCGTGCGCCGCTCGTTGCTCCCGCTGCTCGTGGCTTCGCAGACCCTGCCCATCGTCGCCATCGCGCCGCTGATGATCCTCTGGTTCGGCTTCGGGATCGAGCCCAAGATCTACGTCGTGATCCTCGTCACGTTCTTCCCGATCACCGTGGGCTGGGTCGAGGGATTCCGCGGCACCGAGGCCGAGGCCATGAGCCTGCTGCGTTCCATGGGCGCCAATCGCTGGAAGGTGTTCCGGTACGTGCGCTTTCCCAGCGCGCTCCCGTCGTTCTTCCTCGGCTTTCGCATCGCCATCACCTACTCGGTTGTCGGCGCGATCTTCGCCGAGTACGTCGGCGCCAAGAAGGGTCTCGGCATCTTCATGCAGACGTCGAAGAACTCCTTCCGCACCGACCTGGTCTTGGCCGCTGTGGTCGTGACCGCCGTCGTCAGCATCACCCTGTTCATGCTGACCTTCGTGGCCCAACGCCTGCTCATCCCGTGGTGGGCAGCCTCGCGCAAGCAGCTCACCGCTCAGCCCACGTCCAGCAGCGATGGCGCGCCCGGCATCCTGAGTCAGTGGTGGAGCTCTCGTACGAGAACCGGAGAATGAGATGAGCACAATCGTCATCGACAACGGGGCTGTCGTCACGATGAACGACGCGCTCGACGTGCACTTCGGCGGGACGGTCGTCGTCGATGGTGGTCGCATCGTCGACGTGGGCCCGTCAGCCGAGGTCGCCAAGCGCAACCCCGACGTACGACAGGGCGCCACGGTCATCGACGCCGGTGGCAAGGCCGCGATGCCCGGGCTGGTCGATCTGCACTATCACACGGCGTTGGGTAAGGGCTGGAGCGATCACCTCCCGTTGTGGGAGTACCTCCAGACCTGTTGGTACCCGATGATCAGGGCGCTCGATCACGAGGACGCCTACTACGCCGCCCTGGCCAGCTACAGCGAATCGCTGCGCACGGGAACGACGACCGTCAACGACATGTACCGCCAGCTCGGGGCGCTGGCCCAGGCTGCCGACACCATCGGCATCCGGGCCGTGCTCTCGAACGACGTGGCCGACGACGAGCACGACCTCGACACCCTGGCCGACAATGAAAAGGCCTTCCGCGATCTGCACGGCTCGGCCGACGGACGCGTCGAGGTGCTCATCGGCATCGAGTGGCTGCCACTGGCATCAGGCCAACTGCTGCGCGACGCCAGGACCCTGGCCGACCAGCTCGGCACCGGGATCCACATCCACCTCAACGAGTCGCTCTCGGAGGTCGAGATCTCGAAGGAGAAGTTCGGGCGCCGGCCCACCGAGTTCGCCTACGACTGCGGCATCCTCGGGCCCGACACCATCGCTGCGCACTGCGTGTGGCTCTCAGACCTCGAGATCGCGCTGATGCGTGAGACCGGCACCCAGATCTCCCACAACCCCACCTCCAACGCCAAGCTGGGCAACGGGATCGCCCGCCTCCCCGAGATGCTCGCGGCGGGCCTCAACGTGGGCCTGGGCCACGACGCCGCCGAGTGCAACAACAGCCGTGACATGTTCGAGGTCATGAAGTGGGCGTCGCTCATCCACCGGGCCAACCGGGTCGACGCGTCGCTCCAGCAGGCCCCCGACGTGCTGCGCATGGCCACCCGCAACGGAGCCTTGGCCCTGGGCCACGAGACCGGGGAGCTGGCCGTGGGGCGCAAGGCCGACGTGATCATCGTCGACCTGAAGAGCCAGCAGTTCACGCCGCTCATGCCCGACAACCCGGCGCACCTCTACTCACATCTGGTGTTTGCGGCCAACGGGAGCTGCGTCGACACCACGATCGTCAACGGGCAGATCGTCATGCGCGACCGGCAGTTCACGACGATCGACGAGCAGGAGGTGCTGGCGAAGGCCAACGAGTGCTTCCGCCGGGTGATCGGCCGCATGGTCGTCCCCACCGAGTATTGAGGGAGGCGAGTGTCTGCCGCGACGAACCATGCCATCGTCAACATCCAGATCATCCCGAAGGCCGACGCTCCGGCCGACGTGTACCCGGCGGTCGATCGGGCCATCGAGGTGATCGTCCGCTCCGGGGTGCCGTACGAGGTCGGGGCGCTCGGCACCACGATGGAGGGCGATCTCGATCAGCTCTTCGAGATCATCAAGGACATGCACCGTGCCGTGCTCGACACCGGCTGCCCCTCGGTGCTCGGCCAGATCCGCACGTTCTACGGCCCGGCCGAGACCACGATGGGCGAGGTCACCAAGAAGTACCGCTGACCAGGCAAGCGCAGCATTTCATCCATCAGCGGTGAGCGCCAAGCCCACCCCCGTTCTTTGTGTCAAGGACCGCGCCCCGCGCGGCCGCGGACACAAAGAACGGCGGTGATGGCTCAGATCTGCTCGCCGCGCTCGCGGTGGGCCCGTTGGGATTCCTCGCGCAGGGCGTCGAAGAGCACACCCTCGACGGCCACGAACTTGGGGGAGGTGACGATCGACGGTTGCCGGGGTCGGGGCAGATCGATCCGTTGCTCCAGCCGTACCGAGGCCGGACGGGCGGTGAGCACGTAGACCCGGTCGGACAGGAACACCGCTTCGCGGATGTCGTGGGTGATGAGAACCACCGTCCAGCGGAACTGCTCCCAGACCTGGGCCAGCCACTCCTGCATCTCGGTGCGGGTCAGCGAATCGAGGGCGCCGAACGGCTCGTCGAGCAACAGCACCTCCCGGCCCTGGACGACCGTGCGCAACAGCGCGGCTCGCTGGCGCATGCCCCCCGAGAGCTGCCACGGGTACGAGCGCTCGAAGCCGGCCAGGCCGAAGCGCTCGAACAGCGGTGCCGCCCTGGCCCGAGCCTCCTTGCGCGACACGCCCTGCACCTCGAGACCGAGCGTGGTGTTGTCGATGACCCGGCGCCAGGGAAACAACAGGTCCTTCTGCGGCATGTAGGCGAACTTCTCGGTGCGCCCTGTCGCCGGGCGCCCGTCGACCAGGATCTCGCCACTCGTTGGGACATCGAGCCCGGCGATGATGTTGAACATGGTGCTCTTGCCGCACCCCGACGGCCCGATGATGCTCACGAACTCACCCGTGTGCGCTTCGAGATCGATGCCCGACAGCACCGCGAGAGCCGATCGCTCGCCGCCGAACGACTTCGTGACACCGTTGAGCGCTATCCGGGGCACCGAGCTCCCACTGCTCGGCTGGTCGGGCGTGACGGAGTTGGTCGTGACGCAATCGGGCCTGACGCCGTCGTTCGAGCCCGTCATGCCGGCATCCGCAGTACGGGCTTGACGGCCCGGCCCGCCTCGGCATCGTGCGCGGCCGCGTCGATGTCGGCGAAGTCGTAGAAGCGGATCAGCCGATCGAAGGGGAAGCGTCCCTGGCGCCACAGGTCGATCAGCATGGGGATGAACAACGGGGCGATGGCGTCACCGCCGATGATGCCGCGCACGAAGCGGCCGAAGAGCACGCTGTGGAACTCGACCGTGAGCTCGGTCCCGGCCGGGGGTACGCCCACGAGCCCGCAGGTGCCCAGCAACGCCAGGGACTCGATCGCCTGACGGGCCACGGAGGGGACGGCCGTCGTGTCGATGCTGTAGTCGCAACCGGCGCCGGTGATCTCACGGATCGCTTCGACGGTGTCGCCCGCTCGCCCGTCGATGACATGGGTGGCGCCGAGCTCACGAGCCAACGCCAGGCGCTCGGGGACGATGTCGACCGCGATGATCGTGGTGCTTCCGCAGACGACTGCGGCCATCACGGCGCTCAGGCCCACAGCGCCGGCGCCGAACACCGCGAGACTCGTCCCGGGACGGGCCCGGAGGGAGTTGATCACGGCGCCCGCACCGGTCTGGACGCCGCAGCCCAAGGGCCCGAACAACTCGAGCGGGAGATCACGGGCGATCTTCACCACGTTGTGCTCGGAGGCGAGGGAGTGCGTGGCAAACGACGACTGGCTGAAGAAGTGTGCGTTGACCGGCCCGGTGGGGCTGGTCAGCGTGGCACTGCCGTCGGGCCGGCGCCCCCCGAAGTTGATGTCGTAGTGCGACACGCAATACCCCGGGGGCCCGGTGCGGCAGTACGAGCACACCCGACACGAGGCCATGCTCATCACCACGTGATCGCCGGGCGCCACCTTGGTCACACCAGAGCCGACCCGCTCGACCACGCCCGAGCCCTCGTGCCCCAACACGACGGGTAGCGGCACCGGGAACCACTGGTCGCGTACCACGAGGTCGGTGTGACAGATCCCGACGGCCGCCACCTTGACCACGATCTCGTCGGGACGGGGATCATCGAGCTCGAGGTCTTCGATCAGGAACGCGCCACCGGGCTCCCTGACCACGGCGGCTCGTATCAGCATTCCGGCATCCCCGATCTCCGCTCGTGCTCGACGCCATCCGACTCGCCGAATCCCGAAGCGCCGAATCGGCCACCCACTGCCAACCACGGCCAGCTGTCGGCCGCCAGCCACCGGGTGCCGGGTGTCGATCTCGACGACCGAGAATGTACTTGAGATATGATATCTCGCATCGGATGTCGCTGCGAGGGCGCCAAATCATCGCCCGCTGGGCCGACCGATGGCAGTGCCGACAGCCGCCCCAGGAGGCAGGTGTGGACTCCGACAGCATCGCAGCAGCGGTCCTCGCCTCCGTCGATCTCGATCGCGCCGTCGAGCTCACCCGTGAGGTGTGCCGGATCCCCAGCATCCTCGGCGCCGAGGGCCCGCTCGCCGGCCTGCTCAGCGCGACCATGCGGGAGTCGGGTTTCGAGGCCGTCGAGCTCCAGCCCGTGCTCCCCGACCGACCCAACGCCATCGGCGAGCTGGGATTCGGTCCCGGGCGGCGAGTGGTGCTCACCGGGCACATGGACACCAAGCCCGTCTCGCGCGGCTGGACCGTCACCGATCCGTTCTCCGGTGACCTCATCGACGGACGGGTCTACGGCCACGGGATCATGGACATGAAGGCCGCCCTCGCCTGTCAGATCGTGGCCATGGAAGCCGTGCGCGACAGCGGGCTGCGCCTGACCGGGACGCTGGCGATGGCGGCGGTGAGCGACCACATGGGCGATCAGCGCGGGAGCATCGCCTACTTCGACCAGCACCGGGCCGACCTGTGCGTCCTGGGTGAGCTGTCCGACAACGAGATCTTCGTGGGTCATCGCGGTCGCTACTACTTCGACATCACCACGCACGGGGTGTCGGCGCACACGTGCCACAAGTACGACGCCGTCAATGCCAACCTCCTGGCGGCCCACGCAGTGATCGAGCTCGACGCATCCGCCCTCAAGCCGCCACTGGAGGGCTGGGTCCGCGACCTCTTCGGCGACGAGACCTTGATGGCTCCCGGGCGCATCTACGGGGGGCTGCCGCCGGGCGGCCCGTCGATGGTTCCCGACGAATGCGTCATCCGGGTCGACTGCCGGCCCCAGCCCGGCGTGTCGGTCGAGACGGTCAGGGCCGAGATCGACCGGTGCCTCAGCGCAGCCAAGGTTCGTGATCCCCGGTTCGAGGCCAGCGTCGAGCTCGCCGATGTGAAGGCGGGCCACCTCATCGATCCCGAGCACGAGGTGGTGCAGCTCATGGTGGAGGCGGTCCGCCGGGTCAAGGGCGCCGAGCCCGAGCTGAAGGCCGCCGGCTGGCTGGGCGACACGGCGAGCTTCGGCCCCCAGGTGCCCACGGTCATCTTCGGGCCCGGTGGTGAACCGGTGTATTGCGCCAACGAGAACCTGTCGGTCAACGACATCCACGTGGCCACCAAGGTCTACGCCCTGTGGGCCGCCATGGCCCTGTCGGCGTGAGATCGTGAGATGACGACTCCGGCCGATGCAGATGTCCCGGCTCCCCTCAAGGTGCTGCTGGCCAAGCCGGGGCTCGACGGTCACGACCGCGGTCTCAAGGTCATCGCCATGGCGCTGCGCGATGCCGGCGCCGAGGTGGTGTATCTCGGGATGCGCAAGACGGTCGAGCAGATTCTCACCGCGTCTGCCGACGAGGACGTCGACGTGATCGGGCTCTCGATCCTCTCGGGAGCTCATCTCTCGCTCGGACGAGCGCTCCTGGCTTCGCGCTCCGAGCACGGCCTCGACGCCACGCCGGTCGTCATCGGGGGCACCATCCCTGCCGCCGATGCTCGCGCTCTGGAAGCCTTGGGGGCACACGTCTTCCCAGCGGGGAGCAATCTCGACGATGTCGTCGCTGGTGTGTTCGCGGCTGCGGGTCGCCGGCCTTGTGGGAGCAGGCCCGGTGGCTGACCGCGGAGCATTCGACATGGCGGTCGAGCATCTCACTCCGGCATCGACCGACTCGGGGATACCCGTGGGGCCGCTGTACACCGCGGCCGACGTCGACGGCGACCTCGAAGAGCGGCTCGGCCTGCCCGGTCAGGCGCCGTTCACCCGGGGGCCCTATGCCACCATGTACCGCGACCAGCCCTGGACCATGCGGCAGTTCGCCGGCTTCGGCTCGTCCGAAGACGCCAACGCCCGCTTCCGTTACCTGCTGGCGCAGGGCCAGTCCGCGCTGTCGGTGGCGTTCGACCTACCGACCCAGCTCGGGTACGGCTCGGCCCATCCCCTGGCTCAGGCCGAGGTGGGCAGAGTGGGCGTGGCCATCGACACGGCCGACGACATGGCCGAGCTGTTCGACGGGCTCCCGCTCGACCGCCTCTCGGTGAACTTCACCATCAACGCCACGGCGCCGGTGATCCTGGCGTTCTACCTCGTCGCTGCCGAACGCCAAGGCGTGGCATCGGCCCAGCTTGCCGGCACGCTGCAGAACGAGATCCTCAAGGAGTTCTTGGCCCGCAAGACCTACGTGTTCCCGCCCGCACCGTCGATGCGCCTCGTCGCCGACGTCATCGAGTACGCATCGGAACATCTCCCGCGCTTCAATCCCATCTCGGTCACCGGCTACCACGCCCGCGAGGCCGGCTGCGATGCCGTGCAGGAACTGGCGTTCACGATGGCGTCGGCCATCGCCTACTCCGAGGAGCTCATGGGCCGGGGACTGGCGTTCGACACGTTCGCCCCCCGCCTGTCGTTCCACTTCGCCACCACGCTCGACCTGTTCGAGGAGGCGGCCAAGCTCCGCGCCGCCCGTCGGCTCTGGTACGAGATCGCCACCGCCCGCTTCGGAGCAACCAAGGCAGAGTCGGCGCGCCTGCGGTTCTTCTCGGGCTGCTCGGGGGCCACGCTCACCGCGCAGCAGCCGCTCAACAACATCGTCCGCTCCACGATCCAATGCCTGGGCGCCGTGCTCGGGGGCGCCCAGTCGATCCACGTGATGGGCTACGACGAGGCCCACGAGCTCCCGTCGGAGGAGGCGGTCACGATCGCGTTGCGCACGCAGCAGATCGTGGCCGAGGAGTCGGGTGTCACCCGAACCATCGACCCTCTGGCCGGCTCGTACTACGTGGAATGGCTCACCGACGAGCTCCACCGGCGGGCCCGCGCTCTGATAGGCGAGATCGACGGGCTCGGTGGTGCCGTGGCCGCCATCGGCGCAGGAGTGCCGCAGCGCTGGATCGCCGAGGCTGCGTACCGCATCGAGCGCGACATCACCGACGGGCGTCGGGTCAAGGTGGGGGTCAACCGGTACGTCGACGACGCCGGGACCGAGACCCAACTCCGACTCTTCGAGGTGGGCGACGACGTCCGTGAACGCCAGTGCGCTCGCACAGCTCAGCGGATCGCAGCCCGCGAAGCAACCGCTCACGAGGCAGCGATGCTCAACCTGGAAGCCGTGGCGCAACAGGGTTCCAACGTGATGCCGGCGCTCGTGGAATGCGCTCGTGCCGGATCGACGCTCGGCGAGATCGGGGCGTTGCTGCGGTCGGTCTTCGGGGAGCACGAGGAGCCGTCACCGTGGTGAACATGGTTTCACCGCAGGAAACAGCAGCGCCGGGACCCGGGCCGCTGTCGGGAACCCGGGTCGTCGACTTCACCCGCTTCGTCTCAGGCTCGTACACCACCATGCTGCTGGCGGCTCTCGGGGCCGAGGTGGTCAAGATCGAGGTACCGCCCGACGGCGATCCGTACCGGGCCCAGGGCACCGAGACCATCGGCGACGAGTCGGCCCTGTTCCTCTGCCTCAACAACGCCAAGCGCAGTCTGGCCATCGACTTCCGGTCACCCGAAGGTCGCGACGTGCTCGAGCGACTTCTCGCCGGGAGCCACTTCTTCGTGCACAACGCCCGTCCCGGCAGCCTCACCGATCACCGTCTCGACGGCCCATCGATGCGGGCCCGTCATCCGCACCTCGTGTACGCGTCGATCTCGGGGTACGGCGACGTCGGGCCCGATGCCGACCGGGGCGGCTTCGACCTCATCCTCCAGGCCGAGGGCGGGATGATGAGCGTGACCGGTAGCCCCGGAGCCGGTCCGGTGAAGGTGGGCGCGCCGCTGCTCGACATCGGCGCGTCGCTGTCGGTGACCATCGCCATCCTGGCCGCGCATGTCGAGCGGCTCCAGACGGGGCTTGGGCGTGAGGTCTCGTCGTCGTTGCTCGAGTTCTCACTGGCCGGCATGACCACGCTGGCGGCGGCACTGTTCGTCTCGGGCCAGGCGCCCGAGCTGCTCGGCAGCCACTCCCCCACCTTCGCTCCGTACGGGGCGTTCAGGGCCCGCGACGACTGGCTGGTGCTCACGGGCGCAGGCAACGAGCGCTTCTGGCACGATCTCTGCCGGGTACTCGATCTCGGCGTGCTGGCCACCGATCCCCGATTCGCCAACAACGCCTTGCGCGTGGCGTATCGCGACGATCTCACCGAGATCATCGAGGCCGCGCTCGGCGCTGACGATGCCGAGGCCTGGGTCGCCAGGCTCGAGGCCGCCGGTATCCCCTCGGGACGGGTGAGAGATCTCGGACGGGTGCTGGCCTCGCCCCAGGTCGAGGCGCTCCGGGCCGTCCAGGCCGTCGAGCATCCACGTGCAGGGAGCTATCGCACCATCGGGCCCCCGTTTCGGATCGACGGTGTGCGGCCCCCGTTGGGCCCGGCACCGGCTTTCGGCGCCGACACGCGCGCCATCCTCGCCGAGTTGGGACTCGACGCCGACGAGGTGACGACGTTGGTGGCCCGAGGACTGGCGGTGGCTCCATGACCTTCACCGCACCTTCGGCCATCGCCGAGCGCGTCGAACGGATCGTGGCTCGCGTCGTGGCTCGGACCATCGAGATCGCAGCGATCGCCGCACCCCCGCTCGACGAAGCCGACCGCACGACCCTCATGCAGCGATGGTGGACCGACGACGGCCTCCGCGACGTGACGATCGACCGCGTCGGAAACGTGTGGGCCCGCGTCCGTCACGGCGCCGCTCCCGACGGCGACCGTGGTGCCCGCCCGGCCATCGTGGTCGCCGCCCATCTCGACACCGTCTTCGGGCGCGACGTCGCCCACGGAGCCGTCATCGACGGGCGCTACCTGCGCGGCCCCTCGGTGGGTGACGACTCGATCGCGCTGGCCGCGTTGAGCACGCTGGCCGAGCTGCTCCCCGCTGATCTGTCGACGCCGGTGTGGATCCTCGCAACGGTGGGAGAGGAGGGTCTCGGCAATCTCACGGGCATCACGACCGCCCTCGACGAGCCCCGGACCCCAGTGGCGGTGCTGGTCGCGTTGGAAGGCAACTGGTTGGGACGGGTCTGCAACACGGCGGTGGGCTCGGTGCGGTGGCGGGTCACCATCACCGGGCCGGGCGGACACGCCTGGGAGCGGGCCGATGCTCCGAGTGCCGTGCACGTCGCAGCGCGAGCCATCGACACGCTGGTAGGGGTCTCGCGCCCGACGGGGGCCCGGACGGCGATCAACGTGGGCCGCGTGGGTGGCGGGGAGTCGATCAACTCACGCGCCATCAACGCCTGGTTCGAGGTCGACCTCCGCGCCGATTCGCAAGCGGGTCTCGACGCCCTCGATGGTGTGGTGCGCCAGGCGATCATCGGCGCCACTGCCACCGGAACGGGGACCGGGACCGACGACGATGCCGAAGCTGGGGCGTCGTCCATGACCGTGACCTTCGAGGAGATCGGTCGCCGTCCGGCCGGACACCTTCCGCCCGACCATCCGATCGTGGCCGCGGCGGCCGATGCCCTCCGAGCTGCGGGGCGCACCGTCGCGTACACGGCGGCCAGCACCGATGCCAACGCTGCGCACCGCTTCGGGATTCCCGCGGTGGCCATTGGCGTCACCATCGGTGAGGGCGAGCACACCGAAGCGGAATGGATCGACCTCGACCCGGTCGCCGAGGGACTGTGCGTGCTCGCCGACACCGTCATGCGAATCGCCGCCACCTTGGGAGCAACCCCATGACCACACCCACGACCAGCCACACGACCAGTCCCACCTGTGGGGTCGTGCTCCAGGGCGTCGACCCACCTTCCCAGTTCCTCGACCTCGTCAAGCGCATCGACCGAGCCGGCTACCACAACCTGTGGCTCACCGACTCGTCGCTCCATGCCCGCAATCCCTTCGTGTATTTGAGTTTGGCGGCCCAACAGTCGCCGCGCCTCGTCGTCGGAACGGCCGTCACCAATCCCGTCACGCGTCATCCGGCGATCGTCGCCGCATCGTTCGCGACGCTCGACGAGATCACCGGCGGACGGGCCGTCCTCGGGATCGGTGCCGGCGATCGACCGTTGCGAGCCCTGGGCCAGCAGCCAGCCCGGCTCGGGGTGTTGCGTGACTCGATCGCCGTGATCCGCCGGCTCCTCGGCGGTGAGCACGTGAGCTTCGAGAGCGACGCGTTCAGCCTCGTCGACGCCCACCTCCGCTTCCCGGGCCGGGCCGACGCCCCCGTGTACATCTCGGCCAGCGGGCCCAAGACCCTCGAGCTCGCCGGTGAGATCGCTGAGGGTGTGATCCTCTTGTGTGGCTTGGCTCCCGAGGGGCTGCGCTATGCGCTCGACCACATCGAGCGCGGCGCCAGGGCCGCCAACCGACCCCGGCCCCAGGTCGCCGTCTTCGCCTATGGCGCCATCGACGAGGACGAGGACCGGGCGCTCGCCCCGGCCCGGTCGATCGCCGCCTGGTTCCCCCAGACGGTTCCCGTCTACTGCGAGCTCGCCGGCCTCGATCCGGCGATCGCCGAGCTGGTCCGCACCAGCTATACGGGCGGCGAGTTCCAGGAGGCGGCAGCCGCCGCGGATGCCCTTCCGGCCGAGTTCGTTCGCAAGATGGCCCTCGCCGGCAACCGCCGTCGGACCGTCGAGCAGCTCGCGACCATCCTCGATCTCGGCGTCGACTCGGTGAACGTGTTCCCCCTCGGCGACCGACGAGCGGAGACGATCGACGCCTTCGCCCACTGTTGGAAGGACGTGACCGGCTCGTGAGCACCGTGCCCACCACCACGCTGTTGGCCCGCCCGGAGCGCAGTCAGCTCAAGGATCTCGTGTACCACGAGCTCAAGCAGGCCATCGTCGACCTGCGGCTGGCGCCCGGCCAGCCCTTGCGCGAAGCGGCGTTGTCAGCCGATCTGGGTGTGAGCAAGACGCCGGTACGCGAGGCTCTGGTGAAGTTGCAGGACGACGGTCTCGTGATCATCGAGCCGTACCGGGGAGCCAGCGTCGCGGCGTACTCACCCGCCGATCTGGTGGAGCTGTACGAGCTGCGGGAGATCCTCGAAGGGGCATGCGCCCGCCGCGCCGCAACCACCATGACCGACGCCGACCTGGCCGAGCTCGGCGAGGTGAATCGGCTCAGCCGGGCCGCCCTGAGGAGCCGCAAGGCGTTGCGCCAGGAGACGCTGACGAAGCTGTTCGACACCTTCGACGAGTGCCTGTTCCGGCAGATGACGAATCAACGCGTGCAAGGGCTCCTCGACAACCTGCGCTGTCACATCGTCCGCATCGGCCGGCTCACGGTGGGGATCCCGGGTCGCCTCGAGAGCTCGGTGCGCCAACACGCCGAGATCAGCGAGGCGCTCGTTGCCCGTGACCCCGTTGCCGCCGAAGCCGCCACCCGGAGCCACATCCGCAGCGTCATGACCGACCAGCTCGCATCGCTCGAACCCGCCTGATCAGAGGAGCCCGCTGTGGCCTTGGTGATCGATGCCCACACACACATCCTGAGCCTGGCCGCCGACGCCGAGTTCACTGCCGAGTACGGCCGCGAGGGATCGCTGTGCATCTATCGGAGCATGGGCCTGCTGCCGTCGCACCGCGAGCCGACCGAGCACGAGTGGGACGACTGCGGCTTCTCCCGCAAGGGTTTCCCGGTGATCGGGCCCGAAGAGTCGCTGCGGGACCATCCCGGTTTCGACAAGATCGTGATCCTCGCGGTGTCGCCGCAGTTCCTCGACGGCGAGCTCATCGGGACCGTCGACACGTTCGGGATCACCGGGGTCACAGGTGAGAGCCATCCCGAGCGGTGCAACGAGTACATCGGCGCCATCGCCACGGCCCAGCCCGACCGGTTCATCGGGTTCGCATCGGTCAACCCGCTCTACCGGGGCGTGCGCAAGGCCGTCGAGGAACTCGAGCTGGCTGTCACGCAGTACGGCTGCACGGGGTTGAAGCTCTACCCGATGTACCAGCACTGGCGTCCCGACGATCGCGAGCTGGCCTTCCCGATCTACGACGCCGCCCGCTCGCTCGGCATACCCGTCATGATCCACCAGGCCGGATCAACCCGCATCGACGCCCGCATGGAGTACGGCCGCCCGGCGCTCCTCGACGATGTGGGACGGGAGTTCCGTGACCTCCGCGTGATCATCGCCCACTGCGGGATCCCGTGGATCGATGAGGCGATGTTCATGCTCACCAAGCATCCCAACTTCTACGCCGACCTCTCGTACCACATCGCCACGATCAGCCGCGAAGACCTCTACCGGTATCTGCTCCGTGCCGAACCGTTTTTCGTACCGCTCGAGAAGCTGTTCTTCGGGACCGACTACCCCGGGTTCCTCTACGACCCCGTCGCGCTCCGCGCCAAGCTCATGACGGTCAACGAAGAGGCCGAACGCCTCGGAACGCCACCGATCGCCCAGGCGAAGCTCGACGGCATCATGGGCGACAACTTCGCCGCCGTCCTGGGTCTGGAATGAGCCGTGCGGCGCATGGTCTCACGAGGAGTTCCCAGCCGGTCACGACAGGACCGGGGGCCCTCGTCGGACCCCCGGTCCCAGCTCGTCACGACACCGTCGGAACTAGCGGCCGAAGGCTTCCTCGAACGCTGCGGTGAGCTCAGGCGTCGCCGGTCCGCTGTAACCGCAAGCGTTCACGGTCCCTTCGGCCGCCGTCACCAGGTATGCACCACCGAGCTGGAAGTCGATGCCTCCGATCAGCGCGACCGATCCGGGTGAGGATGTGAGCACGACGGTGTTTTCGTCACCACCGGCGTACCAGCGATCGACCGTCATCGTCACGGTCTCGCCCTCCACCGCCGTGACCGTCCCGGCGAACGCCGGTGACATGTCGGCGAGGAAGGCGATGTCAAACGGCATGCAGCTCGCCAGTGCGTCGCTCGCACCGACCGAAAGCTCGAGCGGGGGACCGGCGACCTCACCGGCGATCTCGGCGTCGTCGTCTCCGCCGGTCGTGGCGACGAGTATGGCAGCGACCACCACGGCTGCCGAGGCCGCGGCGGCCAGGGTCAAGATCCGGCGCCGTCGGGTCGCACCGCCGGGCGGGGTGCTCGGGGTCGCCGGGTTCGGACGGTCGTCGAGCGACGTGTTCATGATGTGCTCCAGTCGGGTTCGGGCCGACATCGACGTCGGCGGCTCCACGGACACGTCGGAGGGCATCGGGTCGATTCTTCGGAGTCGTGCTTTCAGCTCGTCGGTCACGATCGGTGCCTTCCCGGGTCTGCATCCCTCATGTGTCCACCACGGGCGGGATCCTGTCGCTCCAAGCTCTCGTGCAGTCTCCGCTTGGCCCGCGACAGCCTGAGGCTCACGGCGTTCGGCGACATGTCGAGCACCGCGGCGATCTCGCGGGGTGCCAGCTCCTCCCATGCCCACAGGCGCACGATCTCCCGATCGCGTTCGGGCAGTTCGCCCAGGGCCGTCACCAGACCCGGGTCAGCCGCGCCGACCGGGTCGGGCTCGGTAGGCGCCATCTCGACGCTCGAGAGCTTGCGGAGAAGGCGGCTCCGCCGAGTGGCACCCCGGCGCTGGTTCGCCAGACAACGCCGGGCAACCCCGTAGCACCACGGGAGCGGCTCGGCGATGGGCACGTCGTCGAGGCGTCGCCAGAGCACCAGGAGGACGTCGTTGAGGACCTCGTCGCCGTCCGCCCCAGCCACCCGTCGTCCCAGATACCGCTGGAGCGGCTCGTAGACGACATCCACGAGCTCGTCGAAATGCCGGCGGCGCACGGCCGAGCCCGACCCTCCCGCCGTCATGACCTACCCCCACCTGACCCTCGCATGCCCCATCCGACGACGGCGAAGGCGCCCGAGTTCCCGGCACACGCTGATCACACCAGGTCAGACCTTGTAGCCGCCGTCGACGCTGATGACCTGACCGGTGATGCCGGCGCCCTCGTCGCCGCAGAGCAGGACGGCCATCCCGGTGAGCTCCTCGGGCTCGAGGATGCGACCCTGGAGGCTCTCGGCGCGCGCCCCCGCTTGAGCCTCCTCGACGCTGACGCCCCGGTTGCGCGCGATGCGGTCCCAGTCGACGAGCGACGTGTTGGTCCAGCCCGGGCAGAGGCAATTGACGGTGATGCCGCTGGGAGCTGTGTGCGCAGCGAGCTGACGGGTCATGCCGACCAGGCCGTGCTTGGCCGTGACGTAGGGAAGCGCCCCGCCGGTGGCCTTGGCGGCTCCCGAACCGATGCTCACGATCCGGCCGTAACCCTGCTCACGCATGTGGGGCAAGGCTTCCCGGGTGGTCCACCACGCGGAGGTCAGCGACAGGACGAGCGTCGCCTCGAAGGCGTCATCGTCCATCGTGAACGGGTCGTTGGCCCGACCGACCGAGCCGCCCACGTTGTTGACGAGAACGTCGACGCGACCGAAGCGCTCGTGGGCCTCGGCCACCGGGCGACGGGCGTCGGCCCGGTCCATGGCGTCGGCGACAACGGCGAGCCCGGCGCCGCCCACCGCCTCGGCCTCGGCCACGACCTCATCGAGCTCGGCCCGGGTTCGCGACGACACCACGATCGTCGCACCCTCGCGGGCGAAACGGGACGCGATGGCCCGCCCGATCCCCCGGCCGCCGCCGGTGATGACCGCGACCCGACCGTCGAGCCTGCCCATGTGCGTCTCCTTGTGTCGTCCGATCGGTGTCGCTGGGATGCATCCTGGCCGCTGGCCGCCCCGGCGGGCACCATCTAAGTTCGCCAGCGAAGGCGGGTGCCTCGTCGACGGAGATCCGGAGCCCAACCATGCTCGATGACAGCGGCTTCGGTCCCGACGAACGATCCATCGTCGCCTGGATGGACGAGCACTTGGGGGCCACGGTCACCGGGCTCCGACGCCAGCCCCGCTGGCGGCCGGTGTGGTTCGTCGATGTCGACCGTGACGGCGAGCCGCTGGAGCTGGTTGTGCGGGGCGATCGCTTCGACGTGCCCGGTGTGTTCCCCCTCGAGCACGAGATGCTCGTGCAGCGCCTGCTCGACGAGCAGGGAATCCCGGTTCCCCACGTGTACGGATGGTGCGACGAGCCCCGGGCCTTCGTCACCAGCCGGGTGCCGGGCCAGCCCGACTTCGCGCGCGCCACCGAGGCTGAGCGCGAGTCGGTGATGGACGACTACCTCGAGATCCTGGCCCGCATGCACGCCCTCGACGTGGAGCCCTTCGCTGCGGCCGGCGTGTGGCGGGCAGCAACGCCACAGGAGTCGGGCGCGCTCGGGCTGGCCCTGTACGAGAAGGGCTATCGCCGCATGAAGAAGCGGCCCGACCCCTTTCTCGAATGGGTTCTGGCCTGGCTGCGCCACCATCCCCTCGACAATCCCGGACGGGAATCGGTGGTGGTATGGGACTCGGGCCAGTTCCACCACGAGCGGGGGAAGATCACCGGGGTGCTCGACATCGAGCTCGGCCACATCGGCGATCCGCTGATGGACCTGGCGGCGTTCCGCATGCGCGACACGATCATGGGCTACGGCGACTTCCGCGACCTCTACGCCCGCTACGAACGCTTCTCGGGCCATCCGGTCGACATCGGCGCCATCCAGTGGCACCACCTGGCGTTCACGCTGTCGAACCAGCTCGCCTACCACGCAGCCATGGCCGAGCCCGTCGCCGGGTCCGACTACATGACCAACGCCCAGTGGTGCTGCGAGACGAACATCTTCGCCGTCGAGGCTGTCGCCGAGATCGTGGGGGTCGAGCTCGGCGACGTGGAGCTCCCCGACATCGATCGGTCGCCGGTGGGGCAGGCTCACGAGCACCTCGGACGGGCGCTGCGCACCATCGCCGGCGTCGACGAGTTCGCCCAGCACGAGATCCGCATCGCCTTCCGCCTGGCCCGCCATCTCCAACGCTTCGACGAGATCGGCCGGCAGGTCATCGACGCCGATCTTGACGATCTGTCCGAGCTCCTCGGCCGTCGACCGTCGAGCTGGCAGGACGGCGACTCGGCCCTCGAGGATTTCGTGCTCGCCGACGACGGCCGTCACGACGAGCAGCTCGTCACGCTGTTTCACCGCCGGACGACCAGGGCCCAGAAGCTGCTCGGTCCCGCCGGCTCGGCCATGACCACCCACCTCCCCATCCAAACGTTCGGTTGAGGCCGAGCGCAACCAGAAAGCCATATACCCCATGGACGTGCAACGACTGCTCGACCCCGAGGTGGCCGCCGCACTCGCCCTGTTCCCATTCGATCTGGGCTCGCTCAGCGTCGACGTGCTGCCTGCGTACCGGAGCGGCATGGGCGCGGCGCCGCTGCCCGAGCTGTCGGGAACCGTGGAATGCCGGGTCGTGGACGTGGCCGGGCCCGCCGGTGCGCCCGACGTGACGCTGCGAGTCCATCGCCCCAAGGCGTTGAAGGGTTCCCTGCCGTGCGTGTACTGGATGCACGGTGGCGGCTATGTGCTCGGCTCGGCCGCCATGGACGACCTCCGCTTCGACGAATGGTGCCAACAGTTCGGTTGCGTGGGCGTGTCGGTGGAGTACCGGCTGGCGCCCGAGACGCCGTACCCGGGACCGCTCGATGACTGCTACGCCGGTCTGGCCTGGGTGCACGCCAACGCTGCCGAGCTCGGCATCGACACCAGCCGAATCGGCATCGGGGGCGCCAGCGCCGGCGCCGGGTTGGCATCGGGACTGGCGCTCCTCGTGCGCGACCGGGCCGAGGTGCCGCTGGCCTTTCAGCTCCTCGTCTACCCGATGCTCGACGATCGGATGACGACAACCTCGAGCGGCTGGGAGGTGCCGGTCTGGCCGCCCGCCGCCAACCGCTTCGGCTGGCAGGCGTACCTCGGCGAGCTCGCCGACGATGGCGACTCCGTGCCTTCCTACGCAGCCGCGGCCCGGGCCACCGACGTGTCCGGCCTTCCCCCGACGCTGGTGCTCGTGGGCGCGCTCGACGGTTTTCTCGACGAGGACGTCGACTACGCCATGCGCCTCATCCGGGCCGGGGTGCCCACCGAGCTCCACGTGTATCCCGGTGCCCCGCACGGCTTCGACGCCATGGCGCTGGGGACGGCGGTGGCCGAACAGGCCCGCCGCGACACCGAGGCCTGGCTGGGAAAGGTCCTGTCCGCCCGCTGACGGCCGCCGGCCTGGACTGCTTCGGGAGCATCCGTCTCGACCCGGGGCCCGCCTACGTGCCGGCAGCATCCCGGCCGGCAGCATCCCGGCCGGCGACGTACCCGAACGCGATGGCTGGGCCCAACGTGCCGCCAGCGCCGCCGTAGGCCATGGCTGTCGCGGCAGCCATGGTGTTGCCCGCTGCGTATAGGCCGGGAATCACTCCGCCGCTGTGGTGGCGCACCCGAGCTCGGGCATCGGTGCGCGGGCCGCCGTTGGTGCCGATCGAGCCGCACTCGATACGTATGGCGTGGAACGGTCCCTCGTCGAGCGGGCCCAGGGTCGTGAAGGGAGGCTCGAGGGTGCGATCACCGTTGAAGTGATCGAAGGCGCTACGACCCCGTCCGTGATCGGGGTCGTCGCCGCGCCGGGCGTGCTCGTTGAAGCGGGCCACGGTAAATTCGAGGGCGTCCGGGGGCACACCGATACGTTCGGCCAGCTCACGCAGCGTCGCCCCGGTCGTGATCCAGTCGGGCACCACATCTCCCGCTCGCACGGTGAAGACGTTGTAGCGCTGCTGATGCCCATGGTCGAACACCATCCATGCCGGCTGGTTCGGGTAGCTGAACGTGGCCGGGTCGAAGGTGTGGAACACCCCACCCATGGCGTTGTAGTTGCCCGCCTCGTTGCAAAATCGCTTGCCGTGCGCATTCACGAGGATCGAACGGGGTCGGGTGCGCTCCGACAGCACCAGCCGCACCCGGGGTTCACCCCACTCGGTCTCACCGGGGATCCGGGTGACCGGCACCCACCACGAGTGCGGCATGTTGCCCAGACGGGCGCCGACAGCCATGGCCATCACGAGACCGTCGCCGGTGTTCGACGGAGTGCTCGCCGGCGCGGTCATCGGTCCCCGGAGGAACGTCTGCACCAGCTCGGGATTCCACTCGAACCCGCCCGTGGCCAGGATGACTCCCCGGCGGGCATCGACCTCGACGACGCCAGATGCGCCATCGGTGTCGGGGATCGCGAAGCGGACGCCCGTCACCCGGCCCTCGTCGATGACGAGCTCCGTGGCCTGGTGTGACAGGTGGGGCTCGAGCCCCCGGTCGAGGCAGGCCCGGAGGAGGGCACCCACCAGCGCCAGGCCGAGACCGTTGGCGTTCCTGGCGATCCGCTCGGCGATCATCGTCTTGTCGGGGGGCGCGGTGGCTCCACCCAGGGCCGTGTCGGAGAGCGTCATCGGCATCGGCTGGTGCTGGCCGCGGATACGTGCGGCCCATTCCCCGAGCTCGTCGAAGCTGAAGACCTCGTTGTCGAGTGAGCGCCCACCTCCGGGTTTTCCTCCGGGATGCTCGGGGTGATAGTCGGGATACCCGTCGATCACGAAGAAGCGGCACGGGGTGTGCTCCTCCAGCCAGCGCAACGCTTGGGGGCCGTTGTCCACGAAGCTGGCCGCCAGGTCGGAGTCGAGCAGGCCCGGAGAGAGCGCGTGCAGATAGGCCAGCGCGTCGTCGCGCGAGTCGGCGAGACCGGCTTCGCGCATGTGGTGGTTGTTGGGCATCCACACCACCCCGCCGCTCATCGACGTCGTGCCGCCGACCAGATCGCTCTTCTCGAACAGCCCGACGCGGGCACCGGCATCGGCTGCCACAAGGGCCGCAACGAGACCGGCGGCACCGGTCCCCAGCACCACCACATCGAACGATCGTTTGGTCGAATTCGGAGTCGCCATCGGACGCGGAGTGTACGGCCGAGAACACCGACCCGACCGTGCAACGGAGGAACGGACACGTTCGCCGATTCCTCGACTGCAGCGCTACGGTGCACGGGTCAGCTCAGAGGCGAAGTCCGGTGAGATCCCGGCACTGTCCCGCAACGGTAGAGCTGCGCAGGTCACTGCGTAGCGAGTCCGGTCGAACTCTGTTCTGCACGAACCACAGACCCTCGAGGCCAGGGGTTGGTTCGTCCGGCAGGAGTCCTGTCGTTCGAGCAGCCGTTCCCTCGACGACAGGAGGAAGATCTTGTTCAGCGCCCGGAAGCTCGTCCCCGTCATCCTCGCCATCGCCTTGCTGGGCACAGCCTGCGGTGACGACGATGACGATGCCCCCCAGGCGGCACCACCGGCACCCACGTCGGTCGTGCCCCAGCGGATCGTCTCGCTCTCACCGTCGGCGACCGAGATGCTCTTCGCCATCGGTGCCGGCGACCAGGTGCTCGCTGTCGACGCCTTCTCGTACTTCCCGCCCGAGGCCCCCGTCACCGAGCTCAGCGGCTTCGAGCCCAACGTGGAGGCGATCATCGGCTACGAACCGGATCTGGTCGTGCTCTCCGACGACATCGGTGACGTGGTGAGCGGTCTCGAGGCCGCCGGCATCACGACGTTGCTGCTGAACGCGTCGGTGACGATCCCCGACACCTACGCCCAGATCGAGCAACTCGGCGTCGCCACCGGCCATGGTCCCGAAGCCACGGAGCTGGTGGGGCAGATGCGGACGAAGATCGACGCGCTCATCGCGTCGATCCCCGAGCGTGCGACGCCGCTCACCTACTACCACGAGCTCGACGATCTCCTGTACTCGGTCACGTCGACCACGTTCATCGGCGAGCTATACGCCTTGGCCGGCCTCACCAACGTTGCCGACGCCGCCGATCCCGACGGTGCAGCCGGCGGGTATCCGCAGCTCTCGGCCGAATACCTGATCGACGCCGATCCCGACCTGATCTTCCTCGCCGACACCGTGTGCTGCGACCAGAGCGCGGCTTCTCTGGCTGAGCGCCCCGGTTTCGATCAGCTCAGCGCAGTCAAGGCCGGCAACGTCATCGAGCTCAACGATGACGTTGCGTCGCGCTGGGGGCCGCGGATCGTCGACTTCCTCGAAACCGTGGTGGCTGCCACGAACGCCGTGACGGCCGCCGACGCCGGCACGGGCTGAGCCGATCGTGGGCGCCATCGCCGTTGACGAGCAGGGTCTCCGAGTGGCATTGCCCCAGGGCACCCGGCTCGAGACCGGATGGTTGGTGGGAGGTATCGCAGCCGCGCTGGGGGCCGTGGTGCTCGGGCTCTGGCTCGGGCCGGTCTCGATCGCCCCGGGTCGCGTCTTCCTCGAGCTGCTCGACCGGCTGCCTGCGGTCAACGTCGACTCGGGACTGTCGGTGTCCGATCGGGCGATCGTCTGGGACGTGCGTGCGCCTCGCGTCATCCTGGGGCTGCTCGTCGGGGGGCTCCTGGCCGGCTCGGGGGCCGCGTATCAGGGCGTGTTCCGTAATCCCCTGGCCGACCCCTACCTCCTCGGAATCGCCGCTGGCGCGGGCCTGGGCGCCACCCTGGCCATCGTGAGCGGGGTTGGCGACGGGATCGGCGTGATCGATCCCGTGCCGCTGGCCGCCTTCGTCGGCGCACTGGTCGCCGTCGCGGCGGCGGGGATGCTGGGCACACAGCGGGGGCGGGCGGGATCGGCCAGCACGTTGATCCTGGCCGGTGTGGCCGTCGCCAGCTTCCTCACCGCCGTGCAAACCTATGTGCAGCAACGCAATGCGGAGTCACTGCGGCAGGTCTACTCCTGGTTGCTGGGCCGGCTCTCCACCAGCGGTTGGGGAGAGGTCGCGCTCCTCGCGCCGTATGCGCTGGGTTGTGTCGTCGTCCTCACGATGTCGGTCGGGGCGCTCGACGTGCTGGCCGTCGGCGACGACGAAGCGGCATCGCTGGGCCTGCGCCCCCGCCGCATCCGCCTCGTGGTCCTGGGCGCCGCATCGCTGGGCGCGGCGGCGGCCGTCGCCGTGAGCGGCCTCATCGGCTTCGTCGGCCTGATCGTCCCGCATGTCGTGCGCCGACTGACCGGCGTGTCTCATCGCCGGGTGATTCCCTTGTCGTTCTTGCTCGGCGGCGCGTTCCTCGTGCTCACCGACATCGTGGCCCGCACCGTGCAGTCCCCGGCCGAGCTCCCCATCGGCGTGATCACGGCGTTCATCGGCGCCCCGTTCTTCCTCCTCATCCTGCGGCGTGAGTCGGTGGCATGACCGGTCGAGCCACCATCGAGCACGGAGCGACCGTCGGCGTCGCCTGGATGGGCGCCACGGTGCTCCGCGGCGCCCGCCGGGTCGTCGACGCTGTCGACCTGAGCGTCACCGGCGGATCGTGGGTCTCGTTGCTCGGGCCCAACGGCGCCGGCAAGACCACGCTCGTACGAACGCTGGCGGGGCGGGGCCTCGACGCCGGGACCGTGCACGTCGGCACCCGGTCACTGCTTGACGTCAGCGCTCGCGAGCGGGCTCGCCTGATCGCCGTCGTGCCCCAGCATCCCGTGATTCCACCGGGGATCGCCGTGTTCGACTATGTGCTGCTGGGCCGGGCGCCTCATCAGGGTCTGCGGTTCGCGGCGTCGGAGGAAGACCGGCGGCGCACGCACGCCGTCGCTCAACGGCTCGACCTCGACGACCTCGCGACCCGCACCCTCGAGAGCCTCTCGGGCGGCGAACGCCAGCGAGTCGTGCTGGCCCGGGCCTTGGCTCAGGACACACCGGTCCTGGTGCTCGACGAACCGACGACGTTCCTCGACGTGGGCCATCAACTCGCCGTGCTGGAGCTCATCGCCGAGCTACGCGCCGAGCGGGGCCTCACCGTCATCACGACCATGCACGACCTCTCGGTTGCCGGCCATTTCGCCGACACCGTTGCCGTGATGAGCGCTGGCCGCCTGGTCGCCCATGGCTGTCCTGCTGCGGTGCTCACACCGGATCTGATCGAGACGTGCTGGGGCGTGGCGGCCACGACCTCCGTCGACGGTCACGGCGGTGTGACGGTCGCAGTGCAACGTCGCCGGGAAACCCCTCTCTCGCCTGGGGGAGCTCGCCCGAGCGCGCCGCCCGAGCCGAGCACACCCATCACCCTGGAGCCTCTGCGATGAGCGACGTCGACCAGCCACTCACCGACCAGCCACTCACGGACCAGCCGCCCACCGATGATCCCCGTCCCGACGGGCTCCGGAGGGCCGAGTCGCTCGTGCTCGTGAACACCGGTGACGGGAAGGGGAAGTCGAGCGCGGCGTTCGGCGTTCTGATGCGCTCGGTCGCCCGAGGCTGGCCGGTAGCTGTTGTCCAGTTCCTGAAATTAGGTTCGTGGAATGTCGGCGAGGAAAAGGTCGCCCGCGAGCTCGGCGCCGACTGGTGGGCCCTCGGAGCCGGCTTCACCTGGGACAGCTCCGATCTCACCGAAGACCAGGCCGTCGCCCGAGCCGCATGGGCTCACGCGGAGAGCCTCATCGCCGAGGGCTCGCATCGGCTGGTCGTCCTCGACGAGATCACCTATCCGATGAACTGGGGGTGGATCGACGCCGACGCCGTGGTGCGGGCGATCGTCGAGCGGTCCCCCAAGGTCAACGTGGTCGCGACCGGCCGAGACGCGCCGGCGGCGCTCATCGCCATCGCCGACACCGCCACCGAGATGCGCAACATCAAGCATGCCTACGACTCGGGCGTTCGCGCCATGAAGGGCATCGACTATTGAACCCGGCACCGGCACCGGCGCAGCTCCGACACCTCGCCCGCCAGGGCTCGTGGCCGGTGCTGGAATGGCGCTTCACCAATCGGCCCATGGCATTGTCGTCAGCGCCCGTTGGCGGTGGCTGGCGTCGGCTCGACTGGGCGCTCAACGTGGGCGTCGATCTCGCGTACAGCCGCACCGACCTCGACGGGCACGGGCGCGAGGTCGCCAGCGAGCTCGGCCTCACCGGCGACGGGGCCGTGCTGTTCACCGCCGCCGACGTGACCCGGTGCACGAGTGCCGACGAGGACGGGGTACTCGTTGACACCACGGTCGGCATCACCAGTCCCACCTGGGCCGCGGCTCCGGACGGGGCTTCGTCGGCATGGCATGCGGGCACGATCAACATCGTCGTCCAACTCCCCGTCGCCCTGGGCCCGGCGGCGGCAGTCAACGCCATCATCACCGTGACCGAGGCCAAGAGCCAGGCCCTCCTCGACGCCTCCGTGCCCGGCACCGGTACGGCGAGCGACGCGGTGGTCGTGTGCTGGCCGGCCGAAGGTGATCCCCAGCCGTTCGCCGGGCCTCGCTCGGAGTGGGGTGCCCGCACGGCCCGAGCCGTCTACGCAGCGGTCACCTCGGGGATCGAGCGCTCCCGGTGATAACCCTGGTGCTCGGGGGCACCCGTTCGGGGAAGTCGGCCGTCGCCGAGCGGATCGCCGCTGGGCTGGCTGCGCGGGAGGCTGCGATCGCCACCGGCAGCGATAGCGATACCGCTGCCGGAGTCCGACGCGCCCGGGTCACGTATGTGGCGACGGCCGTTCCCGCGCCCGACGATCTCGACCATCTCGCCCGCATCGCCCGACACCGGGCTCGCCGCCCCGACGCGTGGACCACGATCGAGTGCAGCACCGCCGACCTGGCGGTGGTCGTCGGCGGCACAGCAGGCGTGGTGCTCGTTGATTCGCTGGGCACGTGGGTTGCTCACCATCTCGATCTCCAGATCGACACCGAGGCGATCGTGGCCGCTCTGGCGTCGCGTCGCGACCCCATGGTCGTGGTCTCGGAGGAGGTCGGCCTCTCGGTCCATCCCCCGTCGGAGCTCGGGCGACGCTTCATCGACGTGCTCGGCGAGCTCAACCAACGCGTCAGCGCCATCGCCGATCGCGTCCTGTTCGTGGTCGCCGGACGAGTCATCGACCTGAGCGCGCCACCCCAGATCGCCGAGCTCGGGCCCGACCCAGGCCAACTCGGTCGACACGCTGCGGAGCCTCCCCCACCGTGCTGAGCGCGATCGCCTTCCTCACCGTGCTGGGTCGGGCCCGCCCACCCGACCGAACCACCATGCGCTGGTTCCCTCTCGTGGGGGCAGCCATCGGCGCCGTCGTCGCCCTCTCATGGTGGGGCGCGCAGCAGCTCTGGTCGCCGGCCATCGCCGCAGCGATCGCCATTTCCGTCGACCTCGCGATCACCGGTCTCCTGCACCTCGACGGCCTAGCCGACACCGCCGACGGCGTGCTCCCCCACCTACCCCGGGAACGCCGACTCGCGGTGATGCGCCAACCCGACGTCGGCGCGTTCGGTGTGGGCGTTGTCGCGGTCGTCGTACTGCTGCGATGGGCTACGCTCGCCGACGGAGCCTGGCGCGCTGGCGGTGCCGGCAACGGCGGGGTCGAACCGATCGCGCTCATCGCCCTGTGGTCGATGAGCCGGACGGTCGTCGCCGCGATACCCGCCTTCGTTCCGCACGCCCGGAGCGAAGGCATCACAACACCGTTCATCGCCGGGGCGCGCCGCTCCCACCTCGCGTGGATGTTCCCGGCGGTCGTGCTCCTTGCGTTCACCGTCGACCGATCCCAACCGGATGCCGTGCTCACGGCCGGCGCTGCTGCGGCCGCGCTGGTCGTCGTGGCGATCGGGGTGACGGCGCTGGCCCGGCATCGACTGGGCGGCTTCACCGGCGACGTGCTCGGCGCGGTCGTGCTGCTGGGCGAAACCGCAGCCCTTCTCGCCCTGGCGGCCAACCCGTGAGCCCGCCCACGAGCAGTCCGACGTACGTGTCCGTGCGGCGGGGGCTGGCCCGACGATCGGCGGCGACCGCGCTGGGTCTCCTGCTCGACCGGAGCTTCGGCGAGCCGCCGGCGCGCGTGCATCCCGTGGCCGCGTTCGGCCGGGCCATGACCACGGTCGAACGGCTGGTGTGGAGCGACCGGCGCCGCGATGGCATGGCGTACACGGCGATCGGGGTCACCCTGGGATCTCTTACCGGGGCCGCGATCCGCTCGACTGCCGCGGCCGTGGCCACGGTCACGGCGGGACGCGAGCTGCGCCGGGTGGCTGCGAGCATCGGCGAGGCCTGCGCTCGAGACGATCTCGACGACGCGCGGGCCGAGCTGCCATCGCTGGTGGGACGTGATCCGCATGGGCTCGACGCGTCGGCGATCGCCGCTGCTGTCATCGAGTCCTTGGCCGAGAACAGCGTCGACGCTGTCGTGGCCCCGGTGTTCTGGGCCGTCGTCGCCGGCGCTCCCGGAGCGGCCGGGTACCGGGCGGTCAACACCATGGACGCCATGGTCGGCCATCACAGCCTCCGCTACGAGCGCTTCGGTTGGGCCTCGGCCCGTCTCGACGACATCGCCAACTATCTGCCGGCTCGTCTCTTCGCCCTGGCCGTCGCCGCTACGAACCCCGGTCGGGCCCGAGCCGTGTGGTTGGCGATCCGCCACGATGCACCGGCGCACCCGTCACCCAACGCCGGGGTCGCTGAGGCGGCCGTCGCCGCGGCACTCGGCTGCCAGCTCGGCGGGGCGCTGCGCTACGGCGAGCGTCACGAAGACCGTCCCGTGCTCGGCTCGGGATCGCGGCCGCAGCCTGTCGACATCGCCGCGGCCATCCGCATCGTCGACCGCACCGAGTTGGCGGTCGTCGTAGCCCTGGCGGCACTCGGCGCACTCGGCGCACTCGGCGCCGGCGGACTCGGACCGGACGGCAGGAGGCAACGCCGCAGCGACCGAGCCGAGCGGGCGGCCCGGCGGGCGGCCCGGGGGGCCCGGGGGGCGAGCCCCCGAGAGACCACCACCGATGCCCAGCCATGTCGGGCCAGGAGGCTCCAGTGACCGGCGAGCGAGCACGGGAGCCCGATCTGCTGCCGCCGGGGGCCCATGGAGGCGACGGCGAACGCCTGGCGGCGCTGCTCGGCGTCTCACCCAACGCGATCCTCGACCTGTCGGCCAGCCTCAACCCCGTCGCTGCCGATCCGGCCCCGGTGGTCGCTCGCCACATCGACGCCATCGGTCGCTACCCCGACGACGCGCCGGCCACGGCGACAGCAGCCGACGCCATGGGGGTCGAGGTCGAACGCTTCGTGCTCACCAACGGCGGCGCCGAGGCGATCGCGCTGGTCGCGCAGCTCTGTCCCATCGGTCGGATCGACGAACCGGAGTTCTCGCTGTACGGCCGCCACCTGCGCGTCGTCGACCCCCTCGGGCCCCGTTGGATGTCGGACCCCAACAACCCGACGGGACGCTTGGCCGGAGCCGACGAGCGGGCGTTCGTGCGGGACGAGGCCTTCTACCCCTTGGCCACCGGGGTCTGGACCCGTGAAGACGCCGACACGATCGTCGTGGGCTCGATGACCAAGGTCCTGCGCTGCCCGGGTCTGCGGATCGGCTACATCGTCGCCCCCGATGATGTCATTGCCCGGCAGCTCGCCGATCTTCGCCCTCGGTGGTCGGTCAACGGCTTGGCGATCGCTGCGCTCCCCGAGCTCCTGGAGCAGGCCGACCTTCGTGCGTGGGCCCGAGCCGTCGCGGAGCTGCGCGGGGAGCTGGCGGCGTTGCTCGTCGCTCGTGGGCTCGAGCCGTCTCCGGGCGCCGCGAACTTCCTCTGGCTCCCCAGGGCGGCCGGGCTGCGCCAGCACCTGTTGCCCCTGGGGATCCTGGTGCGCTCGGGTGCGAGCTTCGGCCATCCCGACGCTGTCCGCATCGCCGTCCCCGACACCGCCGGCCTCGAACGCCTGGCCCGAGCCTTGGAAACCTTCGATGCCGACACCGCTGACCCAGCAGACACCATCGACACTGCCGACACCGACACCGCCGATCTTCCGTCCAGCGATGGTGCTCGGAATGCCTGAGCTGAATGGGGTACCCGCGGCCATGGCGCCCCTCGATGAGCGCGCCATGGCCCAGGCCCGCCAACGTTGGGCGAGCCGGGCCAAGCCGCCTGGGTCACTCGGCCGTCTCGAAGATGTCGCCGTCACGCTCGCCGGTATCGCCGGAACGTGCCCTGCGCCCGCCATCGACCGTCCCATCGTCGTGGTGTTCGCCGGCGATCACGGGGTGGTCGCCGATGGCGCCAGCGCCTGGCCCCAGGAGGTGACGGCGTTCATGGTGCGCACCATGGCCGACGGCCAGGCGGCCATCAACGCCTTCGCACAGGTGATCGGGGCCGAGGTGCTCGTGGTTGACGTGGGCGTCGCCGCCGACGTGGCCGACGTGGCCGGCGTGCGCCACCACAAGGTGCGGGCGGGAACGGCCAGCATCGCCCACGGCGCGGCCATGACCCGCGGCGAGGCCGAGGCTGCCGTCGGCGTGGGTGTTGCCATCGCTGGGGAGCTGGTGGCCGCCGGAGCCGACTGCCTCGTCGGCGGCGACATGGGCATCGGCAACACCACGCCGTCGGCGGCGCTGATCGCAGCGTTCTGTGGGAGCGACCCTGCGTCGGTGACCGGCCCCGGGGCCGGCCTGCCCGATGACCGGATTCCCCACAAGCAGGCGATCGTCACCTCGGCCCTGGTACGGATCTCCGCCTCGACGAACCCGACCACCGGTGCTGTCATCCATGCCGTCACCGATCCGATCGCGTTGCTGGCCGAGATCGGCGGCCTCGAGATCGCCGCGCTCGCCGGGCTGTACCTCGGCGCCGCCGCAGCGCACGTCCCGTTCATCGTCGACGGTGTGATCGCCTGCGCCGCGTTGTGCGTCGCCGAGGCCATCGCTCCCGGGACCGCAGCCCGAGGGCTCGCCGGCCACCGCTCGAGCGAGCCCGCAGCAACCATCGCCCTGACCCACCTCGGGCTCGAGCCGTTGCTGGAGCTCGATCTCCGCCTCGGAGAAGGCACCGGAGCCTGCCTGGCGGTGCCCCTCCTGCAAGCTGCGGCACGAGCGCATCGAACGATGGCGGAGCTCCCCGGCCCCTCCTGAACACGAGCAACAACGAACGGGAAGCCTGCCCGGTCTGCACGCTCGGTCCGCTCGATCCCGAAGTCACCATCGTCATCACAGCACGCGAGCTCGCTACAACCGGAAGCGACGTCCCCTCGACAGCCGCCGCAGTGCGTGCGATTCTGGGGTCTACTGACGCTTTCGTGGGTGGGTAAGACGGTCAATGCGGGTCGTCCCGCGCGTAGGACGCCGGGGACCGCAACGAACTCGGCGGCTTGCTGGTACAGGCTGGGCTCGGGTCGGCGCGAGATCATGCGCTGATCTCGCTGCTGGCGCTGAACGGATTGCGGATCAGCGAAGCGCTCGGAGCGGACATCGAGTCGATGGACATGGACCGCGGGCACCGGACGTTGGCGATCGTCCGCAAAGGCGGCAAGCACGTCACGATCCCGCTCGCCCCACGCACCGGCCGAACGCTGGACCTCTCCATCGGTGAACACCACCGGGCCGATCTTCCTCGGTACGAAGGGAAAGCGGATGGACCGCTACGCCGCTGACCGGACGGTGAAGCGGCTCGCCAAGCGGGCCGGGATCACCAAGCGGATCTCACCGCACAGCCTCCGGCACTCGTTCATCACCAGTGCCCTCGACGCCGGTGTCGCACTTCGTGACGTGCAAGAAGCCGCGAGCCACGCCGATCCGCGCACCACGATGCGCTACGACCGCGCCCGACAGTCAATGGACCGGCACGCCACCTACATCGTCGCCGCGTTCGTCGCCAGAGCATCACGCAGCGCATGACCACCCGCCGTGACCGGGCGGATCGCACCGATTCCGCCCGGCACCGCCGGAAGTCGTGCGGCCAGATGCACCTGGGAGGCCGCGTATCGAGCTCCCGTCAGGCGGCGATCGGGGATCGGTTCAGGTCAGCTCACCTTGAGGTAGCGGCGAAGAGCTTCGCGGATGATCTCGGACGCGGTCGTGTGCTCAGCGGCAGCGCGATCGTCGACCGCCTTGCGAAGTTCCGGGTCGAGTCGCACGGGGAGCGCCTCGGCTGGGCCGGAGCCCATGGCGGGGCGGCCCGGCCGACGACGAAGCGTCGAGAAATCCAGACCGGCGTCGGCCTCTTGGGCCATGCGTTCGAGCACTTCCTCAGTCAGCTCGACTCCAGCCTTGGACCGCCCGTAGGTCTTCTTGTCAGCCATCGGCATCTCCTGTCTCGCCGAGGAACGATTCGTAGATGCGACGCATTCGCATCGCGTGTATCACGATCAGTGCCGTCGTCGCGGAGCCCAGACACGACCTCCAGAAGGTTCCCAGCTCGGTCGGGGCCGAGGTAGAGCACCTTGCCCTCGTCATCCTCTTCGGCCACCAAGGCGTGATGCGTGTTGGATGTCGCGCTCGCTGAGGCTGTGCTTGCGGGCTGAGCCGAAGCTCTCCACGTCCCCAATATCGTTTCGCGAAACATCTCGAACGCTGAGCAACCGCCACGAGTAAAATTGCACGCGACCGAATGCGACCACGACCTGGTGGCGGTCAAACCGGGGGTGTTCCAGCAACGACCCGAATCGACACAACCGAGAACACGCGTACCTGCTGTCCGCACCAACTGTGCGGCGGTCCCGAGCGGCTTGTGCACGCGAGTCCGCCGGGTATGGGTGTCTCAAAGAGGGCGATGGGCTGAGCGAAGTGTGCGCCCGCGACCCGGCGTTTGGGGGCCGCGCGGCGCCCGCGCTAGCCGCGGTCCGAATGCCAGCCGTTCACGACCAGTTGACTCTCCGAGGTTGGCGGGCGGGAAGTCACTCGGCCACGTGGAAGGCGGAGTCGAGTGGCGTAGCCCCGGGGAGCGTTCCGCTGGTCGAGACGATCGCGTACCGGATGAAGGCCGAGCCATGGTGAAAGTCCTTACGGCGTTGCCGCGCGATCGCCATTGGGTGACCCGCGTCGGCGTCGGCGTACGCGTAGGCGGCGGCCGCTTCGGCGCTGCTCCACACCGACACTGTCGCCATGAACGGTCGGCGAGCGGGGCGAGTCGCTGCTGTTCCCCACACGAACCCATCGGCGTTGATGGCTGCTCGCTCGGCCGGCCTGCTGGCTCGCATGAACCGAAGGGTCTGACTCGTGCGCAGCCGAGCGAGCGTGGTGACGATCACGGGCCCGTCGTGCTTCGTCACGCGGGCATGTGGCACGGCGTCCGGCAGACCGGGCCAGGTCCCGAACGCCCGTAGAGGACGCGCTACGGCGTGGAAGCCGTTGCGCGCGAAACGCTGGGCGAGCGGATGTGTGGTCGCGAACCCAGCGGCGGCGTCCTCGTCGTCCCACATCGCAAGCATCACGGCCCGGCGCAGCCCGGGCGGTCTCTTGCTCGACAACGGAACCGTTGCTGCGATGTCAAGCCAGCGCAAGCCGGGAACGTCGGTTGGTCGACGCCGCAGCGCCCCGAGTGTGGAACGCACGCCGATATCGGCGACGTCGATCGTGGCGATCATCGCGGATCTGTACCAGGTCTGAGCGTGAGCCGTCCAGGAACACGGTGATCGAGGCCGTCACCGGCGCCAGGTAAGCGCCTACGCCGGGAACACGCAGGAGTACGTCGACGCGACGACGACCGACCTGGACGCGGGTCGACGGATCGCGGCAACGAGCCTTGCCATCAACGCGGGCGACGCGGTGTGCGGGGCCCGTCTCGGGCAGGGGCCCGTCGACGAGAACCACGACCAGGAACTCGCCATGCTGCGAACCGCCGGCGGGGACGGCGTCGCGGTCTCGAATGAACTCGGCCGCGTCTCACCTCTGAAGACGAAGGCGGAGTACGTCCCGGACGAGGTGGCTGCGCCAGTCGCCAAGCAGGCGGTCGAGCGCGCTCACCGCCAAGCGAATCTCACCCCACAGCGTGCGCCACTCGTTCATCACCGCGGCGCTCGATGCCGGTGTCCCATTGAGTGATGTGCGGGAGGCTGCGAGTCACGCCGACCCGCGGACCACGATGCGCTACGACCGCGCCCGCCAGTCGTTGGACCGCACGCGACCTACATCGTGGCTGCATTCCTGGCCGGCGCCTCGCGCTCAGCGTGACCAGCTCGCCGGGCGGCATCTCAATCGATACCGCCCGGCACCGCCGGGTATGCGTGTCTCCCAGAGGGCGATGGGCTGAGCGAAGTGTGCGCCGTCGAACCGGCGATAGAGAAATGCAGCGCGCGAGCGCGCGCCGTCACAAGGAGGCCTCGTCTGGCATCTTTACTCGGACATGGTAATAAGTATGACCATGTCCGTCACCGAGGTCAAAGAACCTTTGACCACTTTCCATCGGAGTTGCCAGCAAGCACCGCACTTCGGCCCGTATCGGGCGTCCGACAACGACAGCGCCGCAAGGCCATCCGATGGGCATCCCCAAAACGCCGGCTTCGGGCACATATGCGTGCGGGTCCTCCAGAACCGCAGCCAGCTGCCGAGCGGCAGCCATGCGTGCTGCGAGGTAGCTCTGAGCTACTCATCAGTAGACAGTGACCAGCAACCGACCGCCGACGTCCACCTCGAAGGTCTCGGCGTCGCCGATGTGCCAACCCTCGACGGTTCCAAAGGGCACACTCGGCGGGCCCAACGCCGCGAGCCCGGTGCGTTCAGCCTCAGCGGACGGGGTGGGTGAGGACGGCCACGATGCGTTCGAAGCGCGGATCATCGTCACCGCGATGCGCCCGACCCAGCGGAAGACTTCCGCCGCGTCGACGCCCGTCCCGAGTTCGAGCATGGCGCCGATGTCCACCCAGTCCTTGGGGCGATTGAAGATCACCTTGCAGACCATGAGGTGCTCAGCGGCGAGAATCGAGATCGATGAGTCGGCGAACGGGACTGTGCGGCGTCGGGATTCAGCCGCAACGTGGAACGCGTCGTAGGCGAAGAAACGGTCGATGGGCGTCGGCTCCCAGAGCACCCTTGCCTGCCCGTCCCGCTCGATGAGCCTGGCGACAGCCGGGTCGGAGGCTGAGACGCCGAGCGCAAAGGCGCCAGGGCCCGTACGGTGCAGCGGACGCCCAGCACGACGTCCCCGGAGGCGCACGAGACCCATGACACCGCAGCCGTTCACGATTGCCGTCGCCGATGACCTCATCGCAGATCTCCACCGTCGCCTCGACGCCACCCTGTGGCCCCAGGCCATCCCCGGCTCGGGATGGGACTACGGCAGCGATCTCGGGTACGTCCAGGAGGTCTGCGAGCACTGGCGCCACCGCTACGACTGGAGGGTTCACGAGCGTCGCCTCAACCGGCTTCCCCAGTACCTGGTGGCGCTCGATGGCCTCGACGTGCATTGCGTTCACGTTCCCGGCCGTGGACCGGCGCCACTGCCGCTCGTGATCACGCACGGTTGGCCCAGCAGCTTCGCCGAGATGGCCGACATCGTGGGGCCCCTGACCGACCCGGGCGGTCATGGCGGCGATCATGCCGATGCCTTCCACGTCGTCGTGCCGTCGCTGCCCGGGTATGCGTTCTCGTCGCCGCCGACCGAGCGTGGGATGGGCGCCGACCGGGTGGCCGACCTGTGGGTGCGGCTGATGGCGGCCTTCGGGTACGAGCGCTTCGCATCGCAGGGCGGCGACTGGGGATCGGCCGTCACCACGGCCCTGGCCGTCCGGCATCCGGAGCGCCTCGTCGGCATCCATCTGAGCATGGTGGCACCACCCATCGATCCGGCGAAGCTGACCGCCGAGCAACAGATCTGGGCGGACGCACTCGCCGCGTATCGCGACGCCGAATGGGGCTACGTGCACCTGCAGCGCACGAAGCCTCAGACCCCGGCGTTCGCGCTCACCGATTCCCCCGCCGGCCTGGCGGCGTGGCTCGTCGAGAAATGGTGGCGATGGACCGACTGCGTGGGCCCCGACGGCGTGCGGCGCCTGGAGAACCGCATCTCGATGGACCAGATGTGCACGGTCCTCACGATCTACTGGGCCACTCGTTGCATCGGGCCGTCGATGCGGTTGTATGCCGAGACCTTCGGGCCCGGTTCGACGATCACCCGCCCGTACATCGACGTCCCGACCGGCGTCGCGCTCTTCAACGAGATGAACCGGCCGCCTCGGGAGCTGATCGAACCGCACTTCGACCTTCGCCGCTACACCCGTATCGACGACGGCGGTCATTTCCCGGCGATGGAGAATCCCGCCGCCCTGGTGCACGAGATCCGCGAGTTTTTCCGGCCCCTGCGGTGAACAGTGGGCCGAACGCTGGGCCGAACGCCCGGGCGCTCGGCCGGGGCGTCCTCAGAGGACGTTGACGACGCGCTGGGCCGTGACGAAGTCGCAGCCCGTGAGCTCGACGTGAAGCTTCGCCGCTTCCATGCGGTCGCCCGAGCGTGCTCGCGCCACGACCTCGGGCGACACGCCATGCTTGCGCTGGATATCGGACCTCTGCGTGTGGCCGGAAACGGGCACTTACAGGCGACCGGCTTCGATGACTCGCGCCAGAAAGCGGCGGGTGCGGTCGTGCTGGGGGTCGGACAGGAGCTGGGCCGGCGGGCCCGCCTCGAGGACCCGGCCCCCGTCGAGGAAAGCAACGGTGGTCGCCACGTCGCGGGCAAAGCCCATCTCGTGGGTGGCCAGGACCATGGTCATGCCCCCGGCGGCGAGCTCGCGAATCACGCCGAGGACCTCGCCGACGAGCTCGGGATCGAGGGCCGAGGTGATCTCGTCGAGCAGGAGCAGCTCGGGATCGCCGATGAGCGCCCGCACGATGGCCCCGCGCTGTTGCTGGCCACCCGAGAGCCGGTCGGGGAACTCGCCGGCCTTGTCGGCCAAGCCGAAGCGGGCGAGCAGCTCCATACCCCGGGCCTCGGCCGCGACCTTGGGAACCTTGCGCACCCGCCGGGGGCCCAGCGTCACGTTGTCGAGCAGGGTCATGTGCCGGAACAGGTTGAACGACTGGAACACGATGCCGATGCGTTTGCGTACATCGTTGGCGTTCACGCCGGGGCCGGTGATCTCGTGACCGTCGAGGGCGATCTGGCCGGCGTCGACGGTCTCGAGCAGGTTCACGCAGCGCAAGAGCGTCGACTTCCCGCTCCCCGACGATCCGATGAGGCACACCACCTCGTGCTCGGTCACGTCGAGCGACACCCCGTCGAGCACACGGGTTGCGCCAAAAGCCTTGTGCACCTGGCGAATCGCGAGCTTCGGGGGGACGCTCACGCCAAAGCCTGTGATCGTCGCGCCCGCTCCCGGCCCGTGTACCAGTCGGCAAATCGGGCCAGGGGCACGCTGATGAGGAGGAACAACAAGGCCGCCGCGATGTAGCCCGTGTAGTTGAACGTGTTGCCCTTGTACACGTCGGCGGCTTTCACGGCCTCACGAATGCCGAGCACACCGATGAGGGCGACGTCTTTCTGCAGGCTCACCAAGGTGCTGAGCAGAGCCGGGATGACGTTGCGGACCGCTTGGGGCAACACGGCGAAACGCAACGACTGCCATTGCGTGAGCCCCAACGCCCGCGCCGCCGAGCGCTGGCTGTCGTGGACCGACTCGATCCCGGAGCGAAACACCTCGGCCGTGTACGCCGAGTACGACAAGACCATGGCGGTGACGCCCCAGAACACGGCGCTGCGCGGCACGCCACCGATGTCGAGGGCGGGAACGCCGAAGCCCAGAAGGAGGATCACGAGATAGACGGGTACCCCGCGGAACAGGTCGATGAACACCACGCTGAGCAGACGGAGCGGAAAGAACACCGCTCCCCGCAAGCTGCGCAACACCGCGACCACCAGCGACACCACGAGCACCGAGGGTGCGGCGTAGACGAACATCTTGATGTCGAGCCAGAACCCCTTGCGGATCGACGGGAACACGGTTCGGAAGTCGTCGACGGAGAAGTACTGCTTGCGCACCTTGGGCCAGTTGTCGCTCGTGGCCACGAGCACCACGGCGTCGGTGTTGTATGTGACCGGGCTGGCGAAGGCCCCCAACGCGCCGGGGGGGGCCGCCGCCGGGGGGGGGGGG
>JANLSK010000078.1:0-123046 GCA_031362415.1 Actinomycetes bacterium | reverse complement strand
GTCACCGGGTACCCGGTGCTCCGAGCGCGCTCGAGCAACGCCGCTTCGTTCAGTGACTTGAAGCCGCCGTACGACGATGGCCCGTCGCCGTTGGTCGGAAGGTCTTCCGCCCAGGGGACCAGGCCGACGAGGCCGTGGTCGTAGGCCAGGATCGAGCTCACGAACAGGTGGTGGCCGACCCGGCCGTCGAGGAGGTCGAGCAACCCATGTATGTCGGAGCCGCCGGCGGCCATCACGAAGCCCGAGACGTCGAAGACGGCGTCCCACTCGGTGCTGCCGAGCGCCGCGCCCATCTGGCTGATGTCGGTGCGGTCGGCGGCAAGATGCCTCACGCCGGGCGGCAGCGCCGTCGGCGTACGGCCCCGGTTCAACACCGTGACATCGTGGCCGGCGCCGACGAGGGCCAACACGAGGCGACGGCCGACGAACACCGAGCCACCGAGCACGAGGACGTTCACAGCGCCGCCCCGCCTTCGTCGTCGATCTCGGGTCCGAGTCCCGGGAACGGTCCCAGCACCACGCATTCGAGGTGACCGTGGCCCATGTCGGACGGGTCGTCGAGGTTGGTGATGCGGCCCCACGTCTCGGCCCAGGCGTTGCGGGGCCGGGCCATCCCCTTGGGGTCGATGATGCGGGTCGGATGCGCCACGTCCCAGACCTCCCCCTCGTGGTGCTCGTCGCCGCGGTACACACCCCGGCCGCGGTGGTCGTCAAAGCCGTTGAAATAGCCCCCGCCGAGGCAGTAGGCCGGCGGCGAGAGCGTCTCCACGCAAAAGCGGTCGACGGCACCGTCGGGACGGGTCAGGGCAACGAGAGCCTCAGCCAGTCGCCGCAAGGGATTCCCGTCGGCGTCGGCGACCCATCGCGGATCGACCGTGACATCGACGTAGCTCCAGTCGGGAACAGGCTCCGAGCCGCCGGTGGCGCCCGTGGCGGCGTACGCGCTGATGACCCGGCTCTCGAAGCTCGTGAGCACCCCGGCTCCGTTCTGATGGAGCTGAAAGAAGATCGACCGGTCGGCCATGGCGAACATGGACCACACGCGCAGGCCGAGCGGCGCTGACGGCTCGAGGGGCGCGGCGTCGGGATGCTTGGGTCCGCCGACGCTGCCGATCCCCCACGAGTGGTCGCGAACGCCGGTCCACCCGTCAGGCCCGACCGTCCAGCGCCGACCGTCGACCTCGATCCAGCCCGTCACCACGCACGTCTGGTCGAAGTTCGACCGCTCGCTCACCAGGTGCCCGCCGCGATACGACACCAGGTAGTCCTCGAGATAGGGCGGGCACGAGCCCAGCCAGTCGAGCTCGAAGGTGATGCCGTAGGGGTTCGGCGCGCAGCGGGTGCGGAGTTGGCGCAGCCCTTCGAGGATCTCGACCGACAGCGGCCCGCACGAGAGGTCGTCGATGGCGGGGCGCAGGCGGCGCGACCACCGCAGGTTGTGCTGAGCGCCGCCCGTCGACACCAGCGCGAAGGCGTCGAGCACGTCGTTGTTGGGGTAGAGCCGAAAACCCATGACGTGCATGAGCTCGCCGGCGTGATCACCGAGCGTGAAGTAGTAACCGTCGCTCCAGTGCGGCGATGGGTTGGCCACGACATCGAACGTCGCCGCAGTCTGGTGGCGGGGCCATTCATCGAGCTGGGTGAGCGTGAACCGGACGGGTCCCTGATCGGTGGGCACCTTCAGCCGCCCTCGCCATCCTCGGCCCGTAGGCGCGACTCGCCCAGGATGCGAGCGTCGGCCATGACCTCGATGTCGCCTCGGCGCCAGGTGATCGTGAGGGTGACGGCCGACAGCTTCCACCCGTCGTCGGTGAGCACGAGACGATCGTCGTACCAACCCCCGACGGTGAACCACCGGTCGCCGAGGATGTGTTCGGCCGTCACGTACATGGCACACGTGGCCGTCGTGCCGTCGATGACCACCACCGGGTTGGTCATCGAGTGCTGCGAAGCATCGAGCCCGGTGAACAGCGGTACCACGTGGGCGACCCATTCGTCGGCCGCGTACTCCGTTGCGGGCTGTCCGTTCCATGACGAGAAATCGACGCGCACGCGCTCGTCGAAGATGGCCCGATACCCCGTCCAGTCGCGACGATCGACACCCCAGGCGTAGCCGTAGACCGTCTCGATCACCGCAGCCGGATCGTGGGCGGCCCGGTCGTCGTCGGGGGCGGGACGCGGCGGCGGAGCGGGGGTGGCAGTCATCAACGGCTCAAGATGGTGACGCCGCTGATACCAGGCGCTCCGTACACATGCGTGTACGCCACCCGGGGATCGCCTGCGACCTGATGGGCGCCGGCGTCGCCGCGCAGCTGCAGCACGTTCTCGTACACCTGCCGGAGTCCAGACGCTCCGATGGGCTCACCGTTGGCCAGGCACCCGCCGTCGGTGTTGACCGGGAAGCGGCCTCCGATCTCGGTATCGCCCTTCGCTAACATCTCCTCCTGCTCGCCGTGCGCGCAGAAGCCGTTCTCGGCCATGTGCATGATCTCGGCGCCGGCCTCGGTGTCCTGGAGCTGGGCCAGGTCGACCTCGTCGGGGCCGATGCCGGCCAGCTCGAACGCAGCCTGCGACGCGTCGACCGTCGGACCGGCGCTGTGCTCGATGGCGATCGACGGGGCCAGCACCTCGAAGCTGCCGAAGCGGCGCGTGCGAACGGCCACGGCCCGTATGAAGATCGGGGTGTCGGTGTACGTGTGCGCCTGATCGGCCCGGCACAGCACCAGGGCCACGCCGCCCTCGCCGGGATTGCAGAACATGTACTGCGTGAGCGGATACGACAGCATCGGAGAATCGAGGATCTCCTGCTCCGACAGGGGCTTGCGGCGCCAGGCCATCGGGTTGAGCGAGCCGTTGCGGAAGGCCTTGGCCGCCACCTTGGCCAGCGTCGGCTGCGTGATGGTGTGCTCGTGCATGTAGCGGTTGATCTTCATGGCGAAGAACTGGGTGGTGAGCGCCAGGCCCGATGCCCCGTACCACTCCCCGGTCCCCCGGTCGCTCGGGGTGAACGCGCCCCGTGGATGCTTGTCGAAGCCGATGGCCATCCCCAGGTCGTACTGGCCCGACTCGATGGCGTTGGTGGCCGCCAGCAGGGAGCTGCCGCCGGTGGCGCATCCGTTGGCAACGTTGATGAACTGCACACCGGTGAGGCCGAGCTGGCTGACCATGCTGTCGGGCGTACCGCCGGCGCGGCTGCCGCCGAACGCGAACTGCACGTCGGCCCAACCGATGCCACAGTCGGCCAGAGCCCGGCGCACGGCCACCACACCCTGGTCGAGGCCCGACACCCCGTCGGTGCGCCCGAACTCGTGCATCCCGATCCCGACGATGGCGACACCGGTCATGAGCGTTCCTCGGTGCTGCCACGGGGGTCGGAGCCTTCGCCGGTCACACGGCCGATGGGACTTCCGGGGACGGGACTTCCGGGGACGGGCGACCGGTCTGCCGGGCGAAAGGCGAACGTGACGATCTCGTTGCCGTCGTCGTCAGTGGTGAGGGGTACGAGCACCAGGTCCATGGGCATGCCGATGCGCAACGTCTCGGGGTCGGCCTCGGTGAGGCGCGCCTCGACGCGAACCTGGCCGGCCAGTTCCACGTAGCCCACCCCGAAGGGCTCGAAGTCGGAGATCGAGCCCCGATACGGCGGCGCCTTGGGGGCGAAGGCCTGCACGGTGAACGTCCACAGGGTGCCGTGGTCGGCCAGCGCAACGGTCTCCATGTCGGTGCCGGTGCATTTCGGGCAGCCGCCCTGGACGGGAAACGTGTGTGTTCCGCAGTCGGCGCAACGGCTCCCCCACAGATGGGGAGGGTCAGCCAGGCTGAACAGCGTGGGGTCGACGGCGTGACGGTCCATCGCCGGATCGTAGCAAACTAACCGTTCGGTCAATAATGGCGGCCGTCATGATCATCTCGGCCGGATACGCGGGTGTCGCCCCGATCGTCGCGTCACGTTTCGCGTCACGTGCGGCGAGCGGGGCCGCGAGCGGTCGCCAAGACGCTGCGCATGCCGTCGGCGATGCGGCGGCAGATCTCGCCCGGTCCCAGGTGCGCAAGCGCGAGCGACGGGACCTCCAACGAGATCGGCACCGAGAGCCCACTCGCGTCGAGCGCCCGCACCAGGGCCACGAGGTCGAACTCACCCTCGCCGGGTGGGTATCGGTGAGCCAGGCAGTCAGACCGGTAGTCGAGGGCCGGGTCGACGGGGGTGATGGTCCCGTCGTTGAGTTGCACGGCCAGGATCCGCTCGCCCGGCAGGTTCGAGATGAGCGCGAGGTCACGGGCTCCCCGCTCGTGGTGCCAACTGTCGACGCACACCCCGCCGTTGGCGCGACCGGCCGTCTCCACGATCTCCAAGGCCTGCTTGGCGTCCACGACATCGGTGAACGGCAGGAACTCGATTCCCACGACGAGACCGTGGTCGCCAGCCCGGTCGCACAACGCGCCGAAGGCCGCCGCTTGACGGTGCCGCTCGTCGGCGGTGGTTCGAACTCCAGCTGGGCCACCTCCGACACCAGCCGGCGGGGAGCCGATGCACTGGAGATAGCGCACGCCGAAGGCATCGGCCAACTCGTGGGCCAGCGCCTCCTGGCCCTCCTGGCGGGTCGCCTCGATGGTCGTGGGCCAGGCCCGCAGCGCCTCAAGCTCGGCGAGCACCATGCCGTGATGGTCGAGCACGTCGGCCATCCGGCTCGTCGTCCAGCCATAGGCTTTCATCCGACCGTACTCAGCCAGGTACAGGCCGATGCCCGCCACCCCGGCCGCAGCTGCGGCCGCCACCCGATCCTCGAACTCCACGCCCGTCATGGTGAAGTAGCTCAGCACCAGGTCGTCGGGTCCGAGATCGTGAGCCGTGCGCATGGCTGCCATCGCCACATCTTGACCCGACCGCCGCGGCGGCGCCGATCCAGGAGAACCCCATGACCTCACGCCCGGGACGACTCGAAGGCAGGGTCGCCGTCGTGACCGGTGGCGCCAGCGGGCTGGGTGAAGCGACCGTCCGCCGCTTCGTCTCCGAAGGCGCATCGTGCGTGATCGCCGACCGTCAAGCCGACCGGGGTCGGGCCCTGGTCACCGAGCTCGGCGACGCGACCCGTTTCGTTCTGTCCGATGTCACGCTCGAGGCCGATGTTGCCGCCATGGTCGACCTGGCCGTCGCCGACTTCGGGCGTCTCGACGTGATGTTCAACAACGCCGGCGTCGTGGGGGCGGTGGGCCCGGTTGCCGAGACCTCGATCGAAGCGTGGAACGGCACCATCGCCGTGTTGTTGTCGGCGGTGTTCCTCGGCATGAAGCACGCGGCGCGTGTGATGATCCCGCAGGGCTCGGGCGTGATCCTGAGCACCTCGAGCACGGCTGGTGTCACCGGCGGGCTCGGTCCGCACGCGTACTCGGCGGCCAAGCATGGGGTGGTGGGGCTCACCAAATCGGTCGCCTCCGAGTTGGCCCAGCACGGCATCCGGGTCAACGCCATCGCTCCTGGCAGCACGGCAACGCCGATGATCGCCGACGTGGTTGCCGGCGACCCGTCCGACATGGCCGCCGCCCGGCGCTATCTCGTGGAGTCGTCACCATTGCGCCGGGCGGCGGTGGCCGACGACATTGCGGCGGCCGCGCTGTACCTGGCGAGCGACGATGCCGCCAACGTCACCGGGCACTGCCTCGTGGTCGACGGTGGCCAGACCACCGGCGCCAGTCCGTCCCGTTTCCATTCGCAACCGGCCGGCGTGATCGCCGAAGCCGGACGACGCAGCCTGGAGGCTCAACCATGATCATCATCGGCGGATACATCGACCTCGATCCCGGCCAACGCGATGTGGCCGTCGCGGCCAGCCTCGAGCTCCAAGCTGCGACCGTCAACGACGAGCCGGGCTGCCTCGCCTACGTCTTCGTGGCCGACCCACTCACCGCCGGTCGCATCCGCGTGTACGAGGCCTGGGGCGATGCCGAGTCGCTCAACGCCCATTTTCAGCACCCCAACTATCACGCGATGCGAGCGATGCTGGGCCGGTTCGAGCGCAGGGGCAGCGAGATCGCCAAGCACGAGGTCGCCCGGTCGGCTCCCGTCTACGGACCCGACCGTGTCGCCGACGCCAATTATTGGCTATGACCACCTCGGCGGGGTCATCGCACATCGACGGGAATGTCGCCGGCCCCGACGCTTCGCCGGTAACGGTGCTGATCGTGACCAAGGGCCACCCGTTCCAACGGGAGGCGTTCTTCGCGGTGTTCGACGCCGATCCGGGCATCGAATGGACCCACGTCGAGCAGCCGGCGGCCCAAGCCCTGCTGCACCCCGACCGCGCTGCTGGGTTCGACGTGATCGCCTTCTACGACATGCCGGGTATCACCTTCACCCGCAGCGATCCACCGGCGGTGTTCTCGCCTCCACCCGCCGGGCTTGTCGCCGATCTCACTGCACTCGTGGAGGCTGGGAAAGGCTTGGTCTTCCTCCACCACGCGGTCGCGGGATGGCCGGCCTGGCCCGAATACGCGCGTCTCGTCGGCGGACGGTTTCACTACCAGCCAGCCTCTCTGCTTGGTGTCGATTACCCCGATAGCGGATATCGCTTCGACGTTACCCACCGGGTGACCGTGGTCGATCCGCATCATCCAATATGTGTCGGACTCGGCGACGGCTTCGAGTTGACCGACGAGCTCTACCTGTACCCCGTGCTCGAGACCGAGGTCGTGCCGTTGCTGCGCAGCTCGGCGTCGTTCAGCGACGAGCACTTCTTCTCGGCCGACCGGGCGATCAGAGGAGACCGTGGCTCGCGTGACGGCTGGTCGCATCCGCCCGGGAGCGACCTGGTGGGCTGGGTGAAGCATGCCGCCAACAGCCCGGTGGCCTATCTGCAGTTCGGCGATGGCCCCTCCACCTATGCCGACTCCGCGTTCCGGTTGGTGCTCGGGAACGCCTTGCGTTGGGCCGCCAGTTCCCATGCCCACGAGTGGGCCCGAGCCCGGCGGACCGCGCTGGGCCACGACGGATGGACCCGTCCATGATCGGCATCGACCTGTGACCGGCATCGGCCTGTGCCTCCCGCAGCTCGGTCACCACGTGACCGCAGCCTGTCTGGAGCGGTTCTGTCGTCGAGCCGAGGAGATCGGTTACACGAGCCTGTGGGTACAAGACCATTTCTTGTGGCCTCTCGAACCCCGCCGGGGTTATGGGGGACGGGCGGGAGCGACTGTTCCCCTCCAGTACCAGTCGGTGTTCTCGCCCACCGAGTTGCTCGCAGCCGCGGCCACGTGGACGTCGTCGGTCGCGCTGGGCACGAGCGTTCTGGTGGCCGGGAACCATTGGCCAGCGTCGCTCGCCTCCCGATTGGCGACCATCGACCAACTTTCGAGCGGGCGGCTGATCGTGGGCCTGTCGATCGGTTGGAATGCCGAGGAGCACGACGCCTCAGGCACCGACATCAGCCGGCGAGGCGCCCGCATCGACGACTTCCTCCCGGCCTTGCTGGCGTGTTGGGACGAAGATCCGGTATCCTATAATGGTCCGTTTTTTGTGATCCCGCCGTCGATGCTGGGACCCAAGCCCCGGCAACGACCGCATCCGCCGGTGCTGTCGGGGATGTGGTCGCCTGCTGGGCTCGAGCGCACCCGTCTCAGCTACGACGGTTGGAACCCGGCCGGCCGGTCGGTCGCCGACGTGGCCGAGACCGTGGCCGAGCTGAACGCCCGGCGCCCCCTGGGCCGCGGGCCGCTGTCGGTGTACCACCGGGCGTTCGCGGTCAGGCCGAATCAGCTTGCGGCCGACGACGATCCCGTCGCTCGGCTGAGCGGCCAAGCCGCCGAGGCCGCACAGGCCGGGTTCGAGGAGTTCATCGTGGAATGCAACTTCGACCCGGGTATCGAGTCGTCAGCCGACTGGGAAGCCGTCCCCGATCGTTATCGCCCGCTCCTCGACGCCGTCGTCGTGTGAGCCGCACCACCCCCGGCTCACCCGGGCGAGCAGATGGCACCCCAGGTCGAGCAGCTGGCACCCCAGGTCGAGCGGCTGGGACCCCAGGTCGAGCAGTGTTCACAACGACGTCACATGCCATGTCCTACTGAACACTGCTCACATTCGGGCGCGCCAAGGGCGACCGTACCCCGGACTCGGTGCCTTCGATCATCCGGCCCATCCCTGCCAGGCCGTAGATTGGCGGGTATGGACCACCGCATCGCCATTGCCCGCAAGCTCTTCGCCGGATGGTCGAGTGGCGATCCCGATGCACCGGAAGAGTTCTTCACGCCCGACGCCGTGCTGTTCGACGTGGCCAGTGGACGGTTCGAGGGTTGGCCGGCCATCCGAGCGTTCTTCGCTGGAGGCTTGGCCCGCTGGGGCGATCTCCGGCTCGAGCCCGACGAGTTCTGGAGCAACGACGATGGCCTCGCACTGCACTATCTGATGTCGGCCACGATCACCGATCCCGAGACCTACGGCGCCGATCTGGTCGGCTGTCGTTGGTCGGTTGAGGTCATGTCGTTCCTCCGGTTCGATGGCGACTGCGTCGTCCTCGAATGCGACTACCACGACAAGGGCTCCCGAGCCCGCTCCCTGGGCCTCGCCTGAGCACACCGCAGGCCCGCGAGACCGACGCGCGAGAACAGCGCGCCTTCGAGCGCGCGTCGCGTGAGTCGACACAAGTGCAGCGTGAGCGGGAGGACTCGAACCCCCACGTCTTGCGACGCTCGAGCCTCCATCGCTCTAGGTCATGGGCTGATGGGGGTTCGGGCGAGGTGGCTCGCGCTAGACGAATCCGTGGTCCGTGGTCTCAGGCGCGGGCGATGGGGACCTGGAGTTCGGTGATCCTCAATGCGGGGTTGTCCGGGTCCCACTCGTGGTAGAGCTCGCGGCTGCGGTCGGCGATCCGGTAGCCACTGGTTTCGATCCAGTGCACGATCGACTCGAAGGTATTGGCGATGTCGACCAGTGGTCCGCGGTGGATCGCTGAAGCCACCTGGACGGCCGGTAGCTCGATGATGCGTACTTCGTCGGTCTCGTTGAGCGACTGGTCGCCGATGTCGAATCCGAGGTGCACGACGACGTGGCCGCTGTCGTCGGGCCAGTCGTAGTGAGCAACGCAGATTCCGGGTACGACGCCTGACTCGAGCGCCCACCGCCACACGACCCCGAGTCGGTCTTCGAACACGGGGCTGATGTTCTCGTGGCCGTAGCCGCCAGCAACGCCAGTTGTCTCGGCTACGCGGACCGGGTCGGTCACCCGTACGCCGACATCAGTTGTTCGCATCACATTTCCTTTCTCCAAGCCATCGAGTAGCTCCGCGACACGGCGGAGCCGATCCTGCTGTTCCACGATTGATGACGAGATCTCTGCCTGACGCAGGCGGAGCATGCCGCGCAGTTGCTCAAGCGAGACGCCTCCGTCGGTCTGGAGCAACTCGCGGATCGGTTCCAGGCCGATGCCGAGATCGCGCAGAACGAGCACTCGACGCAGGTCTGCGAGCTGCTGGAGCTCGTAGTAGCGGTAGCCCGTTGCCGGGTCGACATGAGCCGGCTTGATGATCCCGACAGCTCCATAGTGTCGGAGTGTCCGCGGCGAGACCTGACCGAGCTGTGCGAAGTCCCCGATGCTCAACATCGGCAGTTTGTACTCCCTGACGCGACGTCAAAGTCAAGCTTCGTCCCGAGTCATCTCGCCCCAACCCGCTGGACCCTCGGCTTTCCCCAAGGAGCGGGTCACACCGATACCGCTCGAGACCAGCCGGGGAGTCTGGGACGTGAGGGAAGCACTCGTGCCGCCTTCAGTTTCCCAGGCCGAATACGGCGCCTGCTCGTCGCAGAGCCCACGGCGAGGCCAGCGCTGGACGATGCAGGACGGCGTACGCTGGACACCGTGACGACCGATCATCTCGGTGCCCGCGACGATCGATTCCGGTTCCTGCTCGAGTCGATCGTCGTCAACGGTCCCTCTGGTGTCGGCAAGTCGACGCTGATGCGTGCACTTCAGCGAGCTGCGACCTTCCCGTTCGTCGTTCTCGACGAGCCCGAGCACATCGGAACGGTCCAGCCCGGCTACCTGATCTGGCGAGACGGTTGAACCCGCCCTGCATCGTGGCTACCTCGCCGCTGTCGCCGCGCTCGCCCGAGCGGGCAACCATGTCGCGATCGCTGCGGCCGGGCACGCCCACAGCGAGTTCATCGACGCGTTCGGCAGCGTCACCACGTTCACCGTGGGGCTGACCTGCGACTCGATGTCCTCCTCGAGCGCGAACGGCGCACAGGCCGATGGGCGGGCATCGCTGCTGCATCGCTCGGCGTGCACGCCGGCTGGACGTACGACCTCCAGTGCGACACCACCAACAGACCAGATCCGCTCGACCTCGCCCGTCACGTCCTCGCCCGAGCCACCACGGAGCCGATCCCCCACCGCCACCTACCGCCGGCCGCGCGTGTTGTCGCGGAAATGCCGGGTTGATGTGGGCTGTTGAACGGCCGCGTTCGCCAAGGGCCCGTGGGGCTGCATCCGCCTGAGAGGTGCATCTCTGGGGCGCAGCCGACTCGGTAGGGTCGTTGGCATGTCGGCGACCGAAGCGAGTCCTGGGACGGAGCGGGCAGGCCTGGTCGAGTTCCTCGACATGCAACGCGAGGCGCTGATCGGCACGGTGCAGGGTCTCTCGGATGCGCAGGCGCGGCTGACCCCTACGGTGAGCACGCTGTCTCTGCTGAGCCTGCTCAAGCACTCGTCGATCTGGGAGCGGCGATGGTTCCAGGTGATCGTGGCTGGGCGGAATTTTTCTGGGGAGTGGCCGGAAGTGGATTCGCAGGAGGTCGATGCGACGTTCTCGCTCACCGACGACGACACGATCGAGACGGTCGTCGATGAGTACCGGGAGCAGATCGCCGCGTCGAACGAGGTCTTGGGCACGGTCGATCTCGGAGCGCCGTGCGCGTGGATGGCCGATCAGAACCTCCGCTGGGTTGCGCTGCACCTGATCGAGGAGACCGCTCGGCACGCCGGCCACGCCGACATCATCCGTGAGACCATCGACGGCACCCGCCGACGCTGACCCGGGCTCTGGCCGATCTCCAGGAATCGACTCCCGCCGAATCCGATACTCGCTGTCCCGGTCGACGACGGCAATGGCGGACACTTTCAATGCCGCTGCCGATCGCTCGATGACGACCCGCTCTCGTTCTTCGCCCGGATCAGTGCCGACCTCGTGGATCGACGAGGTGCGACGAGCGATCACCCTGCATCAGTGCGAGCGGGGGGACTCGAACCCCCACGTCTTGCGACACTGGAACCTAAATCCAGGGCGTCTGCCATTCCGCCACGCTCGCCTGCGTGTGGTGCCACGCGAACGTGGCGGACGGCAACCGTACCGGAGGCTGCGAACCCGGGTGGGCTCAGCGGGAGCGAAGGGCGTCGCGGATCTCGGTGAGGAGCGCCACCTCGGCCGACGGAAGGTCGGCGTCCTTGGTCTCGATGGCCATCACGTCGGGCTTCTGGTTCTTGGCCTCGGACGCCTTGTACGCCTTGACGAGCATGAACATCACAGCGGCGATGCTGAGGAACGAGATGAGACTCGTGAAGAAGGCGCCAATGCCGATGCGGGCGTCACCGAGGTTGAAGCCGACATCGCTGAAGTCGGGCTTGCCGACGATGGCTGCGATGAGCTGCATCACGATGTTGTCGATCAGCGACGTGACGACCGCACCGAACGCTGCGGCCATCACGAAGGCCACGGCGAGGGTGATGAGGTTGCCGCTGAATGCGAACTCCTTGAACTCCTGGAGCAGTTTCTTCATGGGATCGTTCCCCCCGGGAAGCAGTGGTTGACGGGCGATTCGCGCACAACGCGTAGAACGCGCAGAACGGGTCGACATCCTGTCCGGGTGGCGCGGGTGCTCGCCAGCCGGCGGCCATCGGCGGCCATCGGCGGGGTTCCGGGGCCTGGACGCGAGCGGAGCCGGCCCAACGGCCGGCTCCATCTCAGAACACGTCGCAGGGGGACGGCCCCCTGTCAGCTCTCGATGCCGCAGACCTCGGTGTCGTACGCATCGACGGCGTCCGTGGCCGCGCTGTACTCGTCGGTCTCGAAGGCCGCCAAGGCCTCCTCGTCCACGGCGCTGGGGTCGAAGTCGGCCGCTTCGAAGGCTGCGTGAGCTGCATCGAACCGCTCGGCGTTGAGATCGAAGGCTTCGGCGATCTCGGCCGGAACGTTGCCTTCGACACCGTCGATCGCGTCGGCCACGTCGCCGTACGCGGCTTCGAAGTCCTCGGGGGTCGAATCGGCGCCGAGGGAATTGAACGCCGCACTGGCGTCGCGAGCGAAGGCGCAGTACTCAGCCGACGAGTCGCCCGATCCGGCGCCCGAATCTGCCGATCCGGAGCCCGAGTCCTCGGCGCCCGAGTCCCCGGAGCCCGACTCGGCCTCGGAAGCGGTTGCCGAATCGTCGTCGTCGCCGCAGGCGGTGAGACCGAGCAGGCAGCTCATGAGAATGACGGGGATGGCGAAGCGTCGAAGCACGGGGCTCTCCTCGATGTGTCGGCCCGGACGGGCGCGGACCTCCCTGAACAACGGGATCATCGGTGCAATTCGCCGCGAACTTGAGCGATCGGGGAAACGGCGCATCGAACCCGGGCGACTCGGGAGGCAACGACCGCCTCAACCCAGGCCGCAGGTCCGGGCGTCGTGCTCGTTGATCCGGACGACGGCGTTCTGGGTCGCGCGATCGCCCTGGACGGCTGCGGTGGTCTCGGCGTCGGGGCGCCGGAAAAGGCGTGCGTAGTCCCATTCTGCGCCGGCGAAGACCTCGATCACCCGCTCCCAGTACGTGCTCACGAGGGCGAGGTCGGCCGCGATCTCGGGTGGTGACACCTCGGCGAGGCGCCGCTTCTCGTCGGCGGTGGCGCGGAATGCCGCCTCGAGCATCGCCGGATCGGACGGGTCGTAGGAGTCGGCCAGCGTCGGATCGGTCTCGGCCCAGGTCCGCGCGATCGTGCAGTAGGGGCTCGTCGTGTCGATCGAGACGGCCGTGTCTGAGGGCTCGCTGATGTCTTCGGTGGCCTGGCGGTTGACGGTCGTCCCCGAAAGGGGGATCGTCGACGTGGACGGGGATGCGGTGGTCGTGACGTCCGCTTCGACCCCGCCGTCGGGGTCCGTGGTGGAGGTTTCGGCGGCACTGTCGCCGTAACGGGCCACCCCGCAGGCGCCCAGCAGCGCCACCGCCATCACGAGCGCGGCGGCGAGTCCGGAGCGACGAACCACCGTCGAAGCCGCGATCCTGACGTGGCGGTGGAGCACGATGGCGGGACGCATCGGTGGCATCGTACGGCTCCGGGGGGTGAGCGATGGGCTCATGTGTCTTCTGCGGCATCGTCGACGGATCCGCTCCGGCCGAGATCGTGCTCAGGGACGGGCCCGTGGTGGCCTTTCTCGACGCCCGTCCGCTGTTCAAGGGGCACGTGCTCGTGGTGCCGAGCGGCCACGTCGAGACCCTCGACGTGTTGGAGCCAGCCCTCGTGGCGCCGCTGTTCGCGGTGGTTCACCGGCTGGTGGCCGTGCTCCCGACGGCGCTGGGAGCGCAGGGCTCGTTCGTGGCGGTGAACAACCGGGTCAGCCAAAGCGTGCCGCACCTGCACGTCCACGTCGTCCCCCGGACCAAGGGCGACGGCTTGCGCGGCTTCTTCTGGCCTCGCCAGAGCTACGACGACACAGCCGAGATGGCCGGTGTCGCCGACACGATCCGTGAGGCCCTCGCCCGCGGGTGACGCGAGTGACGCGATCGAGCGGGCCGCTTCCTCAAGGAGCGTCGAGGGACCTGTCGTATGGGCGTCGTACGCTCACCGGGGATGATCGAACCGCCGATGGTCGAGGAGCCGAGACCGACCGAACTGCTCGAGAATGTCGCGTCGGCGGTCCGGGCCGCGCAGGCCGACGATCCGATGCGTGCGGTCGTGGTCGTGGCCCCGTCGAGCTACGCGGCCCTGGCCTGGCGGCGAGAGCTTCCCGCTCGGGGCACACCCCTGTTCAACGTCGAGCTGGTCACCTTCTCACGGCTGGCCGAGCGGTTGGCCCGCCCGCTCATGCGCTCCGCTCGTCCTCGGCGTCGACCGTCGACCCCGGCACTGAGGTCTGAGGCCGTCCGCCTCGCCCTCGAGGCGCAGCCGGGATCCTTCGGCGTGGTGGCCGGGCATCCCAGCACCCAGCAGAGCGTGCAGCGCGCCTGTCGCGACGTGCGCACCCTCGGTCCGTCTGAACGTGCCGGTCTGAGCTCACAGGGCCGTCGGGCGGCCGACGTGGTGAGGGTGGCGGGCGCCGGCCTGCACCGACTGGGGGGCGCTTGGTACGACGACCACGACGTGATGCTGGCCGCCCACGAAGCCCACGGAGCCCCAGAGCGCCTCGGATCGGGAGCGGGAGCGGGACGGGTTCCCTCCGGGCTTCCCGCTGGGCTCGACGCGGTCGTGGTCGGGGTGGCGCTGCCGGCGATGCTCACGAGCGACGAGCGGCTCCTCCTCCACGTCCTGGGTCGGTGTCCGGGGGTCACGATCGTCACGGCGCCGCCCCGGCCCGAGCCGAGGGCCGATCACCTCGTGTCGGCTGCCGATCCCGACGAGGAGGTGCGGGCTGCGATACGCCTGGCGCTCAAGCGCGTCCACGGCGGAAGCGCCTTGTCGCGCCTGGCGATCCTGTACCCGGCGACCGATCCGTACGCGTCGATCGTCACCGATCAGCTGGCGGCGGCCGGGCTCGTGTGGCACGGACCCGCGCATCGGTCCGTCGCCGGGTCGATGGCCGGCGGGACGGTGCTCGCGGCCTTGGCCTTGGTCGACGCCGAGTTCCGGCGCGACGCCGTCCTCGAATGGATCAGCGCCGGGCCGATCCTCGACGACTCCTCCGGGCTCCCCGTTCCCGCGGCTGCGTGGGAACGCGTGTCGCGAGCTGCGGGGGTGATCGGCGGGCTCGACGGGTGGGCGGCGCCGCTGGCGCACTGGGCGGCCCGGCAACGCCGCGAGCACGATCGGCTCGAACCCGGACGCGACGACGACACGGGCCGCGACGGCGAGCGCGAGGGGCGACGACGCCGGCGCCTGCTCGACGATGCCGCGACGGCAGAGCAATTGGCGGCCTTCGTCGATCGGTTGATCGCGGCCCTCGACCCGGGCGCCGCCACCACGTGGCCCGAGCTGAGCGATTGGGCCGCCCGACTCTTGGGGCGCTTCCTGGGCGGGACGGCGCAACGCTCCTCGTGGCCCGAGCGCGAGCTCATGGCGTACGACACGGTCGTCGAACGGCTCGGGGAGCTCGCCGAGTTGGGAGCCCTGGCCGATGTCTCCGAGGGCGGTCCCGTGGGGGCCCACACCGATCTCGCCGGCTTTCGTCGGGCCCTGGCCGACGAGCTGGCACGAGTGGCGATCGCTGATGGACGGTTCGGGGTGGGCCTGTTCGTCGGACCGCTCGCCAGTGCGATCGGCCTCGGGTTCGAGACGGCGATCGTGCTGGGCCTGGCTGAAGGCTCGCTCCCGACGGTCGAGCCCGACGACGCCACGCTCCCCAACCGAGAGCGAGCGACCGTCAGGATGGCGCGTTGGGGGCCTGGCGTCGACGAGCAGCGCGACATGCTGGGCGCGCTGGCGGCCGCGACCGGCGAGGTGATCCTCGTGTCGCCTCGGGCCGATCCCCGACGGGGGAGAGTCCGTATGCCGTCGCGCCTGGTGCTCGAGGCGGCGTCGACGCACGGCGGACGACGCCTGTCGAGCGACGACTGGCTCGGTGTCGGCGACGTCGCCTGGCTCACCGTCATCCCGTCATTCGAGGGGGGCCTGGCCGGCGCCGTCGAGCCGGTGTCGACGGCTGAGCGCCGGCTCCAGATGCTGCTGCTGGCCAGTCGGCGCCGCACGCCGATCGACACCCATCCCCTGGTGGTCGACGACGATCGACTCCGCGTCGGCCTGGCGATCAGGCGCAGCCGGGGGCGGGGTCGCTTCGATCGCTTCGAGGGCGCGGTGGGGCCGCTCGGCGACTCGTCACCATCAGCCGGCCAGCCGATCTCGCCGACATCGCTCGAGCACTACGCCACGTGTCCCCGGCGCTTCTTCTTCGACAAGCAACTCGGTGTCGCCGCGCTCGACCGGCCCGAGCGCATCCTCGAGCTCAGCCCGCTCCACCAGGGCAGCCTGGTCCACGAGGTGCTCGAGCGGTTCGTCAAGGCCGCGCCGCCTCCCGCGAGCCCAAGCCACGATTGGACGATCGCCGATCGCCACACACTCCGGCTGATCGCCGGTGAGGTCTGCGCCGACTACGAACGGAGGGGCCTCACCGGCAAGCCTCTCCTGTGGGAGGTCACCCGTCGCCGGCTCGTGCGTGATCTCGACGCGTTCCTCGCGGAGGATCGGCGTCTGCGTGAACGGCTCGGCGTGGTTCCCGACCCCGGGTCCGTCGAGGTGGCCTTCGGGCTCGACGGGGGCGATCCGGCGGTCGAGCTCACCTTGGCCGACGGGACCCCGATCCGATTCCGGGGTCGGATCGACCGGATCGACCGCTCGCCCGACGGTCGCCATCTCGTGGTGATCGATTACAAGACCGGCAGCGCGAAGGCCTACGTCACCCCCCGGGCGGCGATCGCGCGGGGCGCCCGTCTCCAGCTCCCGATCTACGCGCTGGCGGCCCAGCAACGCCACGGCGAGCTGCCCGTGACCGCCGTGTACTTCTTCGTCTCCCGGCGGGCTCAGTTCGCGCAGCGCCTGGTGACCGTCGACGGCGAGGTCGTGGCGGAGCTCGGCCAGGCGGTCGGGACCATCGTCGACGGCATCACCCAGGGTCGTTTCCCGGCCCGTCCGGGGGCCTCGGGCCGTGACGGGTCTCACGAGCATTGCCAGTGGTGCGACTACGACATGGTGTGCAGCACCAGTCGCCTCGCCATCTGGGAACAGGTCCGGACCAGCCCGGAGCTCGAGCCGTATGTCCGGCTTGTCGAGGGCCCCCCGCTGGCTCGCCAGCTCGCGCTCGATGCCTGGGACACTGCGACGGATGGTGACGTTGGGGCTCGCGGAGACGGAGGCGCGGCCACCGGTTCGACGCCGGTGGGCTCAGCCAGGGTGGGTTCAGCCCCGGTGGGTTCAGCCCCGGTCGGCTCGACGCCAGGCCCGGCGACCTGATGGCCCGCCGGGTGCCCGACTCGCAGCTCTCGATCTTCGACGTCGACGATCGCCCGTCGGGTGCTGTGGTCTCGTCGGGTGCCGTGGTCGGAGGCGCGATGGGGGAGGGCGACGCCGATCAGTGGGCTCGTCACGTGATCGCCACCGGGCTCGACGAGACCCTGTTCGTGGAAGCGGGCGCCGGGGCGGGCAAGACGACCGCCCTGGTGTCGCGCATCGTCGCGCTCGTCGTCGAAGGGCGCGCCGACGTCCGCTCCATCGCTGCGATCACCTTCACCGAGAAGGCCGCCGCCGAGCTGCGCGACCGGGTTCGGACCACGCTCGAGCGCGCGACCGCATCGGCGCTGGCCGGCGCCGATCACGAGCGAGCCCACCGGTGCCAGGCTGCCCTCGACGACCTCGACGAGGCTGCGGTGGCCACGCTGCACGGCTTCGCCCAACGAATCCTCGCCGAACACCCGCTCGTCGCCGGGATGCCGCCCCGGTTCGAGGTGCTCGACGAGATCGAGTCGGCCATGGCGTTCGACGAGGCGTTCGAGGCCTGGATCGACGACCTCCTCGAGAGGGCCGACCTCCGAGCGGTGCTCGTGCGGGCCTTTGCTCTCGGTCTGCGTGTCGATCACCTGCGTGAGCTCGCCCGTCAGCTCAACGACTCGTGGGACCGGGTGCGGATGCCCCCGAGCCCGAGCACCGCCAATGTCGCCAGGGCCGCGGCCGCCACGGCCGAGGCCCCGTCCTCGATGGTCGCCGGTGTCGCCGGTGTCGCCGGTGTCGGTGTTGCCGATCCTGGCGCCGCTGATGCCGCCGACATCGCGGCGCTGGTGGAGGAGGGCCGCTGGTTCGTCTCGGAGCTGCAGGCCATCCACGGCGAGCGTGAACGCTGCACGAACGACGACGATCGGCTGGCCCTCCACGTCGACGGCCTCGCGCCCTACGCCGCCGCCTGGGCCGACGCCGTGGCTGCCGACGGTCAGGCTTCCGATGGTCGGGCTTCCGACGTTGGGGCTGCCGACACCGCGCTCGACATCATCGAGCTGCTCGCCGAGGAGCCCACGCTCAAGTGTGGCAACGGGCAGAAGGCGTCGTGGCCCGACATCGGCGGGGTGCGTCGGCGTCTTCAGGCGCTGCACGAGCGTCGCTCGGCGACCAGACACCGGGCCCTCGAACGGGTGCTGGCCCGGCTGGTTCCCGAGCTGGAGGCCTTCACCCTGACCGAGGCCGACCGGCGACGTCGCGACGGGCGCTTGCTGTTCCACGATCTCCTCGTTCAGGCCGTTCGGCTCGTGCGCGGCCATCCCGAGGTCCGTGCCGCGCTGAGCCGTCGGTACACGCATCTCCTCGTCGACGAGTTCCAGGACACCGACCCGCTCCAGCTCGAGCTGGCCGTGCTCCTGGCATCGGCCCCTGAGACGCTCGAGGCTCACGAGCCGGGCCCGAAGGCCGCCGGCACCCAGGGCGACAGCCAGGGGGCCGGCAGTCCGCCCATCCGGGGCCTGGTGTCGGGATCCGGTTGGCGACAGGCCATGGTCGATCCGGGTCGGTTGTTCCTGGTGGGCGACGCCAAGCAGTCGATCTACCGGTTCCGCCGGGCCGACATCGGGCTGTTCCTGGCCGCAGGCGCCGAGTTGGGCGCCCGCCGACTCTCGCTCACCCGGAACTTCCGCTCGAGCGCAACCGTGGTCCACTGGGTGAACGCCGTGTTCGGCGAGCTGATCGGCAACGGTGACCCGGGCCGTCAGCCCCGGTACGAGCCGCTCGTGGTGGCTCGCGAGACCAGCGCTGCCTCCTCCGTGGTGTGCCTCGGTGGAGCCCATCCGTCCGACCGGGCCATCGGGGCCGTTCGTGAGCTGGAGGGGGTCGATCTCGCCGCCACCATCGCCGCAGCCGTGGCCGAGCAGTGGATCGTCGGGAGCGGACCCGACCGTCCCGGTCGCCCGGCCCGCTTCGGTGACGTTGCCGTGCTCCTGCCCACCCGCACGGGCCTCCCGGTCGTCGAGCGCGCGCTCGAGACGGCAGGCATCCCGTTCCGGGTCGAGAGTCGAACGCTCGTCTGGTCCACGGACGACCTCCGGGAGCTGCTTGTCGTGCTCCGCTGCCTCGACGATCCCACCGACGAGGTGGCGGTGCTGGCTGCCCTGCGGACCCCGGCTCTGGGCTGTGGCGACGACGATCTCCTGGCCCACGTTCGAGCCGGCGGCGGGTTCGACTACCGGGCCGAGCCGGCCGCTGCGCCGGGCGATCCGACCGGTCTTCCCGTGGCCGAGGCCTTGGCGGTGTTGCGGCGATTGCACGAGCGCCGATGGTGGATGGCCCTGGGCACGCTCGTCGATCACACCATCAGCGAGCTGCGCCTGTACGAGCTGGCCCTCTCGCACCGCCGACCCCGCGACCATTGGCGGCGCCTGCGCTTCGTCGCCGACGAGGCCCGACGCTTCGCCGGAGCCGGTACGAGCCCGCGCGCTGGCGGCGGATCGCCATCGGGTGGGGTGGCTGCCGGCGCCGTGCTCAGACGCTTCCTGGGGTGGGCCGAGCGCCAGGCTGACGAGCGGGCAGCCGTCCACGAGTCGGTGCTGCCCGATGGCGACGACGATGCCGTTCGCATCCTCACGGTGCACGCGGCCAAGGGCCTCGAGTTCCCGATCGTGGTGCTCGCCGGCCTCAACGTGGCCAACGCCGCCAGCGGGCCGGCAACGAGGATCCTCTGGGACGACGACGGCTCGCCGGAGATTCGCATCAACGCCGCCATCGGCATGACCAGTGGTTACAAGGCCCTGGCGCAGACCGAGCACGCCGTCGACGAGCACGAGCGACTCCGGGTGCTCTACGTGGCCGCTACCCGCGCTCGCGACCATCTCGTGGTGAGCCTGCACCGCACGGCGTCGGACACGAGATCGCACGCTGCGCTCCTCGGCGGGGTGCTCAGCCTCGCCGCCACCGATCCCTCCGTCCCGCTGCCCGTCCCCGCGCCCGACCCGCTGCGAGCACCTGGCAGAAGTGCGGGCCAGAGCCCCGACAACTCAACTGTGCTCGACGGGAGTCGGGCCGAAGACGCCGGTCCCCTGGAGGCGCTCGCTCTCTGGACCGTACGCCGCCGACGGGCCCTGGCCCTGGCGATGCGGCCGGCAGCCATCGCCGCGTCGAGCCTCCACGACGACGAGGTCGTCGTCGTCGAGAATGTCGATATCGAGGCCCCATGGCCCGACGCCGCCGGGCATCGGGCGCACGCCGACGACGGTGGGCGCCGTCGGGCCGCGAGCGCGGTCGGCCGGGCCGTCCACGCCGTGCTCGCCGAGCTCGATCCGGAGTCCGGGAGCCCGAGTCTCGAGGAGCTGGTGGCCGAGCACGCGGCGCTCGAAGGAGTCTCCGACCGGGTCGCCGCCGTCGAGCTCGCGGCGCGCACCGCGTGGTCGTCGCCGACGGTGCAGCGTCTCGTGGCCGGCGGCCGGGTGTGGCGCGAGGTGTTCGTCTCGGCTGCCGTCGGCGACAGCGGGGTGGTCGTCGAAGGGTTCATCGACCTGCTCGGGGAAACCGCCGAAGGCCTCGTGATCGTCGACTACAAGACCGACGCCATCGAGTCGTCCCTCGATCTCGGTCGTCGCCTACCCGGGTACCGGCGCCAGATCGCGGTCTACGCCACAGCGGTGGCCCAGGTCACTGGCCGGCCGGTCGCGTCGGCCGTCCTCGTGTTCTGCCGCGGCCCCGAGGCGATCGAGGTCGTGATCGCCGATCTCGACGACGCGATCGCCGATGTGGTGGCGGCCGTCGACGCCCGGCTGGTCGAGGGTGTCGACGGGACGTGACCGGTTCCGGCTCACCCCGCGCCGAGCGCGACGTACCTCACGAACCGTCGAGCAGGTCAGCAGGAGGATGGCCGAAGGTCATGACGACCCGGGTCCCCCCGAGAGGGCTCGACCCGATCTCGACGATGCCGCCGTGGGCCAACGCCACCTGGTGGACGATGGCCAGTCCGAGACCCGATCCGTCGCCGTCGCCCTTCTCGAAGCGCTCGAGCATCCGCTGGCGATCACCAACAGGGACGCCGGGCCCGTTGTCGTCGACGGTCACCGACGTCGACGCGACGGCGACTCGTACCAGCGCTGGCACGTCGTTGGTCGGTACGCCGTGCACGAGGGCGTTGCGCACGAGATTGGCGATTGCCAGCCGGAGTCCGTCCGACCAGGCCACGACGAGATCGGCCGACGTTTCGGGAGCCTCGAGCTCGATCGTGGCGCCGGGTCGGCGTCGTCGCTCCTCGGCGATGGCGGCATCGGCCTGGTCGACCAGATCCGAGACGGGGAACGCTTCGAAGCGCGCCGAATCGACGGTCTCGGCATCGGACAACGCGCCCACGGCGGCGAGTGCCGTGGCGATCCGGTGCAGCTGTGCCGATGCGAGCCGCAGCGACTCCGTTCGATCGGTCTCGGTGGCGCGGGAGCTCCGGGCGATGTCGAGGTTCATCAGCGCCCCCTGCAAGGGGGTGCGGATCTCGTGCGTTGCCGACGCCGCGAACGCCCGGGCCGAGTCGAGTGCCGAATTCCGGCGGCGGGTCGCCTCGGCGAGGCGGCGCAGGTTCTCGTTGAGCGTCGCGGCGACATCGTCGACCTCAGGTGATCCGTAGCTCTGGGCCACGCACCACGACTCCGGATCGTCGAGGTCGACGGCTTCGGAGTCGCGCCGGAGCACCGACAGAGGTCGCGTCGCGCGCCGGCCCAGGAGGAACCCGAGCGCACCGGCAGCGAGCGTCGTGAGCCCGAAGACGATCAGCGCGTGGCGCCGGAGTCGAGCCGAGTTCTCGTCGACGTCGCCCAACGGGGCCACGAGCTGAACGAGCGCCGAGTCGCCCACCTCGGGGACGTCGAGTACCTCGACGGTCAGCAATCGCCAACGCTCCCCGTCAGCCGAGACGGTCGTCCATCCGACGTCATCGACATCGGGGAGCGGATCGTCGGGCAATGATCCGAACGGGATGATGCGCCCATCGATCGCAACGCGGGTGCCCTCGACGGCGCCCTGCAGCTCGGACCGGGCCAGACGATCGGCGACCGCCACGAGGATTGGCGCCGTGTCGGTCCGCTCCTCGAGCTGAGCATCGACGCGGTCTTGGAGCCCGCGTGCGAACTGGTCCCGGAACACCGCGCCGACGATCACGAGCGTGACCGACGACGCAACCAACGAGGCGAGCGCGGTCCGCGTCGCGAGTCGCATCAGGCGACCTTCAACACGAACCCGACGCCGCGCACCGTCTCGATCATCCGCGCCGTTCCCGCCCGTTCGAGCTTCCTGCGCAGGTATCCCACGAACACGTCGACGACGTTCGTGTCGACATCGAAGTCGTAACCCCACACGCGCTCGAGGAGCCGAACGCGCGAGAGCACGATCCCCGGGTTCATCGCCAGCACGACGAGGAGATCGAACTCCCTGCGGGACAGCTCGAGGCGGGCGCCGTCCACCGCGGCGTGACGGCGCTCGAGATCGATCCAGAGCGGCCCCGCCGTGACGATCGTCCCGTCCGTCGGGGCCCATCGAGCCCGTCGGCGCAGCGCGTTCACCCGAGCGGCGAGCTCGTCGAGCGCGAACGGCTTGACCAGGTAGTCGTCGGCCCCTGCCTCCAGCCCGGCTACTCGATCACCGACCTGGTCGCGAGCGGAAAGGATGAGAACGGGCGTTTCCACGACCAGGTCTCGGAGTCGCCGGCACAACTCGATCCCTGACATGCCCGGCAGTCCCACGTCGACGATCATCACGTCGACCCTGCGCCTCGCGAGCGCGTCGATCGCCGCTTCTGCAGTGCCGACCGACGTGATCTCGAACCCGAGCACGCCCAGACCGCGCTCGATCGCCGAGCGGACCGCGTCGTCGTCCTCGACGACCAGAACCCGCACCTCGCCCGTCGGCGTCGTCGACACGCCTGCACCTCTCGTTCAGTCGGCGCCGAGATCGGCGTCGATGTCGCTCAGCAGGTCGTCGATCTCGTCGAGCAGTTGTTCGAGATCAGCGATCTCGGCGCCGGACACCACGGCTGAGGCCACGGTCGTGACAGCGACGGTCGGTGGCGTCGTGCTGGGAGCGCCCGGTCCCGGGGGCGATGAAAGCGACGGCGTGGACGGCGTGGTTGCGGACGGTTGCGTCGGCGACACCGCCGCGGGGGTCGCCGGAGGTCGCAGCGTGGTCGTGGCGACGGCGGCCGCTCCGCGCGCGGCCGGTGATGTCGTCGTCGCGTCATCGATCGTTGGGTTTCGTTCGGCTCCCGCGCCGGTGATCGCGATGGTGGTCGTGGTCGTGCTCACCGGGCCGACGGCGGAGCCGGCGATCGTCGCCGAGTCGATCGCCTCGCCAGCCTCGACGCTCTCGGTGCCCCCGCCGGAGGTTGCCGGGGCGTCCGAGGCGCACGCAGCGGTCAGGGATGCGCTCGCAGCGGCCAGGCCGATGGTGAGGATCGCTCGCCGCATTCGCCGGTATCGACTCACAACGTAACCCCGTGCTCCGCGCAACGGGCCCGCAACTCGCCAAGCCGGGTCTGGCGCTGGGTCAGGGCCTCGAGCGCCCGGGTGCGAGCGGTCAATCGATTCTCGAGCACCGTGACGAGCTGAGTCCGTCCCGCGGCCTCGGCCTCGGCGATCCGGGCGTTCAGCCAGGCCAACGAGCCAAGCGTGGCGGCATCGCCACGAATGCGAGCGATCAGGCTGTCGACTCGCTCCTGCGCCACCGGGATGCGCCGGCACGCCATTTCGTAGCGGGCGGGGATGTCGGTTCCTTCGGCATGGGCGAGACCCGGCGCAGCGACCACACCGACCGACACGACCATGAGGGCGCCGCAGAGCGCACGAACGGGCTTCAGGGGGGTCTTCACGAGATGCTCCTCTCGGTTCGGTCGACGACGTCTTCGTCGACGTGTCGGCCACGATGAAGGGCGACTCTGAGAGGAATCTGTGGAAGAGGTGTGACGTTCGTCACACGCCGACTCTAGGTGAAGAACCAGAGCTTGATGGCCAACGCCACTCCTGCGCCGACCACGACCACCCTCAGCAACCGAGGGTCGATGCGCCCGGCCAGACGTCCTCCGAGGTGCCCGCCGACGAGTGCGGCCGGGGCCATCACCGCGGCGAGCACCCATTCGACCTCGCCCGAGAACGCGAAGAACACCGCGGCGATGCCGTTGATCACCAGTGTCAGCAATGACTTGAAGGCGTTGATCTTGCGCATCGGCTCGGGGATGAGCACCCCGAGCACGGCCAGGAACATGATCCCGAGGCCGGCCCCGAAGAACCCGCCGTACACCGCGCCCACGAACACCGCGAGCGGGACGGTCGCCCGGTGGGGTCCGTCGGGGCGGTGGTGATCGATCCAGCGCCGCATGCGGTCTTGGAACACCAACAGCACGCAGGCCAGCAGGATGAGAAACGGGACAACGAGCTCGAAGGTGTCGTCGGGGGTCGTGACGAGGAGCGCCGATCCGGCGAGCCCACCGAGGGCAGCCGCTGCGGCCAAGGGACGCAGCCGCTGCCGTTCTCCCCTGAGCTCGGCGCTCTGGGCTCGGGCACCGCCGAAGTACCCGGGGCACAGCGCCACGGTGTTGGTGACGTTGGCGCTCTTGACCGGGACGCCCAGGGCCACGAGCGTCGGGAACGTGATCAAGGTCCCACCACCGGCGAGCGCGTTCACGGTGCCTGCGGCGAACGCGGCAACTGCGGCAACGCCGTAGTCGACAACTGTGAGGTCCATCAGGGTTTCACCGTCGCTGCGCCCGTCGCCATCACCAGGGCTTGGTCGAGCCGCCGGTGGGCATCACGACACCGGTGCCGACCGCCACCCAGCCCCACAGGTCGACTGCGGTATCGGCTCCCACGTTGGCGGTCATGGCCCACTTCTACCATCGCCGTTACGCTCCCCGCCCATGGTGACGCCCTTCGATGAGTACCCGGTGCACCAGACGTCATGGCCCGTGTCGCGCCCGGCCACTGGCGATCCCGATCACACCGATCGCACCTCGTTCTTCGGCGCCGACACCGATCGCGGGATCGCCTTCGCGGTCACGATCGCCATGTACCCCAACCGGCAGGTCATCGACGGCGCGGTCACGCTGCTCATCGACGGCATCCAGCGTTCAGTGTTCGCATCGGGGCGGATCCCCCTCGATCGACGCCAGACGCGCGTCGGCCCCATCCGCCTCGAGACCGTCGAACCCTTGCGCACCATGAGGATCGTCGTCGTGGCTCCCGAGCACGGGATCGAGGGCGAGCTCGTCTTCCACGCGCGAACGCCCGTCATCGAGCGGGTGCGGCCCCTGACCGGAGCACTCGACCGTCCGATGGTCGACGCCACGCACTTCGAGCAGCTGGGCGAGTGGAGCGGGGTGTTGCGGCTCTGGGGTGGATCCGAGCCCACGCCGCGCCGGCTCGAGCTGTCGCCGTGGAACACCGTGGGCACACGCGATCGGGCCTGGGGCACCCACCGGCCCGACGAGCCTGTCGGCGGCTCGCCGGTGTCGCCTGTCGGGGTGGGGCCCATGTTCTTCCTCAAGGCCTCGGCCAACTTCGGCGACCACGGTCTGTCGTTCACGGTTCGCGAGCACACCGACGGTCGCCGGTGGTTCTCGGCCGGCGCACGGGTGGGGATGTTGCGAGGGGAGCAGGCGCTGTTCGGCGTGGCCGGCGCGGTCGAGCACCTCCGTTCGTTCGACCACGCGCTCGAGCTCATACCCGGCACGCGGCGCGCTCGGGCCGTGACCGTCACCTTCGTCCCCGAACGTGGACGGTCGCCCGAGACGCTCGTCTTCGAGCCGGTGACGGCGCTTCCGATGTCGGGGCTGGGATCGTTGCATCCCACGCGCTTTCCCGGTTGTTGGCATGGTGAGGCATCGGTGGCGGGCGAGCAGACGGTCGTCGCCGATGTCGATCCCCAGAGCGCATCGGCCATCCACCAGCTCATTGCGTGCCGGGTCGTCGACGGGAGAGGGCGCGCGGGGACCGGCGTGATCGAGCAGCTCGTCCTCGGACCCCATGCGCTCCTGGGTCTGATCGGGCTCACGTCGGGCCACGTCCCGTCGGAGCCAGCGTGAGCGCGCCGGAGCCCCGTTCCCAGGCGGTGTTGCTCGCCGCCCTCTGCGAGCGCTCGTTCTGACCGAACGGCGGGGCGCTTCCTAGGCTGGCCGTCATGGACCGGAACAAGCTCGACCGACTCTTCGACCTCACCGGCCGCGTGGCCATCGTCACCGGAGGGACCCGCGGGATCGGCCGAGCCGTGGCCGAGGGTTTCGTGGCCGCCGGAGCCCAGGTCGTGGTGGCCAGTCGGAAGGCCGAGGCCTGCGCCGAGACCCAGGCCCACCTGGAGTCGATGGGCGGCGAGTCCCTCGGGGTGCCCACGCAGATGGGCTCGCTCGATGCGCTCGGCGAGCTGGTGCAGGCCACGGTCGATCGCTTCGGCCAGATCGACATCGTCGTGAACAACGCGGCGAACGCGTTGACGCAGCCCCTCGGCGAGTTCACGGCCGACGCCTGGGCCAAGTCGATCGACGTGAACCTCCGAGGGCCGGTCTTCCTCGTGCAGGAGGCGCTGCCGTACCTCAAGGCGAGCGAGCACGCTGCGGTGGTGAACGTGTTGTCGGCCGGCGCGTTCCTGTTCACGTCGAATCAGTCGATCTATGGCGCAGCCAAGGCCGGGCTGATGTCGTTCACCCGGTCGATGGCGGCCGCGTACGCCCCGGACAAGATCCGGGTCAACGCGCTGGCGCCGGGCACCGTCGACACCGACATGGTGCGCAACAACGGTCCCGAGGCCGCGCAGCGCATGGCCAACGCGGCGTTCATGCGCCGGGCCGCTCACGCTGACGAGATGGTCGGCCCCGTGCTCTACCTGGCGAGCGACGCGTCGAGCTTCATGACGGGCCAGTGCCTCATCGTCGACGGCGGCCTCGTACCCCACTGACCCGGACCCCCCGAGCCCCCACCAATCGGCGAGACTGGCCCATGATCCGCGATCACCCAGACCACGAGTCTCCCGTCGATCTGCGCCTCGGACCGGGGCTGGTGCTCAGCGATCCTCGCCGAGCCCCGACGCCGGGGTGGGTCGAGGTTGTCGGCGGTCGCATCCACCACGTGGGGCCCGAGCCCACGACGGCGCCGGCCGCAGAGACGGTCACGCTCTCCGACCGCATCGTCATACCGGCCTTCGTGAACTCGCACTGTCACACGTCGCAGCAGCTCGGGCGGGGACTGGCCGACGACGTCGATCTGCTCACCTGGCTGCACGAGCGGATCTGGCCCTACGAGATCGCGCTCTCCGAGAGCGACGCCGAGATCTCGGCCGCCCTGTGCGCCATCGAGCAGGTGCGCAACGGCACCACCACCATCGCCGACCCCGGCGGCCGTCACGTCGACGGCATGGCCCGGGGGCTCGAAGCAGTGGGAATACGGGCGTTCCTGGGTCGAAGCACCATGGACTCGGGCGACGGGCGACCGGCGCTCGACCGCGACGACACCCGAGCCGCGCTCGACCGGCAGGACGAGCTGGCCGAGCGGTGGCACGGCCGCGGCCGCATGCACTTCAGCTACACGCTGCGCACCATCTTCAACTGCTCGGACGAGCTGATCGTGGCCACCGCGGAGCGGGCCGCGGCGCTCGGGACCGTGGTGCAGATGCACGTGGCCGAGGTACCGGAGGAGCTGTCGTTCTCGCTCGCCACCCGAGGCGCTACGACCGTCCGCCATCTCGGTGCGCTCGGCGTGCTCGGCCCCCGGTTCCTCGCCGTGCACGCCACCTGGGTCGACGATGACGAGATCGCGCTCCTGGCCGCGACCCGGACCCCCGTGTCGCACAACGCCGCCAGCAACCTCAAGATCCTCGGCGTGCCCCGGGTGGCCGAGTGGATCCAGGCGGGCGTGGTGGTGGCGCTGGGAACCGACGGCGCCCCGTCGAACAACCGCATGAGCATGATCGACGAGATGTGGCTGGCGTCGCTCACCCAGAAGGGCCGCCGGGTCGATCCCACGGTGCTGCCGGCGGGCGAGGTGTTGGCCATGGCCACAACGGGGGGAGCGACGGCATTGGGCCTGGGTCACGAGCTGGGCCGGATCGCCGTCGGGATGGCCGCCGACCTCGTGATCGTCGACCCCTCGACTGCGAACATGTCGCCGCTGCACGATCCACACGCCGCGCTGGTCACATCGATGAAGTCGGAGAACGTCGAGTCGGTGCTGTGCGAGGGCCAGTGGCTCATGCGCGATCGGGTGATCACGACCGTCGACGAGACCGCCGTCATCGCCGAGGCCCGTGCCCGCGGCACCGCCATCCGCGCCGGCATGTAGTCGGAAGACGCCCACCCCTCCCAACTGTCAGCGTCAGACCCCGGATACGGGGCGCCACGCTGACAGTTGGAGATGGGTCAGCGGGTGGCGGTGAGCCAGGCCGTGGCGATCGTGCGGTGGCGGGCGAGCATCTCCTCGACGCCGGTGAGCGTGAGTTGGCCGTCGGCAACCACGGAGCGGCCGTGCACGATGGTGTGGCGGGCTGCGGTCGGGCCGCAGCGCAGCCAGGCCTCGACGGGGTCCGAGAGTGCTCCGGCGAAGGCGATGCCCTCCAGCGGCCAGGCCACGAGATCGCCGACCGCCCCCGGAGCCAGCACGCCGATCTCAGCCGTCCGTCCCAGGCAGGCCGCGCCGCCGAGCGTTGCCATCTCCAAGGCGTCTCTGGCGCCCATGGCCTCGGGCCCCTCCCGCAGGCGGGCCAGGAGCAGTGCCCCTCGGGTCTCGAGCCACAGCGACGCGCAGTCGGTAGAGGCCGAACCGTCGCAGCCGATGCCGACGGGCACCCCGGCCGAGCGCATCTCCCGGATGGGCGCCAGCCCGGCGCCGATGAGCTGGTTCGAGCTCGGGCAGTGCGCGACGCCCGTCCCCCACGCTCCCAGGCGGGCGATCTCGGCGTCGTTCGGGTACACGCAGTGGGCCACCCACGACCGGTCGCTTCCCCAGCCGACGGCCTCGAAGTGCTCGAGCGGACGACAGCCCAGGGTGGCCTGGCAGTAGGTGTCCTCGTCGCGGTCCTCGGCCAGGTGGGTGTGCAGGCGCACGTCGAGCCGTTCGGCCAGCTCGGCCGTGGCGCTCATGAGCCGGGGCGTCACCGAGAACGGCGAGCACGGCGCCAGGGCGATCCGCACCATGGCCCCGTGCGAACGGTCGTGGTGCAACCCAACGAGACGCTCGGAGTCGGCCAGGATCTCGTCGTCGTCCTGCACGACGCTGTCGGGCGGGAGGCCACCGTCCTTCTCCGACAGGCTCATCGAGCCCCGGGTGGGGTGGAAGCGCAGCCCCACCTCGCGCGCAGCGGCGATCTCGGCTGAGATCAGATCGCCACCACCGCGAGGGTGCACGTAGAGATGGTCGGTGGTGGTGGTGCATCCGCCCAGCGCCAGCTCGGCCAAGCCGATCCAGGCCGAAACGTACGCGGCTTCCTCGTCGAGGCGGCTCCAAACGGGGTACAGCGTGCGCAGCCAGTGGAACAGGTTGCCGCGCAGCGCGGGAGCGAAGGCCCGGGTGAGGTTCTGGTAGATGTGGTGGTGGGTGTTCACGAGCCCTGGCGTCACCAGACAGCCATTGGCGCTGACCGTTCGCCGGGCACCGGACGGTTCTTCTCCCGGCCGGCCCACGCCCACCACGAACCCGTCGGTGATGGCCACCCAGCCGCCGGCGATCTCACGCCGTTCAGCGTCGAGTGTGGCCACGAGATCGGCCCCGGCCACGAGCAGGTCGACACTGTCGGGTGTTTCCATCGCTGACTCCTGCTGGGTTGGCTCTCGGTCGGTCGAGCCGCAACAATCTCGTAACACGGCCGACCCTGATCTGTCGACCAGCGCCGCCAGCATGGCCGGCGTGGGAAGCGAGAGCCAGCAATGACTGCAGCGACCGACGCCCACCTCCGTCGTCTCCCCAAAGTCGAGTTGCACTGCCACGTGGAGGGCGCAGCCCGGGCGGCCACCATCAAGGAGCTGGCGGACCAGAACGGTGCGGCCTTCCCGGCCGACGACCCGGCCGACCTGTACCGCTTCAGCAGCCTGAACCAATTCCTGTCGATCTACGACGTGATCTGCGCCAGCCTCCGCACGGCCGACGACTTCCGCCGCATCACCTACGAGGCATTGGAGGATGGCGCCGCTGCCGGGGTGCGCTACCGGGAGATGTTCTTCTCGCCCGGCTTCGTGATCCGCCTCGGGGTACCGGTCGAGACGGTGTGGGACGGGGTCCGCGCCGGCCTGCTCGACGCTCGGGCCGACCTCGATCTCAACGCCCGCATGATCCTCGACTTCGACAAGCCGACCGGGCCGGCCCATGCGCTGGAGATGGCGGAGTTCGCCGGGTCCGTCGGAGACCGCGACCTGCTCGTGGGGATGGGCGCCGACTCCGTCGAGCGCGGCATAGACCATTCCGCCTTCAAGCCCGCCTTCGAGTACGCCGGCCGGCGAGGTCTGCGGCGAACGATCCACGCCGGCGAGGACGGGCCGGCCGACAACATCGCCATCGCCGTGCGGGAGCTCGGCTGCGAGCGCGTCGATCACGGCTTCCGTCTGCTCGACGACCCGGCCCTCACGGACGAGATCGCCGAGCGCCGCATCCCGCTCACGGTGTGCCCCACGTCGAACGTGATGATCGCCAACGTCGTGCCCGACATCGCGTCGCACCCGTTCGCCCGTCAACGCGCCGCCGGCGTGCTGGCGACCGTCAACTCAGACGACCCGGGGATGATGGGCTTCGACATCGCCGACGAATATGTGGCCGTGGCTCGCGCGTACGGCTACTCGCTGGAAGACATGGAGGCGATCAGCCTCGACGGTATCGACGCGTCGTGGGCGCCGGCCGACGAGAAGGCTGCGCTGCGTCGGCGCTTCCTGCTGGAGTTCGACGGGCTGCGCGCCGCGATGGGCTGTCCGCAACGGGCGCCCTGAGCCGGCTGAGCGGGGCACGTTCAGGCCGGCTCTCTGCGGTGCGCCGGTGGTAGGTTCCCGATCACACGTCACGGGACTGGGGGGTTGTCGTGGACATGGCGAGCTTTCTCAAGGCGATTCCCAAGGTGAGCCTGCACCTTCACCTCATGGGATCGATCCAGGCGGCGACTGTCGTCGACCTGGCGAAGAAGCACGGGGTGGCGCTGCCCGACTTCAATGAGCCCGAAGACCTCTACGACTATCCCGACATCTACAAGTTCCTCCACATGTACGACAACAGCGCACTGGCGATCGTCGACCGCGACGACTTCCGCCGCATCGCCTACGAGACGCTCGCCGAAGCGGCCGAGCACAACGTGCGCTACCGCGAGATGTTCTTCAACCCCACCACGCACATGGCCGCCGGCGTGCCGTACCCCACGGCTGTCGACGGGCTGATCGACGGGATCCGCGACGCCGAGAACGACCACGGCATCGAGTGTCGCCTGATCGCCGCGGTCAACCGCATGGAGAACCCCGAGCTGGCCATGACGATGGTGGAGACCATCTCCGATCACCGCCGCGACGAGGTGATCGGCATCGGGATGGACTACGCGGAGGGCGAGTTCCCGCCCGAGCGGTTCTGGAAGGCGTACAGAACCGCTGCCGCCAACGGGTTCCGCCTCACCGCCCATGCTTCCGAAGATGCCCCGCCACGCAACATCGAGACCTGCCTCGATCTGCTCGGCTGCGAGCGCATCGACCACGGCTACCACGTGATCGAGAGCGAGGCGATCATGCAGCGCTGCGTCGACGAGGAGGTCGTCTTCACCTGCACGCCCGTGTCGACGGCCTGGGTGTACTTCGGCGACGATCTGGCCAACCACCCCATCAAGACCATGGCCGCTCGGGGCATCAAGCTGATGCTCGACTGCGACGATCCGCCGATGTTCAAGACCAACCCGTCGAAAGACTTCGTGCTGGCGGCCGAGCACATGGGCTTCGGCCCGGCCGATTTCCGTCGGTTCATGCTGAACGGCATCGACGGCTGCTGGGTCGACGACTCCACCAAGGCCGCGTGGCGCACGTCCTACGCCGCCGACTTCGACGCCCTGGCCGCACAACTTGACGCCTGAGCTGGTCGTCCGACCACGATCGCTTCACACCACCGGCTCGTCCTGAGAGAGACGATCAACCACAACCAAGGGGACCACAATGGCAGAGCAGGACCGTCCGATGACCGACCTGGAGCGTCTGGCCGAAAGCCAGATCAGCCGCAGGCGCATGATGAAGATGGGAGGCATCGGTGCCGCCGGCGTCGTCCTCGGCGGTGGCGTGCTCGCTGCCTGCGGCGACGATGACGACGACGGTGGCGCTGCTACGCCCGACACCACGGCACCGGCCACCGATACCACGGCAGCGGCTACGGCAGCGGCTACGACCCCGGCCACGGGTGGTACCCCGCTTGATGCGGTGCAGGCGCACTGGGTCTACATCGGACCCCCCGACGACAACGGGTGGACCCAGACCCACGACGACGGCCGGAAGGAGGCCGAGGAGGGCCTCGAGGGCAAGGCGACCACCGACTTCACCCCCAACGTCGGCTTCGGCGCCGAGACCACCCAGGTGTTCCGCGACCTCGCAGCGGCCGGCAACAACCTGATCGTGGCCAACACCGAGTACGTCGACCTGCTGCACGTCGTCGCGGCCGAGAACACCGACGTGAAGTTCCTCGAGTGCAACGGCCACGTGTTCACCGAAAACCTCGGCGCCTACTACATGGCGCACGAGATTCCCGCCTACCTGCTCGGTGTGGCTGCCGGCCTGCTCGCCCCCAGCGGCAAGATCGGCTACATCGGGGCCTTCCCCAGCGCCACCGGGTACAACGACGCCAACGGCCTGCTGCTCGGGGCCCGGTCGGTGAACCCCGAGGCCACCGTCAACGTGGTTCTCGTCAGCACGTTCTTCGACCCGGTGAAGGCGGCCCAGGCGGCCGAGGCGCTGCTCGCCGACGGTGTCGAGTTCCTGTTCGGGGTCATGGACGAGCCCACGTTCTTGCAGATCGCCGAAGAGGCCGGGGTATGGACCGGGTACTGGAACCTCGACTTCCGCTCGGCCGCTCCCACCAAGTACGTCAACAACTTCGACCTGTCGGCCTGGGGCCCGTATTACACCCAGCAGCTCCAGGCCGTGCTCGACGGTACGTGGACGGCCGGCACCGAGGCGACGCTGCTCGACTGCCCGCTCGGGGCCTGGGGCGACGAGGTGCCCCAGGACGTACAAGACGCAGTGGCCGAGGCCAAGACGGCGCTCGACGCAGCCGGCGGCGTCTACGTGGGCCCGATCTCCGACAACAAGGGTGTCGAGCGCATCGCCGCCGGAGAGGTCTGGACGTCGCAGCAGGCTTATGCCGTCAACTTCGCCGTCGATGGTGTGACCGGGCTGGACTGACCGAGACTGCCCAGCCGACCCGACGATCACCCCCTCATCGTGAACGCGGAGGCTCCTGGAGCACAGAATGCCGTCGAGGCGAGCGGCATCACCAAGTCCTTTGGTGGTGCCCTCGCCCTCGACGGCGTCGACCTCACGCTGGCGTGGGGTGAGGTGCACGCGCTCCTGGGTGAGAACGGCGCGGGGAAGACCACGCTGTCGAACATCATCGCCGGTATCTACCGGGCCGATGCTGGCCGGGTGGTCGTCGACGGGGTCGAGCACCAGTTTCGCAACCCGGCCCAGGCCATCGCCGCCGGGATCGGCATGGTGCATCAGCATTTCCGGCTGGTCGCCCCCATGTCGGTGGCCGAGAACCTGCACCTGGGTTCACCGCAGACGCCCCGTCTGGTGACCGAGAAGATTTTGGTGGGCCGGGCCCAAGCGCTCATGGACGAGCTGGGTCTGCACGTCGATCCGACAGCCAAGATCTGGCAGCTCTCGGTGGGCGAGCAGCAGCGGGTCGAGATCCTCCGCGTGCTCTCACGCGGCGCGCGCGTGTTGATCCTCGACGAGCCCACCGCCGTGCTCACCGCGCAGGAGGCCCACGACCTGTTCGGGGTCATGCGCCAACTCGTGGCCGGCGGCCGCACCGTGGTGTTCATCAGCCACAAGCTCAACGAGGTGCTCGATGTCTCCGACCGCATCACCGTGTTGCGGGGAGGCCGGCACGTCGTGACGCGCGACACGGCTGGGGCGACCGCTCGGGAGCTGGCCCGCCTCATGACCGGCGAGGAGCGCGAGCTCGACGTGACCCACCGACGTATCGACGGCGCTGCGGTCCTCGAGCTCCATGGCGTGAGTGCTCGCAACTCCCGGGGGTTGATCGCGCTCAGCCAGTGCGATCTCGTCGTTCGCGGTGGCGAGATCGTGGGTGTCGCGGGCGTGTCGGGCAACGGCCAGACAGAGCTGGCCGAGGTGATCACCGGCTTGCGCCCAGCGGAGACCGGAACCGTCGTGGTTGAGACGGTCGACCTCACGAACGCCTCCGTTCGCAACATCACCGCGGCCGGTGTCGGGCACATTCCCGAGGATCGCATCGGAGTCGGGATGGTGTCGTCGGCCCCGGTGAAGGACAACGCGGTGCTGCGCCACTACCGCACCGACGAGCTGTCGGCCGGCAAGCAGCTCAAGCGCACCGCCGTGGTGCGCTTCGCCGAACGCCTGGTGGCTGCGGCGAGGGTCCAGACCCGTTCGGTGCACACGCCGGCCGGCCAGATGTCGGGAGGCAACCAGCAGCGTCTCGTGGCGCACCGGGAGGCGTTGGTGGGCCAACGGCTGCTCGTTGCCGCACATCCCACCCGGGGGCTCGACGTGCTGGCGACACAGGAGGTGCAGTCGGCGCTCATCGCTCGACGCGACGACGGTGCCGGGGTGCTGCTCATCTCCGACGACCTCGACGAGGTGCTGCTCATGAGCGACCGGATCGCCGTCATGTACGAAGGTCGGATCATGGGAATGTTCGATCGTGGCGACGCCGACCGGGCCCGCATCGGCCTCCTCATGGGCGGGCACGCCGAGGAGGCCGTCGCGCCGTGAACACCATTCGCCTCGAACGTCGCGCCACCAGCGACGCACGTCGATCGGCGGCCTTTCGGGTTCTCGGCGCGGTCGCCGGAATCCTCGTTGCGGGGTTGGTGTTGCTCATCACGTCCCGCAACCCGTTCACGCTCCTCGGCGACGCCCTCGATGCCAATTTCGGCTCTCAGCGTGGGCTCGAGGAGACGGCGATCTACGCGACACCGATCCTCCTGAACGGCCTCGCCGTGGCGCTCTCGCTGCGGATGAAGATCTGGAACATCGGCGCCGACGGCCAGTTCCTCATGGGAGCCTGGGCGGCCACCGGGGTCGGCATCCACTGGGCCGGGCCCGACCCGCTCGTGCTCCTCGTCATGGCACTGGTGGGCGCGGCGGCCGGTGCGGCATGGATCCTCATCCCGGCTCTGGCTCGGGCCTACTGGGGTGTGAACGAGATCATCACGACCCTGCTCTTGAACTTCGTGGCGCTCCAGTTGGTCCTCTGGGCGACGTTGGGTTTCTGGCGTGACACGAAGTCGGCGGTCGTGCAGTCGGCGCCGCCGGTATCGGCGAACCTTCCGGTCTTTCCCGGGCTCGACTTCCTGCACATCGGGTTCATCGCCCCGCTCGTGCTCACCGCCGTGCTGTGGTGGGTGTTCCGATCGAGCACCTGGGGCTTCGAGATCGACACGATCGGCGGGAACCCTCGGGCGGCCGCGTTCGCCGGCATCAACGTTCCCGTCCGCATCGTGCTGGTGATGCTCTGCACCGGGGCCATCGCCGGGCTCTCGGGGATGATCCACCTGAGCGGCTATGCGTTCCGCCTCAACGGCGGAATCTCCACCAACTACGGCCTGTCGGGGTTCATCGTTGCTGCGCTCGCCGGGGGCTCGTTCATCGGGCTCCTCGTGGGCGGCCTCTTCATCGCGTCGATGCTCCACGCCGGGATCACCTTGCAGGCCAAGGGCCTGTCGACCTACATCATCCTCGCCATCTACGGAGCGATCCTCCTCGGCATAGCCATCGGTGAGGTCGCGGCCCGCTATCGGATGGTGCGGGAGCGCTACGACCCCGCCACCGAGGCCGCCCGATGATCGACAACGCGTTCTTGAGCATCATCAGCGTCGCCATTCCGGCCAGCACCGTCGTGGTGTTCTCGGCCACCGGGGCGATGGTGACCGAACGGGTCGGCGTGTTGAACCTGGGCCAGGAAGGCCTCATCGGCATCGGGGCGGTCTACACCGTGATCGCCGCCACCGAGTGGGGTATCGCCAGTCCCTGGTTGTGTCTCGGCATCGGTGTGCTGGCTGCGGCGGTCCTCGGCGCGATCTTCGCTGTCGCCGTGGTGATCTTCCGGACCAACCAGGTGCTGGCCGGGCTGGCCCTGGCGCTGGGTGGCGTCGGTCTGGCCAACCAGTTGGGCACGAATCGCAACGGCTCGTTGTACCGCACCAAGTTCACCGAGGAGAGCCCGTTCGGCCTCGGTGGTGTCGGGCAGATCGGTGAGGCTGTGTTCCGGCACTACGCCATCGTGTACGTCGCGTATCTCGTGGTCCCTGCCGCCTTGTGGTTCTTGTACTTTCGCACGCGCCATGGGATGAACGTGCGCGCCGTCGGCGAGAACCCGGCCGCGGCCGATGCCGTGGGCGTGAACGTGCTCGGGATGCGCCTGTGGTACACGATTCTGGGCGCGGCGATCTCGGGGTGCGGCGGGGCCTATCTCGTGCTGACGTTGACCCGTTCGTGGTCGCCCGACATCGCCCGCGGCCGAGGATGGGTGGCGCTGGCCGTGGTGATCTTCGCCGCCTGGAGACCGTTCCGGGTGGTGGTGGGCGCACTCCTGTTCGGCGCCATGATCTCGCTCGACTTCACGGCCCAGGCCCGGGGCTGGGACCTGCCGTTCCTGGGCGCCAGCGATCTGGCCTTCCTCCTGTCGATGCTGCCCTACCTCGTGACGCTCATCGCCATCCTCACCCCGGCCGGTCTTGCGCGCCTGGGACGGCGCACCCGCGCCACCGCCGCGCCCGGCGCCCTGGCCATCCCGTACTTCCGCGAAGAGCGCTGAGCCCCGGGGCCCCAGGAGTGACCTGGGCCGCGACCGCCCGATCTTGAGCAGTGGTCAGTTGGACACGGTCTTTGACGTCGTTGTGAACATTGCTCAGCCGGGTTGAACGATGTGGGCGTCACCACCATTCGGAGCCGGGACTGCCTTTGATTGGGCCGACGATGTCGTTCGTGACCCAGCCGCCGTAGAACCCGCCAGGCTGGGGGCGAGCCGTCTCGCCGTCGACCGTGCAGGTGTCCATCAGCGCCGGGTAGAAGGCGACGTGATCGCGAATGGCCTCGTAACCCCGTGTGGGCGTGGGGTACGACCAGGCGCCGCCGGGAACGGTGCGATCGCCCCCGACGACCGTCCAGTACCGGGCCGTGCCCTTCCATTCGCACCATGACGAGCCGCTCGCAGCCTCCAGGCATCCCGGCGTCACGTCGACGGGCGGGAAGTAGTAGACGGGCGCTCCGGCGGTCTCGACGACCCGGAGGGCGCCGCGGGTCTCGGCGACGATCACGCCGCCCACCACCACCACGAGATGCCGGGGTGTCGGCTCGACCCGGGGCGGTCGGGGATAGTCCCACACCGACTCCTGCCCCGAACCGGGGATGTCGGGCACCGGTCGTGCTCGGTTCATCCCGCCAGTGTGGCGCGATCGCCTGGCCTGGTCCACGACGCCGTGGCGATCGCCGGGGCGACGAGCGTGGGTGCGGCGTGCGTGCGTTGAGGACGCGAGTTGAAGCGCGCCGTCCCGGGTGCTCTGATCGACGGGCGGGGAGCCGGCTGTCCGGCCTACGCCCGACCACGCCCGACCCACTGGAGGAACGAACCGATGGACGCTCAGGAACCGGGAATCGTGCAGGCGTTGATCGACGAGCTGGCGGTGAGGAACGTGCTGGCCCGGATCGCGCAGCTGGCCGACACCGGCGATCTTGCCGAGTACCTCACGCTGTTCGCGCCCGACGCCGCATGGGAGATGCCCGGGGCGGCCCCCCGCCAGGGCCACGACGACCTCCTCCGTGGCGCGCAGGAGCGGCGGGCCTCGGGCATGCAGGGCCCGGGAACCGGCACCCGCCACGTGCTCACCACGACCGCTGTGCAGATCGACGGCGACACCGCGACGTCTCGTTCGTACTGGATGTTTCTCGCCGATACGACCACCCAACCCACGATCAGGCTGACCGGCCAGTACGACGACGTGCTGCACCGCTCGTCCACTGGTTGGCAGATGGCCCGCCGCACCATCACCTTGGGCTGACCCGTGGGAGGGTCACGGTCACGGTCAAAGTCACGGTCACGGTCACGGGAACCGATCTGCCGGGCGAATCGTCCAAGCACCATGACCACTCGACACAGATCCCGAAACCGATCCCGATTCGCTCGGCTCCTCGTAGCCTCGACGGCCATCCTCGTGCTCGTCGCGGCGTGCGGCGACGATGCCGACACCGTGGTGAGCATCTCCGACGGCGGCGCCCCACCCGTCATCAAGCTGGGTTCGCCCCAAGGTGGAGCTGCCAACGCGACCGGGCTCGCGGCCGAGTCCGCAGCGGGCGACCGCACCGCCGATCTTTCGATCGCCCCGGCCTTCCCCACCGAATTCGAGGTGGTGGGCGAGTTGCCTGCCCTCGACGGTCCGGCCCGGGCCTACACGCTCGACGGTTCAGGGGTCGACGTGGGTGCCCGCCTGGCCGAGATCGCCGCCGTTCTCGGCGTCGAGGGTGAGCCCCGCCAGCTCCCCGAGAACGAGGGCGGCGGATGGGCCGTGGGCTCCACCGACTTCACCGGCCCCAAGATCTACGCCTCCGGCACCGGCGAGCTGTTCTGGGGATATTCGCTGAACGCCGCCTCGTCGTCGATCAGTGTCACCTGCGCCGAGCCTTCGAGCTCGGGGATCGAGCCGGCCATTGAGCCGGCCGCCGAGCCGGGCGTCGCTGCCGAAGGAAACGAACCCTCGCCCGTTGACGAAGGTGACGCCGACGATCGCGACCGTGTCTCCGCCCCGTGCGAGCGACCGGCGCCGCCCGTCGGCATCCCCTCGGGCGACGAGGCCCTGGCCCGTACCACCGAGCTGTTCGACGAGCTCGGTCTCGATGCCACCCAGTACGAGCTCGAGTCGTTCGGCGACGAGTACTACCGCTCGGTCAACGCCACGCTGGTCCTCGACGGTCTCGCTTCCGGGCTCTCCTTCAGCGCCGGCTTCGGTGAGCAGGGCCGCCTCGAGTACGTCAACGGCTTCCTGGCTCAGCCGGTGCTGGTCGCCGAGTACCCGCGCATCGGGACGGTTGCCGCCGTGGAGCGGTTGGAGGCCCAACAGGGCTCATGGTACCCCTACCCGGGGGTCCGCGATGGTGGCGTGGCCATCCTCGAAGCGACGAGCGACCCGGCAGTGTCGCCTGACGATGCGGTGTCGTCCGACGGCGTGGTCTCGTCTGACGGCGTGGTCTCGTCCGACGGCGCGAGCGGTGGCGGCAGCTCCGGCAGTGGGGGGGGTATCGACGGCTCGCCGCCTGCGGCGACTGAGACGGCGCCCTCCCCCGACGCGCCGCTGGCCGCCGTTGCGACCGAGCCCGGCACGGGCGACGAGCCGATCACGGCGCCCCCGCTTCCTCCCGTGCCCAGCGAGGCGATCGTGGTGAGCCTGGAGCGGGTCGAGGAGATCCTCATGCCCACGTGGGACGCCGACGGCACCGTCTGGCTGTTGCCCGGCTACCGGTTCTTCTCGGCCGACGGGGGCCAATGGGATGTGCTGGCGATCGGTGACGACTTCATCGAGATCGCCGATGTCGGCGTCCCCGTCCCCCTCCCTGCCGACACTCCGCTCGCCGAGACCCCGGTGACCGACACCCCCGGGGCACCTCCGGCCGTCGAGCCCCAGCCGGCCGTAGAGACCGAGACGACCGCCTAACCCGACTGTGACCCCCCCCACTCCCCGCAACTGTCAGCGTGGGTACCCGGATACGGGTACCCACGCTGACAGTTGGAGAAAAGGGCCGCCGGGTGAGCCTCAGCGGTTGAGGATGTCGCCGTAGGTGTTGCAGAGGCCGTAGGCGTTGATCACCAGGAAGGCCACGATCACGATGACGGCCGACCGTCGACGCCAGCCCCGGCCGGGTTTGGTTCCCCCGACGGCGGTCGGCATGTACCAGGGCGGAAGCGGTGAACGCCGGTCAATCCCGAGTGCTGTCCACACGCTCACGGCGTCGTCGCCCAGAGATGCACCCGGATCGGCGGCCAGGGCCAGCCCTGCCAGCTCGTCGTCGGAGAACTCCTCGGTGCCGATCTCGTCGTCGGAGTCGTCGGCGATGTCACCGAGCTCACTGAGGTCACCAAGCTCACCGGAGCTGGTCGGAGCCTCGGGCGGCGCGTGCGTCATGGGGCGACCTTACCGGCTCACCTGGCTGTACCGGTCGCGCCCGCCGCCAGCCGCCGCCGGTCACGGTCCCGGGCCGGACCAGAACCTCAACTCGTGGAACGGGTTCCGGGGGTGAAGGTGATGGGGAGGTTGCGGATCGCGTACACGTCGCCAGCGTCCTTGAACCGCACGACATCGCCCGAGATGCGGAAGTCGGGGAGGCGGCGCAGGATCTCGCCCAGCATCACCTGGAACATCACCCGGGCGTGGTGCGAGCCGAGACAGCGGTGCGGCCCGAGGCCGAACGCCATGTGGCGATTGCCTTCCCGCTCGAAGTTCACTCCCTCGGGGTCGGGGAACTCCACGGGGTCGAGACCGGCTGCCGGGAACATCAGCATGGCCTTGTCGCCCTTCTTCAGCGGCTGGCCGTGGAACACGGTGTCACGGGTGACGGTGCGATACAGGCCGTACGACGGGCTCTCGCGTCGCAGGAACTCCTCGGTGGCCTTGGGCATCAGCCCCGGGTTGTCGATGAGCTGCTGGCGCAGATCGGGACGGCCGTCGAGGAGCTCGATCACGTTGCCCGTGAGGCCGGCCGTGGTGTCCATGCCTCCGAGCAGCAACAGGTACGAGTACCCGAGGAGCTGCTCCTCGGTGAAGGGTTGACCGCCGGGCTCGGCTCGCAGGATGTCGCTGAACAGATCGTTACCCAGGTTCGCTCGACGGGCGCTGATCTCGGGGATGATGTTGCCGAAGATGTTCTCGACGGCGGCTTCGGCCACCTCGGGATGCTCGGTGCGGTCGTGGATGCTGGCGTGGATCCATTCGATCCACTCCGGCCAGCGCTCGGGCTGCCAGCCCAGCATCTCGAGGATCAGCCGAGCAGGCAGCGCGGTCAACAGCTCGTGGGAGAGATCGCACGAGCCCCGCTCGATGAAGTCGTCGATGAGCTCGGTGCAGATCTCCCTGATGCGCGCTTCGTCGCGCTTGGCGCCTCCGGGAGAGAACCACGACAACGCGACCCGCCGGAACTCCTGCACCATCGGACCGTCGACGTCGATGGGGATGAGCGGCGTGGGGTAGCTCGCTTGTGGCACACCCTTGGGGTTGTCGAGGCTGTGCACCGAGCTGAAGAGCTCCCAATCTTGCACGGCCTCGTAGACGGCGCTGTAGCCGTAGATCGCCCAATAACCGCCATGCGCCTCGGAGTGCGCGAGGGGACAGCCCGTGGCGTGGAGGCGGCGGATGACGGTCTTGTTGTCGTCGCGGAACTCGGCATCGTGGTGGTCGAAGTCGAGCTCGTGGCGATCCGGAACCTCGGTGGTGGGTGTGGTCGTCACGTCAATGCCCTTCGCTGGCTGCGCTCGATGCGGGACTGTCGGGCGTGTTCGCGTGCTCGATGATGATGGCCCGTTCGGGGCACTCCCGGGCCGCGGCGATGAACACGTCGTCGGGCAGGGTTCCCACAGCACCTTCACGCACGACGGCCCGATCCTCGAGATCGAGGAACTCGAAGGCCTCCGGCGCCGCCCCCACGCACAGGGCGTGGCCTCGACACCGACTCGCATCGATGCTGACCTTCATCGGATCCTCCCGGGTGTCATGTTCGCGGTGCTCGGCGCTCAGTGCTCGGTTCGTTGTGCCCGGCGTGCTCGCCGATCGCTCGCCCGCCGTGGCTCGAGCGCATCGTAATCTGACGTTTCCGTCAACACCCGTCCACCGGCGGCGTGGTTGCACCGGCATCGTCGGTCGCCCGGCCGGCGCTGTCGGCCAGGACGTAGGGGTACACCGGGCCCGAGCCCTCGTCGAGGAGCTTCCAGGCGATGGCGGTGAGCGTCCAGCGCGAGTCGACGGTGTCATCGACGAGGAGGACGGGCCCCGAGGGGACGGGGCCGGCGATCGTGAACGCGCCCCGCACGTTCGCGTACTGCTGTGCGCTGTTGTGCATGGCCGCCTGGGGATCGGTCTCGCGGACCTTATGGATGACGGCCTCGCAGGGCAACCCGAGCGCCGCGGCGAGCCGGTGCGCCAGATCGGCCACGAGATGGGGCTGACGCAGCGACGGCACGAACGCCACCCAGGTGGGTGCCGGCCGCGGCATCCATCGGCGCTCGAACAACGCAACGGCCGCGTCGACGAGTTGGTCGGCGAAGCGTCCGTCGACCAGTCGGCCTTGACGCACCAGATCGCCCCAGCCCCCGTCGGCCCACAGCGCCAGCGCCCGGCCCGCTTGGAGACGATGGCTCGGAGCGATGGCCTTCCCGCTCGGCAACTGCTTGCGGGGCTCGATCACCCGGTCGGCCCCACGGAGATGGTCGGTGGCCTGCTGGAGCACCACCGGGTCGATGTGAACCGCCGCCGGGCCGCCCGTCCCACGACAGTTGTCGCAGATGCCGCAGGGACCGGCCGCCGGATCGTCGAGGTAGCTGCGGAGCTGTTCCATCCGACAGCGACCGGTCGCGGCATAGTCGTTCATCTGCTGCTGTTCGGTGCGGCGCAGGGCCATCACCGAGGCAGCCCGGTTGCTGTCGTATGTCCACGGCTGAGCCGTTCGCGACCACGTGTTGCCACGGCGCTCCACAGCGCCGTCGACCTCGAGGGTCTTGAGCACCTGTTCCAGCAGGCTCTTGCGAAGGTTCACGTCGTGGAGCAGTGCGGTCGTCGACATGGGCGCGGCCCGCTCCTCGAGGACTCTGACGACTCGTTCGGTGAGCTCGGCTGGCGGGAACGCCGTGCGGATGAAGTACTCCTGGATGTCGCGGTCTTCGGCCCCGCGCAGCAGGATCCCCGTGGATTCGGCGAGGGCGCGCCCGGCCCGCCCGACCTGTTGGTAGTAGGCGATGGGGGATCCTGGCGACTGGTAGTGGATGACGAACGCCAGGTCGGGCTTGTCGAACCCCATGCCCAGCGCCGAGGTGGCCACGACCACCTTGACCTCGTTGGCGAGCAGCGCCTGCTCGATACCCGGCCGCTCGTCGGCGGCGGTCGCTCCGCTGTAGGCCACGGCGTCGATGCCACGAGAGCACAACCACGCCGAGAGCCGCTCGGTGTCGGCGATGGTGAGGCAGTACACGATGCCCGTCCCGGCCAGGCGCGGGATGGCATCGGCCAGCCACGCCATGCGTTCGGCGGGACGAGGAAGCTCGAGCACCTGGAGGCTCAGACCCTCGCGTCCGAGCGGGCCCCGCACGGGCGCCAACGCCGAGCCGAGCTGAGTGGTGACGTCGGCGACGACCCGGTCGTTGGCCGTGGCCGTGCAACACAACACCGGCACGCCCTCGGGCAGCAGATCGAGCACCCGTACGAGGCGCCGGTAGTCGGGACGGAAATCGTGGCCCCAGTCGGAGATGCAGTGGGCCTCGTCGATCACCAGGAGCCCGCTGCGCCGACCGACCCCGGGCAGCACGTCGGAGCGGAACTGGCTGTTGGCGAGACGTTCGGGTGAGATGAGGAGGATGTCGACGGCCCCGGCATCGAGCTGCTCCTCGATCTCCTGCCAGTCGGCCCTGTTGGCGCTGTTGACGGTGGCCGCCCGCACGCCCATCCGCTCGGCGGCCTCGATCTGGTTGCGCATGAGGGCCAGCAGCGGTGAGACGAGCAACGTGGGGCCGGCGCCGCGCTCACGGAGCATGCGGGTGGCGATGAAGTACACGGCGCTCTTGCCCCAGCCCGTGCGCTGCACCAGGAGCACCCGTTGCCTGTCGCTCACCAGCCGCCGGATCACGTCGAGCTGGTCGTCACGGAACTCGGCCGACGGGTTGCGGGTGAGCTGGCGCAACAACCCCAGCGCTTCGGCATCGAGGGCGTCGAGGGCGGGCGTGGTGGCGGTGGACGTGGAGGCGGGCGTGGCGGTAGCCGCATCGGTATCGGTATCGGAATCGCTGGGGCTGGTCACGGTGTCCCTCGGCTCGGAAAGGAGCGATCGTTCGAGAGCGTACGGGGCGGGTGTGACAGTCCCGCCGGCGTGACCCACAACGCTTGAATTCCCAAGGCGTCGAGGAACCGCGTTCGTAGACTCGGCCCATGCCCACCCACACCGTCCTCGGTACCTGTCACCACGACTGCCCCGACTCGTGCGGCTGGATCGCCACCGTCACCGACGGCGTGGCCGTGTCGCTGCGGGGCAATCCCGAGCACCCGTTCTCGCAGGGCGAGCTGTGCCCCAAGGTCAACCGGTTCCTCGAGCGGGTCTACCACCCCGACCGCATCCTCACGCCGCTGCGACGGGTCGGGGCCAAGGGCGACGGTGTCTTCGAGCCCGTCTCGTGGGACGACGCGTTGGCCGAGGTCGCCGGGCGGCTCCACGAGATCATCGACCGGTGCGGCGGCGAGGCCGTGCTGCCCTGGCGTGACGCAGGCACCCAGGGGCTGCTCCAGATGACCAGCCTCGACCAACGGTTCTTCGCCCGTCTCGGGGCGAGCCGTCAGGTGGGTTCGTTGTGCGGCGCAACGGCGGCCGCGGGCACGGCCACCACGCTCGGCTCGGGACGGGCGTCCGATCCGATCGACGTGCGCCACGCCGAACTGGTGCTCTTGTGGGGCACGAACACCCGTCTCACGAACCGCCACCTGTGGCCGTTCGTCGAGGAGGCCCGGGCCAAGGGGGCCATGGTCGTGGTGATCGACCCGATGCGAACGGCGACCGCCGAGCAGGCCGACTGGTTCCTCCAGCCCTTGCCGGGTACGGATGTGGCGCTGATGCTCGGCGTGATGCACGTTCTCGTGCGCGACGACCGTCTCGACCACGACTACCTCGAGCGCCACACCACCGGGTTCGACGTGCTGGCCGAGCGGGTCGCCGAGTGGACCCCGGCCCGGGCCGCGGCCGCGTGCGGACTCGAGCCGGTCGACGTCGAGCGCCTGGGTGAGCTGTACGGCAGCACCCGGAAGTCGTTCATCCGCACGCTCATCGGGGCCGAGCACCACGAGCATGGCGCCATGTTCTTCCGCACGCTCTCGTGCCTGCCTGCGCTCACGGGCGCCTGGCGCGAGCTCGGCGGCGGGTATGCCCGCAGCGTGGGCACCTGGTTCGACAGCGTCGTCGACATCGACGCCTTCGCCGCGCCGCAGCTCCGGCCGGCGGGAGTGCCTCGGGCCATCAGCATGAACCATCTCGGCCGCACGCTCACCGACGAGTCGCTCAGCCCGCCGGTACGAGCGTTGTTCGTGTGGAACGGCAACCCGGTGGTCACCGCGCCCAGCGCCGCCCTCATCCGGCAGGGCCTCGCCCGCGACGACCTCCTGTGCGTGGTGAGCGAGCAGTTCCTCACCGACACGGCCCGCTTCGCCGACATCGTGTTCCCGGCCACCACCCAGCTCGAACAGCGCGATGTCGTGCCGGCGTGGGGGCACCTGTATCTCGGCTGGAACGAGCCAGCCATCGCTCCGCTCGGCGAGGCGGTGCCCAACACCGAGCTGTGGCGGCGTTTGGCCCGCGCCATGGATTTCACCGAGCCCGAGCTGTACGCCACCGACGACGAGTTACTGGCGATCGGCTTGAATCCCACGGCTGGTGTCGACATCGACGCGCTGCGCACGCGAGGTTGGGTCCGGCTCGATCTGCCCGACGATCTCCGCCCCTACCGTGATGGCGGGTTCGCCACTGCCACGGGGCGAGCCGACCTGGGCCAGACCAACCCACCGGCCTACGTCCCCGCGACCGAAGGTCCTGCGGGTCCTGGGGCTGCCGAAGGCGATGGCATCGCCGTACCTGGGCGATACCCCCTCCAGCTCCTCACACCCAAGCAGCACACGAGATTCCTCAACTCGTCGTACGGCCATCTCCCGGCCCACGCCCCGATCGAGGGAGGGCCGTTCGTGGAGATCCATCCCGTCGACGCCGCCGTCCGAGGCATCGTCGACGGCGATCGCGTGCTGGTCCACAACCACCGCGCCACGCTCACGCTGTCGGCCCGCCTGGGCACACGGGTGCGACCCGGCGTGGTGTCGGTCCCGTTCGGATGGAGCCAAGCCCGACACGGTGAAGCGGCCACGGCCAACTCGCTCACCAACGACGCCCTCACCGACTGGGGTGGCGGCGTTGCCTTTTGGAGCACGGTCGTGGAGGTCTCGCCGGCGACCGTTTGAGCAGATGTAGGGCCGATGATCGCAGCGCCCGGACCGGCGTCCGGACAACGCCCCGACGAGGTCCAGCGGGGTTCGGGCGTCGGGGTTAGGGTGCGGCCATGCGCGCTGCGGTTCTCGATGCTCCGGCCACGTCCCTGGTGATCGACGATGTCACGATCGCCGACCCCGGCCCGGGTCAGGTGCTCGTGCGGGTTCACCATTGCGGGATCTGCCATTCCGACCTCACGGTCATCGACTCGCCGTCGACGACCGCCGTGCCGGTGGTGCTGGGCCACGAGGCCACCGGTGTCGTGGAGGCCGTCGGAGCCGGTGTGACCCGGGTGGCGCCGGGCGATCCCGTCGTCATCAGCCCCATGCCGGCATGTGGCCAGTGCTACTACTGCACCCGTAACCAGCCCACGCTGTGCGCGGCGGCCATCACGTTCTCGGGCCTGTTCCCCGACGGCACGTCGCCCCTCTCACGTCGTTCAGCGTTGGTGTATCGGGGCCTCGGCGTCGGCGGCTTCGCCGAGTACTCGCTCATCGACCAGAACGCCGCGGTGCGCATCCCTACCGACGTGCCGCTCGACGTGGCCAGTGTCATCGGCTGTGCCCTCCAGACCGGTGTGGGCGCCGTGCTCAACACGGCCCGGGTCGAAGCCGGGGCCACCGTCTTGGTGATGGGCTTGGGAGGCATCGGTATCTCGATCGTGCAAGGCGCCAGGGTGGCCGGGGCCTCACGGATCATCGTGTCCGATCCGGTCTCGGGACGGCGCGACCTCGCCGCCGACTTCGGCGCCACCGACGTTCTCGACCCGACCGCCGACGACGTGGTCGCCCGCTCCTACGAGCTCACCGGCGGGATCGGGGTCGACTACGCGTTCGACGCCGCGGGCAGCGTCGCTCTCGTGAAGCAGGGCCTGTTCGCCACCCGTACCGGTGGGACGACGGTCATGGTGGGGGCGCCGTCGGCCAGCGACGCGTTGAGCATCGAGCCGGCCGTCTTCCTGCTGGCCACCGAGAAGCGTCTCATCGGCTGCCTGTTCGGCTCCTGCCACAGCCAGCGCGACGTCTCGAAGATCATCGGTCTGTGGCGCAACGGGCGGATCGATCTCGAACGCATGATCACCGCTCGGCGCCCGTTGAGCGACATCAACCTCGGCCTCGACGACCTCCGGGCCAGCCGCGGCCTCCGCACCGTCCTCAGCTGCTGACGGGGCGCACGCTCGCAGTCGCCGGGCTCGCAGCCGTCCGGCCGTCCGGGCTTCGGGCGTCAGGGCGTCAGCTTGGGGCAGTCTTTCCGAGATGCAGCGCGGCGAACGTCGGGAAGTGGCTGAGGAGGCCCCCGTCGACGCTCACGATCTGACCGGTCACGAAGCGGGCATCGTCGGACGCCAGGAACGCCACCACGGCGGCGACGTCTTCGGGCGAGCCGAGCGTGGGGGTCAGGTGATGGTCTTCGTAGATCCCGAGCAGCACGGGGTCGAAGTGCTCCCGGGCGTTCGGCGTCACGACGACTCCCGGGGCCACGGCGTTGCTGCGGATGCCCTGCTTGCCGTACATGGTCGCCACGTACCTGGTGAACGAGTTCAAGCCTCCCTTGGACGAGCCGTACGCGGCATACACGCCGTCGCCCGTCAACCCGGCGGTGGACGAGGTGTTGACGATGGCCCCGCGACCGGCTGCGAGCATGTGCGGAAGGGCGTGCTTCACCCCGAGCATCGGGCCCCGGAGGTTCACAGCCATCATGTGGTCCCACAGCTCGACGTCCATCGTCTGGAGATCGCCGTCGCGTCCGATGACGGCGGCATCGGTCACGCCGGCGTTGTTGTGCAGAACGTCGAGCCGTCCCCAGGTGTCGACGGCCGCCGCGATCATGGCCACGACGTCGGGCTCGCGCGACACGTCGGCCGTGATGGCCACAGCGTCCCTACCGAGGGCGCGGATCTCGTCGGCCACGGCTGTGGCGCCGGGCGCGTTCACGTCGGCGACCACCACCCGGGCGCCGTCAGCAGCCAGCCGCAGGCACGTTGCCCGGCCGATGCCCGACGCGCCGCCCGTGACCACCGCAACCCGCCCGTTCAATGCTCCCATGGCCGGCAACGTAGTGCACCGTCTGCCGAGCCCGCTGGGAGCCGGCTTCTGAAGGGCGCTCAGGGCCGGGACCGATCCGAGGGGCGGCTCAGTGCACGACGAGATCGGGATGGCGGTGCCGCGCCAGGGTGGCCAGGCCGTCGCGCCACGCGACCGAGCAGACGCCGATGAGCGCCTGGCGTCGGGTGTTGTCGAGCGCCCGCCCGGGGATACCGGCGTCGGTGTAGTCGATGGCGACCTTCTTGCCCACCAGGCTCGCCAGGTGCTCGAGATACTCCTCGGAGCTGACGGCATCGTCGCCGCCCCAGTTCACGATCGTCGCGGGGACGGTCGCCACGTCGAGGAGCTTGGGTACCTGCGCGTTGATGTCGGCCTGCTCGATGGGGTTGAACCAGGCCCCGCCGGTCATCACCGGCACGGCCATGTTGTTGACGATCATGTCGAGTTGGTAAGCGGGCAGCCCGCCCGTCGGGCTGTACGACACGTTCATGCGGGCGATGGTGGTCGGCAGGCCCAGCGTTCGGGCGAGGCCCCGGGCCACGCCCTCCTGGGCGATCTTGGTGATGCCGTACGCCGGTGAGTTCGGCGCCCGGTTGTCGCCGAGCGGATCGGTTTCCACGAAGCGGTGGGCGCCGTCGGCGACGTTGTCGTACACCGCTGATGTCGACACGACCAGACACGACTCGGCGTCGGCGAAGCGGCTCATGAGCAGCGCGGTACCTTCGGCGTTGACCCGCATGGCCCGGTCGTAGTCGGGCTCGGCGGTCTGGAAGATCGCCAGGTGCAACACATGGTCGAAACGGTCGGGGAGGCCGGTCCAGTCGGGCTCGGCCAGGTCGACCGTCACGGTCGTGCACCCGACGTCCTCCACCCGTTGGCGGGTCTCGGGATCTCCGAAACGGGCGATGCCCCACACCTCGTTGTTCCGGGCCAGCTCGGTCACCAGGGGGAAGGCGATCTGACCAGCCGGCCCGGTGACGAGGATCCTCTTGTCCCGCATGGTCGTGCTCCCGTGTCGTCGGCGTGGTTAGGGTCGCAATCCGCGGCGTTGCCCAGACTCCTGCGTCATCATCGCAGGGGCGGTCACCAGCGTCACGCCAGGTACGAAACGACGACGGGAGTCGGCAGGCATGGATCTTCAGCTTCAGGGAAAGCGTGCGCTGGTCACGGGGAGCAGCTCGGGAATCGGCGCGGGTATCGCCAAGATGCTGGCCGACGAAGGCGTATCGGTCGTCGTGCACGGGCGCAACGAAGAACGTCTGGCCCGGGTGGCTGCCGAGATCGCCGAGCGGGGAGCGACGGTCGCCTCGGCCATCGGCGACCTGGCCACCGACGAAGGGGCAGAGGCCGTGGCAACGGTCGCCCTGGAAGCCTTCGGCGGTATCGACATCCTCGTCAACAACGCCGGTGGGGCGTCCGAGGAGGAGAAGAAGTCCTGGTTCGATGTCGACGTGAGTGAATGGGTGGCGACCTACCAGAAGAACGTTATCGCGGCAGGCCGGCTCATCCACCGCCTCGCGCCGCCGATGCGAGAACGGGGTTGGGGTCGCATCATCCAGATCGGCAGCGCCGCCGGCACCATCCCCACCTCGGCCCAGCCCGACTACGGGCCCTCAAAGGCGGCCATGATCAACATGTCGCTCGGGCTCTCCAAGGCGTTGTCGTCAACGGGTGTCACGGTGAACACCGTGACACCAGGAATGATCATGACCGCCGGCCTCATGGACTTCCTCCACGTGTTCGCCGCCAAGCGGGGCTGGGGCGACGACACCGCCAGGGCTGCCGAGTACATCCTCAAGGGGACGGGCCAGACCGTGAACCGGATCGGCCAGGTCGAAGACATCGCCTTCGCCGTCGCCTATCTCGCCAGCCCCCGCGCCAGTTTCGTCAATGGCGTCAACATGCACCTCGACGGCGGCGGCACGTCCAACATCTACTGACCGACCGGCTCCGGTCAGGTGGGCAGGTTCAGTGCCGTGATACGGGTGAAGGTCGTGACGGGCGTGATGCTGGTGAGGCCCCGGACGTAATCGGCGGTCACGTCGAGCAGTGGCTCACGCGTGACGCCGCCGCCATCGGCGAACACCGTGTATCCATCCCCGCCGAAGTTCATGAAGTCGTTGGTGGCGAGGGTGTAGGTGCTGGCGGCGCTGTTGGGGATGGCCGTGAACGTGCCGTTGCCATTGTCGAGCTCGACCGACACCACCCGGGCGCCCGCCTGGAGGGCGAAGTCCCACGTGAAGCGGAAACCACTGATCTGTGGGAACCGTCCGTCGCTCGAAGCATCGACGTTGCCCACACCGTTCTCGAGCGCAGCCCACAGCTGAGCACCGGTCACGGTACGGGTGACGGCCAGATTTCCGAACGGCAGCACCGACTGGATGTCGCCGAGCACGATGTCGTACGGCGGTCCTTGCGGGTAACCGGCCTGATTGTTGCGACGCAGCGTCCGGTCGGCCGGGGAGTAGCTCGATGGCAGCGCCGAGCGGAGCCCCCCACCGTTGGTGATCGCCAACTGGGTCGAGTACTTCGCCCGCAGGCTGTCGGCTACGAGATCACCGATGGCGGCCTCGCCGCGCCGCTCGTTCGCCGACCGACCCAGCACCGTGACGACGCCGCGCGGGAACACGTCGGTGGCCACGGCGATCTTGGTGTCGAGCTGGGCGGTGAGCTGCGTGCGGTACGGGGCGAGCAGGGATGTGATCGCCGGATCGACCGTCACGCCGGCGATGTTCGGTGTCACCGAGGTGGCTGAGGCGCCGAGCACCCGTCGCCCACCCGGATCGAAGCACACCCGGGTGCGGGTGTAGCGCTGGCTGGCGTTGACGGTCTGCTGCACCAAGGTGCTGTTGACGATGCCCTGGTAGTTCTGATGCGTGTGGCCGCCGTAGACGAGGTCGACGCCGCGAGCGCCGTTGGCCAGGTCGACCAGCGGCCCCGTGGCGACACCTTCGACCGATCCGGCCACACCGATGTGGGCCAGGGCCACGACGATGTCGGCGCCCTCAGCGCGGGCCTGAGTTGCTGCGGTGTTCAACGCCGTCACCGGATCGGTGATCGTCATCGTCCCGAGGTTGCCCGGGAACACGAGCTGCGGGGTCTCCGGGGTCTCGATGCCGACGAAGGCGATCCTGACCCCGTTGCGTTCCACGATGCGGTAGGGACGGATACCCAGTCCGGGCAGGTTCGCCTCGACGTTGGTCATGTTGGCCACGACCCAGGGTGCCGTGCTCGTCCCGATCTGGTTGCGCACGGTGGCGAGGGGCTTGTCGAACTCGTGGTTCCCGAAGCCGTTGACGTCGAAGCCCATGATGTTCATGGATTGGATCGTCGGGATCTCGTTGAAGAACGACGACAGCGGGGGAGCCGCACCGATGCTGTCACCGGAGCTCACCGTGACGGTGCCGTTCGACACGAGGTCCCGGTCGGCCTTCCACAGCGTCGAGAGCACGCCCGCGCCGCCGATGTTGTTGAGCGGGTCGAGCTGACCGTGGAAGTCGGAGAGCTGGATGAGCTGCACCGTACGCGGCGCGTTCGCCGGGGGAGCCGAGATCGCGGCGACCACCGGCTCTGCCAGCGCCAGGTTGGCTGCCGAGCCTGCGAATCCGCTGTCGCCGAAGGCGAACACGCCGCCGTCCTCCGCGACGAGGTGATACCCGCTGTTCCCCGGCGTGGCGGCGATGGCCGTGATCGGTGAGCGCAGGCTCACCGCGTTGGCCCCGCCGAGGTAGCGCGCGTCTCCGAACGCGTACACGGCGCCGTCGTCGGCCACGATCCAGTAACCCAGACCCGTCGATGTCGCGGCGATGTCGACGATGTCACTGGAGGCGAAGGTGGCCGCGGAACCGAGATACGGCGCGTCCCCATATGCGAAGATCCCCCCGTCCGACGCGGCCAGCCAGTAACCCCGTCCCGAGGGCGTACCGGCCAGGGCCACCACCGGCCGGTTGAGCCGGACGGCGCCGGCCGAGCCGAAGAATCCTGCGCTCCCGTAGCTGAAGACACCACCGTCGGATGCTCCCAGCCAGTACCCCCTCGCACCTGCCGTCGCGGCGATCCCGACCACGGGAGCGGCCAGCGGCAGGGCATTGGCGCCTCCGAAGTAGCTCGCGTCGCCGAAGGAGTACACCGCACCCACGTCGGTGGTCAGCCAGTACCCCTCACGCGAGGTCGTGCTGTCGGCGTCGACCACCTCGCCATCGGCGATACCGGCTGCTGATCCGAGCGCAGCGCCGCCGTAGGCGAACACGCCCCCGTCAGCGCCGACCAGGCGGTAACCCTCGGCCCCGGCCGAGGGCACGACCGCCGAGGACGGGCTCGATGCGCTCGAGAACCCGGCTGCGTTGGCGGCCGTGACCGTGAAGGTGACGCTCTGACCGGGTGGGAGCCCGGGAACGACCGCCGAGCGCGCCGATCCGTCGACCACGATCGGGCAGCCCGTCGGCACCGATGGTGTGATCGTGTATCGCAGGATCGGTGCGCCGCCGTCGCTGCTCGGGGCCGACCACGACACTCGCGCCGAACCCGAGCCGTTGATCACCGTCAACCCCGTCGGGGCGCCCGGCGGGGCCGACGGTGCTGCGTACGCAGCCGGTCCGGCGACCGTCATGAGAGCGGTGATCGTGGCTGACACGAGAGCCACGGTGATGACGCGCTTCAACATGGATTCCCCCAAGGTGTGCTGCCGGGCGCCGGGACGTGAACCTGGTTGCCGGCTCGAAGGTGTGACGTGTGCTTCGTTGTCTTGGCCAGGGTTGTCGGATCGTCCACCGGGACCTCCTGAGCTCACGTCGAACCACCGGAGACGCGGGCTCGTCGGTCCCGATTCGAGGGTAACGGAACATCGGACAGCCTACGGACGAAAGTTCCGGCGATCCAGGTCGAACGACCCGTCCACCCCGGGGCTTTCGACCCTGGGTGGACGGGTCGTCCCCGGTGCGGCCGGCTGGCTACGGCAGCGCGGTGAACGTGAGAGGGGCGTGCGAGATCACGTTCCGATCGAGATCGAGGGACTCGGGATCGTCGTCGACCGCCTCGTCATGGTTGGCCGAGCCATGGAGCAGCATTACCTGGTCGCCGGAGGGGATGGTGACGTCGTCGAACGTCACGTCCCGCGTCGTGAGTGATGCGCGCCAGCCCCTGCACGGGCGAGATGAACCGCATCAACTCCTCGATGGCCTTGGGCCATGACGCCGGCCCGTCCACCAGACGCCGCCGCTGGTCGGGCCGAAGGGCCAGGGCTATCGCCGAGTTGGTGATCATGTTGGTGACGCCCATCGCTCGCTCGGCGGTCAGCTTGCGGTCAGCCGAGGCCGCGGGAGTCCTGCTTCAGGGCTGTGTCGATCGACAACGCCGAGGCCACGACGAGGGTCCGGAGGGGATCGACGAGCGGTTCATGGAACTGCACGACGTAGTTGTCGGCGGTGGTGAAGAGGGTCTTGGCCACACCCTCGAACGTCTTGGTGACCCGGGCGACCTCGCGGCCTTCGTGGTTCTGCACCGAGAAGTTCCAGGCTCGCCAGTTCTCGGCATGGATCGAGCCGTAGCTGTGGCCCCCCGACTCCAAGCCGAAATGGATCTTGCCGATCACGTTCTGTTGCACGATCCGGCCGATCTCGGCTCCGTTCGCGTCGGTGACCACCACCGTCGACTTGAACACCTTGGCCGGACGGGTCAACTGCACGAGCACGTTCCCGCCCATATCGCAGACCTGCAGGGTGTGGGTCAGGAACTGGTCGAGCGACGAGACGACGCGGAGGATCTTCTTGGCGGTGCTCTGGCCGACCTGGGTGACATAACCGAGCTGGGTGCCGTTCCGGTCGAAGACCGCGTACTGGTTCGTGATCTCGATGAGCTTGGCCTTCTGGTTCACGACCAGGATCGGCTCGGTGAAGATCGTGCCGCCCCCGCTCGCCGTCGCGTGAGGATCGATCCCCGCGCCTCGCGAGCCGCCGCCAATGACTTGTTGCTGGATCTTCTCGGCCGTGCCGCCCACCGTGACGGGGGCCTGCGCCGGGACCGGAGCGATCGGGGCGTCGACTCCGGCGCGTCCGCCGTCAGAGACGTGGTGCGTCCACGATGCGCCGTCCCAATAGCGGAGCTCGTGACGCCGATGAGGGTCCGGGTGCCACCCGGCAGGTGATGTCGTCATAGGCCCGCCACGCTACCCCCCGGTCCACAACGGGCCGTCCCGAGCGACCGCCTCCCGATCGACCAACGGCCTCATCGAGCAATCTCGGCCCGGGTGTCGGGTCGGCTCATGAGCTCCCCGATGGGCGTGTCGATATCTGCCGAGATGCGGCGGAGCGTGGCCCGGTCAGGCATCGGAGTGAACGCCGCCGCGACGCGCTCCCGATCAGCCTCGATCACGAGATGCTCGTCGGACACGTCGCCGTGGACGGGTAGGCCGAGACGTTGGAACTGCTCGGCGGGTGCGGCATTGGCCCGCATGAGGTCGATCACGAGGTCTGCCACCATGAGCTCGCCGACCGGGTCGGAGTGGTTGGCCCTCCATGTCGGCCGGCGGTTCCACGCCGAAGTACTCGAGCAACGTCGGGGCGAAGTCGCCGAGGGCGGCGTCCCATGCCGCGAGCCCTCCTCCAGATCGTCGCCCCACGGGAACCTCGTCTGGACCCGGCCGCGGCGCGGCGCGTTCCCACTCGGCTTCGGTGGGAAGTCGCCCGCCGGCCGAGTCGCAGTAGGCAACCGCGAACCACTCGACGTCGGGGCCGCGGGGTCGGGGCTGGGTGATATCGCCGTACCCGATGATGGTCTGCTCGCGCGCCGTCTTCGCCCGCCTATCAGGTAGATGATTGCGCTACTCTTGCGCCATGAATGTGATGTCGGTAGGAACAGCCGTTGGTGACCTGTTCCGCGAGAGCGGGCCTCGTCTTCCCGAAGGATTGCATGCCCATGTCCCTGCCTCCGACCTCTCGACTCGTGACTCGACCCGTCTCGGGCCTCATCGGCGCCGAGCTGCCCGACGTCGATCTCCGGCATCCCCTGTCCGATGATGCCGTGGCCGGGATCCGGGACGCGCTGACCGAGCACAGTGTGGTGTTCTTCCCCCGGCAGGACATCGGCCCTGCTGAGCACGTCGCACTTGCGACCGCCCTCGGCGATATCAAGCTTCCGCCGGAGTATCTCGAGACGCTGCGCGAGCAAGGGTTTCCGGAGGTCGCGGTGATCTCCACGGAGAACCAACTGGCGTACACGACCGATCGCTGGCACGCCGACGTCACCTGGATGCCCAACCCGCCTCGCTACTCGATCCTGCACATGCGCCAGCTGCCGCCCGCCGGCGGCGACACTCTCTGGTCCAGCCAGTACGCGGCGTTCGAGTGGCTGTCGGAGTCCATGAAGAGCTTCCTCGAGCCGCTCACCGCGCGGCTCCAGTTGCCCTTTTCCCCCGATCACGCAACCGATCATCCGGTGGTGTGCGTCAACCCCGTTTCGGGGCGCAAGGCGTTGTTCGTGAACTCCGTGTTCACGATCTGGATCAACGAGCTCACCGAAGGCGAGAGCGGGTCGCTCCTCTCGTATCTCGCGGCACACAGCGTGCGCCCCGAGTTCATCTGCCGATGGCGCTGGACCGAGGGCGACGTCGCGATCTGGGACAACCATTACGTGCAGCACTACGCGGTTGCCGACTACCGACCGCACGCTCGCACGATCCACCGCATCGAGGTGGTCGGCGAGCCGCTCGTCCCCGTCGCTGTTCAAGACCATCCAGCCCAAACAGCTGTCTGATGAGTACCAGACTGAGGACGAAATTGGGCGTTGCGCTGATCGACGACCCTGTGCCTCCGAGGGAGGACCGATGAACACTCCCCGCCAGCAGACCGGCCGCGGCCAGTTCGGTGGCGGCGCCCTCGCCGGTCGCCGAGTATTCGACGCAGCCGAGCTCGTGGACGACTCGTCACGTCTCGGGCTCGAACGCGAGGCGATGTATGTCTGGGGCAGCTCGCGAAGCGCTGCAGGCGACCTTTTCGTGCATGCCCGCCGAATGGCTGCGCCTGGCGCCTCGTCAGGCGCGAGCGCGGCGGCTGCGGCCAGCGGCGTCCAGCATTCGATGAACGACCGGTTTCTGCTGCAGGCGACGCTCGATGGCGCCGATTACCCGAGGTTACGGAAAGAAGGGCGTTTCGCCGCCTTGGGTGACGACGTGGAGCGCAGCGTCATCGACGGTTCCGCCTCCTTCCGGCTACCGAGCCGCGATGGGCGCGGATCGATGTCGCTTCGGGTCGACGATCGGGACGTCTCCTACAACGAGGGCGATCTGCTCGAGCTCTCCGGCGAACGCCTGAGCCCCGGACTTCATTGGTATCTGCCTATGGGCGATCACGCGCTCTACTACGTCAGTCAGACCTGGTTGGTGGCTGGAAGGATCCTGGGGGAAGACGTCGAGGGCTTCGTGTTCGTCGAGGAGGCTTACATGCCTCCGGGCGGGCGCTTGTACGTGCAGGGCGACCCGATGGGCATGGTCGGTTACCGGCTTTGGTACAGCTGGGCCACGTCGTGGGACGACGGCACGACCGAGTTCGGACACTTCGTCGGCAACGGCGCGGGATTCTCGGTCGGCATCGTGGCCGCGTCCACCGGTGACGTTCGTGTCGTCGATCACCTCGGCATCGATATCGAACGGGCGGCCGACGGGTACTGGTACGACCGCATCGCCCTCGACCTCGACGGTGAACCGTGGGAGATCGTCGCCGATCCACGTGGGCAGATGCGCGACCTCGGGCCGATACCCAACCCCCAACAGGAGGCGCTCGTACGCCGAGTCGGCGAGACCCGCAGCCCGCGCCTGTGGCTGGCCTGGGGAGAGAGCGTGCCGTCCGCCGACGCGGCGGGCCGGCCGTGACCTCGCCGCTTCTCCGGTGAACGTCGGCGTCAGGGACTGGTGGGCCTTCGCCGGCTCGGTCGAGGTGGCAGAGGGCGATGAGAGCGTCGGTCTTCTTGGAGCCGTCGGCCCGTCGGCGATGCGGGTGAGGAGCCGGAGTTTGCTGTTGATCGACGAGCACGTTCGAGAGTCCGTGGGCGAGTGACGCCACGATCCCGGCCCGTGATGCGGTGGTACAGCTCACCGAACGCGGGGATCGGGCATGGTCGGGGCCGACTCAGCCAAGCGTCGGGCACGGCGGTCGCTTCCGCTACCACGGCGCTGGAATACCGTCGAGGTCGGCGGTCAACGATGGGTGTGCCACCAGCGAGTGGGTCATGGCGGAAGCATCACGGCCGCACGTACCGCAGCAGACTCTCCCGACTGAGAGGGGCGACGGATGCTCGAAGGCAAGGTGGCGATCGTCACGGGCGGTGCGTCGGGGATCGGCCGCGCGACCGCGCGGCGCCTCGCCGGTGCAGGAGCGACCGTTGTCATCGTCGACCGCAACGTGGAGTTGGGACGTGCGGCCGCCACGGAGCTGGGTGGGTCGTTCGAGGTGGCCGACGTGGGACGTTCCGCCGACTGGGATCGCGTCGTCGCCTCGGTCGTTCGACGCCATGGCGGCATCGACTTCGCGCATCTCAACGCCGGGGTGAACTCGGGCGTCTGGGAGGCGGTCGAGTCGATGACCGACGAGCAGTACGAGCGAATTCGCGGCGCGAACCTCGATGGCGTCGTGTTCGGTGTCCGGGCACTGATCCCGGCGTTGTCAGCCCGGGGCGGGGGCGCCATCGTGGCGACGTCGTCGCTCGCCGGTCTGATCGGGTTCTCACGCGATCCGATCTACACGGCCACCAAGCATGCCGTCGTCGGCTTGGTGCGAGCGCTCGGCCCCGTGCTGCAGGAGCGTCGCATCACCATCAACGCGGTCTGTCCTGGGATCACCGACACGCCCCTCCTCGATGAAGCGGCCCGCCAGGAGCTCATCGACAGCCACTTTCCGATCATCGCACCCGAGGACATCGCCGACGCCGTGCTCTCGTGCCTCACCGGGGACTCCACCGGCGAGGTCTTCGTCTGTCAGGCCGGTTCGCCGCCGATCGCCTTCATGTTCCGCGGTGTGCCCGGACCGCGTGCGGTGGGGGCACAAGGAATGCCCCCACCTGACGGCTACACGTGAGCCGGCTCCAGGCGATCGCAAGGCAGGCCCAACCCGCGACCATGGGTGGGCGCCGAGCGACGCCGCGGCCGGTGCTGCCGTGCTGTCTCGACCGTTGACCCAGCGCGTCCAGGGGTGGTGCTGATCGACTCTCGGGAGATTGGCCATCCGGCGGACTGTCAGCGCCGGCCTCAGACGGCCTGGACCCTCGCCGGCGGCTCGGCAGCCAGGGGCGCGGAGACCCCCGGGATCTCCGGTGAGGATCGCGCCGCCGGCCTCGACGGCCCCGATGACCACCGGGGCGTCGGTCGTGCAGGGGTGACGGTCGCCTCGGGAACTCCGAGCCGACGAGCGATCGGCCGGTGCCCCGAACCCTGGGCGTGTGCGAGCAACGCCGCGCCGATGACGTCGATCGTGTCTCGCCGCCTGGGCAGGCTCCAGTCGGCCATCAGGACCGTCGTCTTCGCACACCTCGAGCAGCGAGCTCGACGTAGTCGTTGCCAGCGCTGTTGCCCGGCGGAGCCTCGAAGTCACCGTCCGCGCCCATAGCCCCAGGGCGCGAGCGAGGACCCGCAACCACACACGAGCCGGCCCGACCGCAACGCAGCCTCGACAGCCGCCAGGTCCTCGCTCACCACCATCGTCACGGTCGAGGTCTCGTTCCACGGGTCGGATCGTCGCTCTCCCAACCGCCCGGTGGAAGGGGCAACACGTGTTGGACGATGAGCGCCGAAACCGGTGTCACGCAACCCGACCCACCGAACAGCCCGTCGCGACCGATCCGGTCAGCAGCCATGGCGATCGAACGGTGTCACGGTCGTTGAGCACCGCCCATGCTCACGCCCGATGACGCCCAGAGCGGCCTCCGTTCCTATCGCGCGCGGCGCCCAACAGTGCTCGGTAACAGCTCGTTGTGGTGCGCGACCCTCGATTCCGGTCACCCGAAGGTGGTACTGAGGGCATCGTATGGGCCGCTCACGCCCGCCGGCCTGCTTACTCCACCGACTTACAGACCCCTCCGACCCATGATCGCGATGCGTGTACGTTCGCGACAGCCAGTCAGATGCTGATGACCTCGACCAGGCCTTCGATGGCGCGGAAGTCGCCGGGGTTGCGCGTGTAGAGCGGCAGCCCGGCTGCACACGCGGTTGCCGCGATCAGGAGGTCGACGGCCCGGGCGCCACGCGCTTTGCGCCCGGCGCCGACGACCGCGGCGTAGACCCGGCCGTAGGCGCGTGATGCCTCGGCGTCGAACGGCAAGGGATCGAAGGCCGCCTCGGCTCGCTGAAGGCGATCTTGGCGACGGGCGCGTTCGTCCCGATCGGTGGTGGCGTGCGGTCCGGCGGCCAGCTCGGCCATCGTGATAGCACTCACGGCCACCTCCACAGGCAGGGCGTCGGGCTCGAGTTGATCGAGATCGATGACGACCGAGGTGTCGAGGATGCCGCGTGGTCGACGGGTGTCAGCCACGAGGTTCGATGTCTTGGGACGCTACGGCGTCGAGGTCGGCTCGGAACCGTGCCGCGTCGATGCTCGGAGCGTTCCGGAACATGGCAACCGCTGCGTCGGCGCTGACGAACCGATGTCGTCGAAGCGGGGTGAGCTCGCCGACGGGCACTCCGTTGCGTGTGACGATGAAGGTTTCACCCTGGTCGAGCCTACGCATGATCTCGCCACTGCCGTTGCGGAGCTCGCGCTGGGTGATCTCACGTCCCATGACCGGTACTGTAGCACCCCATGCTACAGTCGTTCAACCGCTCACTTGCCGAAACCGAAGTGGCTGTCGCCGCAGCGGATGTCGTCGGCCTCACGCCGGGCGATGGCTTCGAGGTCGGGCAGCTCGTCGCCCAGGAGATACTTCGCTCCCTCGGTAATCGTGAGGCGGGGGAGGTGCGGGCTCACGGGAGTCCCCCGCAGCGTCGACGAAGCAGCAACTCGTGTCCGGCGCCTCATCGACCGTATCGATGCTGGGCGGCCAGCTCAATCCTGAGGCGTGATCTGCAGACCCTTCGTGATCACAGTGACTGGCGTTCGTGCCGGCGTCGGCGTCGACCGGTGTTGCGACGACCTCGGCGACGCGGGCGGCCGTGAGCCGCAGCGCCGCCGCGGCCAGGGTGGCGCGACTCGCATGCTGGCTGAGCCGTGCCAGTCCGAGAACGCACACGGCCGGCTCGGTCGACGAGGACCTGTGCCGACTCTCGGCTCACATCGGGCATGTCCAAGCGATTGGATACCGACGCCGTCGTCGGACGCTTGCCCCTCGATAACTTCGGGCGCAGCAACCGCAACGCTTCACACTATGTTGCCCGTCTTTGACGTCGCACGGTTGCCCGCCTTTGACGTCGCACGCTTCTCAAGGCGCGATCCCGAAGATGACCGTGCACCGGAGCACCGGAGCACCGGAGCGCCGTGGGGCGGGACGGACGGGTTGGCCGGTTTGACGTGACGATGAACAATACCGGTGGCGTGCGACGCCACCAGAGCGACGGCTAGACCGCGACCTATCCCGACCACTTCTTCCCGCGGCAACGGGGGGTGCTGCACAAGCCGGTCGGCCAGCGAGCCGCCAGGCATGAGGACCGTGACGAGGTCGGGATTGCCCGAGGGAGTGATTCCGGATTCGTGCACGCTGACGACGTTGGGATGACGACGTTGGGATGATCCGACGCAGCGCCGAGAGCACCGCTGCTCACGTTCGAACCCCGCCTGTTCAGTGATCAGACCGGCTGCCACGACGGCCGAGGGTCGAAGGTGACGATGCCGCTCGGCCGAACGTCTCAGCGGTGGTGACGCCGCGGACCGTCAAGCCTCCGGGGTCGCGCCGCAACCCAGGCCCCGTCGAGCGGGAGACGACTGCTGCTGGCCGCTCTCCGCTCGACGACCTGATCAAGTCCTGGTCGCGTCCGGTGTTCACCGCCGTGCGCGACGAGACGTGCTGATCTCGTGCCGTGGTTGGGAACCTTGGCGCTGTTCGGTGCGCCGGCAGCGAGTGGTGATAGGGCCGGTGAGAACTAGTGGGCGTCGTTGCGCAGACCGGCCAGGAGCCGGTCGATGGCCGTGCCGGCGTCCACCCGGGCGGCGCGGGGATCGTGAGCGTTGGCGATGAAGAGGGCCGCCTCGTCGACCGCGGCGAGGAGCAGGTGGGCCAGGACTACTGCGGACGGCTGCCGATCGATGGTGCCTTCGTCCACGGCCGCTTGCAGCATCGCCTCGATGGCACCGAGGCCGAACTCGGCCTCGATCTCGCGCCAGACGTCCCAGCCCAGCACCGCCGGGCCGTCGATGAGCACGACACGCTGGACCTCGGGTTGTAGCGATGCATCGAGAAACCCTTGCAGCCCTTGGCGCAACCGCTCCATGGCGCCCAGCCCGGGCTGATCCTGCTGCCCGCCGGCGAGGTCGCGCTGCACCGCCTCGAACACGGCGCGAAACAGCGCCTGCTTGTTGACGAAGTGGTGGTAGAGCGCACCACGAGTGCCGACGCCGGACTCGGTCACGATCTGCTCGGTGCCGGTGGCGAAGTAGCCGTGCTCGACGAACAGCCGTCGCGCCGTACTCACGAGCGCTGCCTTGGTGCGCTCGGCCCGGTCCTCCCGGCTGCCCCCTTGGCTCCTCGGCGACCCTTGACGCGGTGACATACCGTCTGTATGTTACCGACATACAGGTTGTAGGCGACGGATGGGCCGGATCGCCGGCCGATCCGGAGCGCCTCCGCATCAAACAGGGGAGAGCAAACATGAGCAACGCCGCCGAGATCGTGCGGGAGTTCTGTGCCGGGGTGACCAAGCGGGATGCCGAGCTCCTGCGGCCGCTCCTGGCCGACGACGTCACCTACCACAACATGGGGATGGAGGCTTCCAAGGGCATCGAAGCCACCATCGCCAACCTGGCGGGTCAGTGGGCGATGTTTCCCGAGGTCTATGAGTATCAGGTGCGTCACCTGGTAGCCGACGGCAACCTGGTGCTGACCGAACGCGTTGACCTGGTGGGGATGGGCGGGGTGCGCGCGCCCGTGCCGGTGATGGGCACGTTCGAGGTCGTCGACGGCAAGATCAGCCAATGGCGTGACTACTTCGACTCCGCTCTGGTGGGAAAGATGCTCGGAGGCGAGGACACCAGCCCCCTGGTGTCGTAGCGCTCGAGCTGGCGCTCATCGTTCGGCTTGGCAGTAGCTCGCAGCTACCTCCAGCCGATGGCCCAGCGGCAGGCAGCTGACGCCATGGAACGAGCGCTCGGCCCTCGCTGACCCTTCGTCGCCTCTGTCGCTTCGGTCGCACCCCCGAGAGAGTGGTTGGACGACGGGCGGTCGTCGATTGGGCTCGATGGTCGTCAAGATGGTCGTCAACGTTTTCAGTCGCCAGCAGAGGCCCTCCGGAGAGGGCCTCTGAGCTGCTGTTCTACTGGTACACCCCCCCGGATTCGATCCGGGAACCCGCTGATTAAGAGATCGAACTCCTGTGATTCATCACTGTCCGCAGACATCCGGTAATGCCTGTTGACCTGCACTTTCGTGGGCGGGGTGTCCGCCGACGTACGCCGGAATCCGTCCCGATGTGGGTCAGAATGTGGGTCAAGCGAGGCCAATGTTCAGGGCGCCCGAGGAACTGCTGATCGACCGCTCGCGCTGGGGCGATGGAGGAGTCGCCTACGGTTGGCACCCGCCAGGACTCGAACGTCTTGCCGTTGGGGAAGCCGGCGGCCTTGCGCCGTTGGCGGCGGGTGGATGCGTCACGACCGGCGACCTCTTCTTCGAGCAGGACCCGCAACACCTCGGCGGGGGTCCCAACGGCTAACGGTAACTTCTACGATACGATCACCGACCTGACTCCGACGTCGGGCCTGTTGGGTTTGGGCTGGTCACGCTCGTATAACTCGAACGAACACGACCGCCAGCGCATTGGGGGTAGGTTGGACCGGAAGTTTCGATGTCTTTGCGGAGACGATCTCGGGTGGGACCGATCTCGAGGTCCATTTCCCGGATGGCCGGTCGGGCGTGTTCAGCCTGGATGGGCTCTACCGGCCCCCGCGTTCGCTGACGTGACCCTGACCCCGTTGGCGGGCGGGGAGTTCTCACTCACCTTGGTCGGGCCAGATCGTGCGCATAGCTGCGGCCCAGACCGTTGCCGGCTCCGGTGACGATGACGACCCGACCCACGAGCCCGAGACCGTCGCCATCAGCCCCCAGCCCCAGGCCTTCGGAATCCATTTCGACTCCCTCTGCGTCGTGGTGCGGGCCCGTCTCGGTGTCGTCATGGGGATGCGTCCGTCGATCAGGACTCGGATGATGTCAGGGGCCGGGTGCCGACGTTGACGCGGCGGTCAGGAACGCGACGGCGTCGCCGTCGGCCGTCCGACGTACGAGGTACTCGCGCACCTGTCCGGCTGCGGCGTGCACGATCCGGCCGTTCAGGTGCCCGGCGTCGTCGGCGACGAGCGCCGCGACGACTCGGGCAACGTGGAACGGGTCGAGGTCGAGCGCCGGCTCGCCCAGCGCGGCGAAGAGCGCGTCGTTCATGCGGGTGCGGGCGCCCGGCGAGATGGCATTGACGGTGACGCCCGATCCCTCGGTCTCGCGGGCCATGGCGAGCGTGGCCGCCCAGACGGCGGCCTTGGCACCGCCGTAGGCGATCCCCCCGGGGTGGCGCGGGTCGAGCGCGGCCTCGGACACCGTGTTGACGATGCGACCGTGGCCCTGCGCTCGCATGATCGGAAGTGCGGCCTTGGCCGTTGCCAGCGTCCCGATGTGGTGGACCCGCAGCAGTCGCAGCACCGTCTCCTCGTCGAGCTCATCGAGCGGCGCGTCGGCGCCGATCCCGGCGTTGTTGATGAGGATGTCGAGTCGACCGAAGGCAGTCAGCGCGCGCTCGACGAGCGCTGAACCACCGGCGAACGAGCTGATGTCGGTGGCGTCGCCGATGGCCCGTCCACTCCTTGTACAAATCTCGGCGATGACGGCCTCGGCAACACCCGTGTCTTCACCCGAGCCGTCGAGCCCGGTCCCGAGGTCGTTCACCACGACTGCGGCACCGAGCGCGGCGAGCGTGATGGCGTGGGCCCGACCGATGCCGCGACCGGCTCCGGTCACCACGGCCACCCGGCCGGCCAGGCTGCCCCCGCTCCCCATCCTGGCCACCATAACGCGAATCATTCAGCTGATTCGGCGGGGCCTGCGGGAGCAGCGGGTGTGAGCCGATCGCAAGAGTCAGATCGCTCGGGCGGTGGACATGCCCTCGATCTCGGTGGGGGTGTAACCCAGCTCGGTGAGGATCTCGGTGGTGTGTTGGCCCAGGGCAGGGGCATGGTGGCGGATGCGGTAGGGCTGGCCGGCGACGATCCCGGCTTCCTTGACGAAGGTGTACTCGCCGGCCTGGGGATGCACAGCGGTGTGCAGGGTGCCGCGCGCCACGAGATGCGGGTCGGCCGCGGCTTCCAGCACCGACCGGTAGGCCGGACCCATGGGGATGTCGTGCTCGGCAGCGACGCTCACCCAGTGCGCGAGCGGTAACGCTCCGATGATCGCTTGCAGCTCGGCGCGCAACTCGGTTTCGCCGACACCGAAGTCGACGGGGTTACCGCCATCGCGACCACCGGTGTGGACCGCTATCAGGTCGTCGCGCCCAACCGCTCGACAGAAGTTCCGCCAGAACTTCGGCTCGATGCAACAGAACAACACTACGTTGCCGTCCGAGCACTCGTAATACTGGTACTTGGCGCCGGTCATGACGCCGTCGACGGTGGCCGGCATCGTCGACGTATCGGTGATGCGATGCTCGTTGAGCGCATAGGTTGCGGCAATCCAGCCCTGGGCGATAACCCCTTCGGTACCCGATATGTCGATGTAACACCCAGCACCGGTACGCGCCCGCTGCACCAACGCCGCGGCGATGTGGAACGCCGCGTGGATCGCGCCCGCAGCCGTCCCTTCGCCGCCGGTATCGACACCCCGCATGGGTCCGACGGACCGACCCGGGTGGAGCTCACCGTTGGCGCCCATCTCCATAGGGCACGCACCGGCCAGCGCGTCCATCATCTGACCGTGCGTGGGGATGGCCGCATAGGGACCGGTCGCGCCATACCCGGTGTACTGGCAGTAAACGATGTCGGGCTTCCGGCGGCGTTGTTCGTCGTAGCCGATCCCGAGCTGGGCGCAGGCGTCGGCGGCGTTGCCGTCGACGAACACGTCGGCGGTGGCGTGCAAACGCCAGAACGCCTCGCGTCCCCGATCGGAGCGCAGGTCGATGGTGACGCTGCGCTTGTTGCGATTGATCTGAACGTGGGCCGGGCTGTGGCCCGGTGTCAGCTGACCGAGGAAGTGGCGGAGATAGTCGCCTCCGCCGGGCTGCTCGACCTTGATGACGTCGGCACCGAGATCGCCGAGGTGTGCACCGACGGTGTCACCGTTGAAGAGCATGGCCGACTCGATGACTCTGATCCCGGCCAGTAACTCACTCATACGGTCGACCCGTCGCACCGGATAACTCGAAAACACACGGTCGCGCCGCTGCCATACCCACTACGACAAAGGAGGCGCGAGCCATCACCATGCTGTCGAGCCCGCGCCCACCTGGGTACCGATCACGCCGGCCGATTCGAGTCGGGCGATCTCCTCGGAGTCGAGGCCGAGCAGGTCGCCGAGGATCTCGTGGTTGTGCTGGCCCAACGTGGGCGGCGGACCCCGATGCAGCGATGCCGGGTCGGGGCCGGCCGAGAACAATGCCGGGAACCCGCCGTGGACGTTGATCCCTGTCACCGGATGCTCCAGCGTCGTGAAGAACGACCGGGCCACCAAGGGCTCGAGCTCGGTCTGCTCGTGCGGCAGTCGCACCTTGGCAACGGCGATGCCGGCCTGTAGCAGCAGCGACTCGACGTCGGCGGCCGAACGCTCCTCACACCATCGGGCGAGGTGCTCGTCGATGGTGTCGTGGGCAGCTCGGCGCCCCGCAGCCGTGCCCAGCACGGGATCGGCCGCCCATGCCGGCGCGCCCAGCACCGCCACGAGTGCTCGCCATCGGTCATCGTCGACGACGGAGATGATCACCCAGCGACCCTGCCCGAACGGCAGGTCGTCGTCGCCCGTGCGATAGGCGCCTTGCGGGACGACGGTCGGGCTGCGATTGCCGTCACGCCCAAGCAACGCACCGTATGCCGAGTGCTCGATGACGAGCTCGGCCGCGACGTTGAGCGCGCCCCCCACCATCGGCACCTCGAGCACCATGCCGGCACCCGATCGGCGCCGGTGCTCCAACGCCAACAACAGCCCGATCGTGGCGTGCAACCCGGCGATGGGGTCGCACGGGCCATTGGGTATCTCGGGTGCCAGCTCGGTCAGCCCGGTGACCCAGGCCAACCCGGCCGTCATCTCGATGGTCTGGGCGTAGCCCACCCGGTCGCGCCACGGTCCGGCGAGGCCGTAGGCCGGGGCCCGGAGGAACACCGCAGCCGGGTTGGCGGCTCGCACGGCCTCCTCGGTGAGGCCCCACTGGTGCATCACTCGCGGGCTGAAGTTCTCGACGATGACGTCGCTCTGGGCTACGAGGCGCAGCGCGAGCTCTCGGCCTTGGGGGCTGGCCATGTCGAGGGTGAGATCGCGCTTGGACGTGTTGGGGCCGTGCTGGAGCGGCGACCACTCCCAGTACTGATCGCTGTCGAGTGGTTTGATCGTGTTGAAGCGCAAGGGATCGGGCTTGACGGTCGACTCGAGTTTGATCACGTCGGCGCCGAAGAGCGCCATCACGTGTCCGACGATGGGACCGGCCCAGTTGTTGCAGAAGTCGAGCACGCGCAGTCCGTCGAACGGTCGAGCCCCGGGTTCGAGCGGCGGTGCGGGAACGAGCGAATCCGCATGACGGGCGCCGGCGCGAAGAGCGGCGGTGACGCTGGCGGTGTGCTCACCCAGCCGGGGCGCCGCCGTGGGCGCCCGGCGGCTCGCCCCCGATCCGGCCCCGAACGTGTAGGGCACGTCGGGCTGGAGGAATCCTCCCCGCGGGTTCCTCACGTACCACTCGTGATCGTGGAACTGGGCTGCGTGAGGCAGCGTCGCACCGTTGCCGAGGACGGCCACCGGGATACGCAACGCGGAGGCGAGATCGGCGATCTCCTCGGACGTGCGCTGGCCCATCCAACGGTCGATGTGGCCCACCAGCTCGGCCCTCCGCTCGGCTCGGGTCGTCATGCGAAACAGCGCCTCGTCCGCGGCCCAATCGGGTCGCTCGACCATGGCACAGAAGTCGAGCCACTGCTGGCCGGTCACCACCATGAACCCGATGAAGCCGTCGACGCTCGGATGGATCCCGGGCAGGTTCGTCATGCGCACCGGCCGCATCGGGAACCCGGCGATCGAGGTGAACGTGACCGGATACATCACGTTCGTGAGGCACTGCGCTTCCAGGGCCGAGACGTCGACCAGCTCGCCTCGCCCGGTACGAACTCGCCGATGGCGCGAGATCAGGTACGAGACGGCGGCGAGCATTCCGGCTTCGTAGTCGCCGAGGCGACCGCCCACGATGAGCGGCGGCGTCTCGATGGTGCCCCGCTGGCCGGCGCTACCACACATGGCCTGCAGGGTGGCCTCGGTCGCGGGACGATCCGACCAGGGGGTATCGAGGCCGAAGGGCGTCACCGTGACGACGGTCGCCTGCGGAGCCAGCCGCCGCAGCGCGTGGGGCGACAGATCGGGATGCTCGGCCAGGGCCGAACCGGGCGACCACACCACGCCGTCGGCCGTCCGCACGAGATCGGCCACGAGCGGGCGGGCGGCGCTCGATGCCGGATCGACCACGACGCTGCGCTTACCGCCGGCGAGATACTGGAACAGGGCGCCGTCGTCGTCGAGCGCGATCGTGGCTCCGCTCGCCGAGAAGCGCCGGAGCGGGTCGCCGCTCGGCCCTTCGACCTTCACGATGTCGGCGCCGGCGTCGGCCAGGACCTTGGTGCAATAGGCCCCGGCGATCCCCGTGGAGAGATCGACGACGTTCTCCCCCAGCAGCGGCCCGGTCATCGGGTGGGCCCTGTCCGGGTGAGCCCGGTCATCGGGTGAGCGCGGCGGTGTGCTCGTCAACCAGGCGTTGTGAGAGCGCGAAGTCGAAGAGCCCTTCGGCATTGGCGTGGGTGATCAGGTCGACCTCGTGCTGCGGCACACCATCGAAGAGCGCCGCGCACGCGGCTTGCGTGTTCGGAAACGGCGTGTCGGCATGGGGGTAGTCGGACTCGAACAGGATGTGCCCCACCTCGAAATCCTTGCGGTAGCTCAGCCCGATCGGTTCCTCGATCATGCAGAACCACATGTTGCGGCGGGCGACCTCCGATGGCAGCACCTCGGCGTCGGGAACCTTGGTCCAGTGCTGGTGGCGGAGCCATTGCCGATCGGCCCGCTCGAGCGCAGCGGTGATCCACCCGATGCCCCCTTCCGACCACACGAGCTTCAGTCCCGGGTACTTGCGGGGGATGGGGCTCACCATCATGTTCACCGACGACCGGGCGGCATGCGCAAACGCGGCTGCGATCTCGACCATCGGCACCGTGCCCTCCAACGACACCGTGGGGAGCGCGCCGCCGATGTGCATGCAGATGGGGAGGCTGGCCTCCTCGCACAGCGCGAACAGCGGTTCCCAGTAGGGCCCGTGATAGCCGGGGAGCCCGATGTTTGCCGGGTCCTCCAGCCAGCACAAGGCCTTGGCTCCCTTGGCGAGGCAGCGCACGGTCTCGGCCACGGCGAGGTCGACGTCCCACACCGGGGCGATCACCATGGGGACGAACATCTCGGGAGCGGCCGCGCACCACTCCTCGATCAGGAAGTCGTTCCAGGCCTGAACACAGGCCAGGGCCAGAACCTTGTCTTCAAACGTCATGAACTTCCGGCCGGCGAACCCGGGCAACGTCGGGAAAGCGACACTGGCGAAGATCCCGTTCGACAGGAAGTCGTTGGCCCGTGCCGTGGGGTCGTAGCAGCCTGGGATCATGTCGGAGAACCGCACGGGCTCGACGCCCCAGGTCTCGATCGGCGTCCCCGCCACGGCGTTGAGGCCCATCGTGAGCTCCCGACCGCCCTCCCAGACCCACATCTCGCGACCGTCGGCCTCCACGACGTGAGGCGCCCGATCGCGCATCGCTGCGGGTACCCGACTGCTCCACACATTCGCCGGCTCGACGATGTGGTCGTCGACGCTGAAGAGCGTGAACATCCTGGCCCCCTCCGTACCTACCCTCGGACGTCAATCCGCTGACGACGTTAGCTGATTGGCCCCACACCGGCACGGTGACGACGGGAGACCATCATCGCCGGACGGCCCGCGACAAGGTAAGTTCATTGCACCGATTTCCACGACCACCTACGACGGATGAGGACAGGCCGACCGATGAGTGTCGAGCGGATCGAGGTGCGGGTCCCCAAGGCGGCAGAGCTCGTGGCGCAACAGATTCGCCGCCAGATCGTCCTCGGCGACCTGGGCGAGGGCGCCGCGCTCCCGCCCGAGACGGCGCTGATGGCGGAGTTCTCCATCTCTCGGCCGACCCTGCGCGAGGCCTTCCGGATCCTCGAGTCCGAGGGGCTCATCACGGTTCGGCGCGGCGCTCGGGGTGGGGCGCGCGTGCAGGTCCCGTCACACGAGGCCGCGGCGCGTTATGCGTCGCTCGTACTCCAACATCGGGGTTGCACGATCGCCGACATCGTCGAGGTGCGGGCCATCGTCGAGGCCCCGGCGGCGCGGTGGGTGGCCAGCCGACGGGACCGGATCGCCAGCGCCGACAAGCTCGCCACGTGGCTCGACGGCTACGACACGGTCGGCGAGCCCGAACGTTTCGGTGAGTTCAACGCCCTCCTCGTGCAGCTCACCGAGAACGAAGCGCTGATCCTGCTGACGGCGATGCTCGAGCACATCACTCGGGCCGTGACCCGGGCTTACACGCGAGTGCCCCATCCCGACGACGAGCGCCTGGCCCGGAAGGCCGATCGCACCCGGCGCAAGCTTGTCGAGCTCATCCGGGTCGGGGCCGCCGACGACGCCGAAGCGTTGTGGCTCGCACACCTGCGCGCCGCCGGGAGCATCCTCGGCGAGGCGGGCGGCACGGTGGTCGACGCCTTCACCTGACCCCTCGATCGGGATCAGTTGAGCTTCTCGCTGTATCGACCTCGATCTCGAGGTGAGAAATGACGTGGGCCCGCAATCCGCTCTATCATCCAACTCTTCAGTCCGGCGAACCCTGGGGGGTCGGATGCCGCTCGCGGGCCAGACTGCGCTGGTGACCGGCGCCGGGCAGGGTATCGGACGAGCCATTGCGCTCGTCCTCGCCGAGCGCGGCGCTGCCATCGTCATCAGCGGGCGAACCGAGTCGAAGCTCTCGGCCGTGGTCGAGGAGATCGAGCAGGCGGGAGGCCGAGCCATCGCCGTCGTCGGCGACGTGGGACGGCGAGACGACGTGCAGCGCATGGTCGACGCCGCCGTGACGACGTTCGGGGGCCTCGACATCCTGGTGAACAACGCCCAGGCGACCAAGCCCGACGTGAGGGTGCTCGACATCGACGACGACACCTGGGAGCTGGTGTACGGCAGCGGTGGCCGCGGCACGCTCTACGCCATGCAGGCCAGCCATCCGGCCATGTTGGCACGCGGCGGCGGTTGCATCGTGAACCTGGGCTCGTCGACCGCCGTCACCGGCGATCCTGGGTTCGGTGCCTACGCGATGACCAAAGAAGCCGTGCGGGCGCTGAGTCGCGTCGCCGCGCGGGAATGGGGTCGCGACAACATTCGCGTCAACGTCGTGTGCCCCGCGGCGCTCACCCCGCCGGCCATCGAGTTCCGCGACGCTCACCCCGAGGCCTACGAGAAGATGCTCAAGACCGTGCCGCTGCGGCGCATGGGGGACGAGATCGACGACATCGGCCGAGCCGTCGCCGCGCTGGTGAGCGACGACTTCCGGTACCTCACCGGCGCCACCTTGATGCTCGACGGTGGCCGGCTCCTGTTCCCCTGATCTCACGAGGCTCGGCCCACTCCGCGCCACCGAAAAGTCCGAGCCGCCGGAAGGCACGACGGTACGAGGCACGAGAGTGCAAGAACGGGGGCACGGCATGGGCAGGGTCGCAGGCAAGGTGGCCATCGTGTCGGGGGCGGCGTCGGGTATCGGCGCCGCGACTGCTGCGGTCCTGGCCGCTGAAGGCGCGCGAGTCGTCGTCGCCGACATCGACGCCGCGGGGGCCGAACGTCAGGCGGCACTGATCGCCAGCAGGGGACACGAAGCCGTCGCCATCGCTTTCGACCTGGGCGACGAGACGAGCATCGCGTCGCTCATCGAGCAGGCGGTCGCGACGTTCGGTGGCCTCGATATCGTTCACAACAACGCGGCGGCCACCACATTGGCCGCAACCCGAGACGGGCTCATCTCCGCCGCCGATCCGTCGGTGTGGGACGAGACCATGCGCATCAACACCCGGGGCACGATGCTGGCCACGAAGCTGGCCGTTCCCCACATGATCGCCCGGGGCGGGGGCTCGATCATCAACATGAGCTCGGGCGCGTCGCTGGCGGGTGACCTCGGCCATCCCGCCTACGCCGCGTCGAAGGCCGCGATCAACGCCATCACGATGTATGCGGCGACGGAGTTCGGCAAGCTGGGCGTTCGTGTGAACGCCATTGCGCCGGGTCTCATCGTGACCGAGGCCACCCTGGAGTCGGGTCATGCCGAGGCCCTCTTCGACGTGATGCTGGCCAACCACCTCACGCCCCGCCTCGGTCAGCCGCTCGATATCGCCAACGCCGTGCTGTTCCTGGCTTCTGACGAGTCGACGTTCATCACCGGGCAGGTGATTTGTGTCGACGGTGGCGTGCTCTCTCACATGCCCTATTACTCGGAGATGCGGGCGATGGATGCCGGGTGAAGACACCAGCCTCCTCCGACCGGCGCGTTGGGACGCTCCTCGCCGACCCCGACGGGCCACCGTCGAGGGAGCGGGCACGCCCGGGCCGGCCGCGACCGTCGAGCATGCACATCCTGTCGACCATCAAAGGAGCGTGACCATGACCATGATCGAGCCGATCGAGGATCTGTCGGATCCTACGTGGGATCCCCACCTGGGCGACGAGGTGTTCTTCGGGACTCTGGCCGACCCGTACCCGAGACTGGCCGAGCTGCGAGAGGGGGCCGGCGTCGTTGCCGGCGACTTTCGCGACGCCATGGGCCTGGCGCCGAGCCCGCCGACCGCATACGCGCCGCACTACATGGTGTTGTCGTTCGCGGCCGTCGACCACGTGCTGAACCATCCCGAGGTCTTCTCGAACAAGGCGTTTGAAACGACGCTGGGGGCCGCGTTCGGGCACACGCTCAGCGTCATGGATCAACCCGAGCACACGGGATACCGCAAGACCCTCCAACGTGTGTTCCGCCCCAACGTGGTGCGCGAGTGGGGGACGGCCATCGTCGACCCGGTGATCGACGAGCTCGTCGGCGCATTCCGCAACGAGGGCCGGGCCGAGCTCGTCGAGCAGTTCTGCCGTCCGTACCCGTTCACCGTTATCTACCGGATGATCGGCCTGCCGGCTCGCGACATCGCCACCTTCTACCGGTTGACGGTCACCCAGATCCTCTCCCCGGTGCGGATGGACATGGCACTGGAGGCGTCGGAAAAGCTCGGCCGGTACTTCGCGGGCATGCTCGAGGAGCGTCGCGCCAACCCCGGCACCGACTTGGTGAGCGTTCTGGCCACGGCCGAGACCGATGGTGAGCGCCTGCCCGACGACGTGGTCATCTCCTTCCTGCGTCAGCTCATCAACGCCGGAGGCGACACCACGTTCCGCACGACGACCGTCCTGCTCACGGGCTTGTTGAGCAACCCCGATCAGCTCGAGGCGGTGCGGGCCGACCGCTTGCTCATCCCCCAGGCCATCGACGAAGCGCTGCGCTGGGACGGCCCTGTGGTTGGCAGCATGCGCGAGACCGTCACCGACACCGTTGTCGAGGGCGTACCCATCCCGTCGGGGACGTTCATCGACCTCCTTTACGGAGCGGCCAACCGCGACCCGGCCATGTACGAGCACCCTGAGCGCTTCGACATTTTCCGCGAGAAGCGCCGCCACTTCGGGTTCTCGAGCGGCATCCACAACTGTGTCGGACAGTTATTGGCTCGGGTCGAGATGACCCGCGCCGTGAACGCCATCCTCGACCTGCTCCCCAACGTGCGCCTCGACCCCGCCTCGCCGCCACCCCAGCTCCGAGGAGCGATGATGCGCACACCCCCGGCGATCAACGTCGTGTTCGACTGAGTTGGCGGACTGGATCAACATCATCCGTCAACACCACCGGGATCTACCTGGCCTGGAAGCGCGCCGCTCGCTGCACGTAGGGGATCGCCAACGGCTGCACCGAGTGACTGGGTCAGACGCCGAGTGCATCGAGCATGTCATTGTCGATGGCATCCCAGCCGAAGCGCACGGTCTGCACGGCGATCAATTCCTCGGGCTGCTGACGGGGGCTGCACAGCATGTACATGAAGCCGTGAATCGTCTGACGTCGCCAAGCCAGCCATGCCTCGTCCCATGGAATTACCGGCCCGCCGTGGAGCGCGAGATGCTCCAGGTAGTGACGCAGGATCGGCTGCTCGTGCTCGCGTCGGACGTCGACGCCGAGGGAGCCGACGATCGCGTAATTGAGGTCGTCACCCCACCGACCGACGCTGGGTGACCAGTCGTAGAGGCCCGGGCGGCCGTCGAGATCGAAGAACATGTTGCCGAGGTGTGGGTCGCCGTGAACCAGGCAGTGGGGAAGCGAGCCCTCCAAGAGGTACTTGTTCGCCAACGCTTGCTTCACCACATCACGATCGCGCAGCTCGGCGGGCAGGAACTCGCAATGCGGAAGCTGGGTGCGGCGCTCCCACCAGGTCGCCTTGAAGGAGCCGAAGATCCCGGCCTCCTCGGCGGCCATCTGCTCCACGTCGACGTCGCGTGCGGAACTCTGAGACAGCCAGTCGACGCTGCTGAGCTCAGGAGCGTCGAACCACAACGCATGCAGACGTGCGAGCTGTTCGGCGAGCTCATACGCGGCTGCTGGGGTGACGGTGGTGCCGGCGGCTCCGAGCAGGACGTTGCGGGCGAGCAGGTCTTCCATGACGATCGTCGTTCGGTGATCGGTGTCGACCGACGCGAAGTAGCACTTCGGAACGTTGAGCTCGGGCAGCAACGGGGCAACGTCTTGATAGAACCGGGCCTCGTGGTGGTGCGTCGTCTCGCCGAGGATCCCGACGAGAGATCGCGAGGTCCACTGACCCTTCACGTACATGGTCGCCGGCAGGCGGCCCTCGTGCCCGGCGCGGTTGAACCCCAGCAGCACGCGCACCGTGGATTCGGAACCGTGGCGCACGGGTCCGAGGTGGAGGCTCGTGACCTCGACACCGGGGAGCTCCACTTGGAGGGCCCTGGTCATCCATTCGGCCGTCAACTCGTCGATGTCGTTGAGAGGGGCCACGGCGTCCCCGGCTCGTGAGGTCACATCGCGCTCCTCACGACCAGGCGAGCGGCAACGTGTGGGGGGCCCTGGGGTTGACGGAGTACGTCAGCTCTCGGGCACCATCGAGGCGGTAGTCGGGGATGCGTTCATGCCAGACCTCGAGGGCGGTGACGAGCTCCAGGCGGGCCAGGTGCGAGCCGAGGCAACGGTGGTAGCCGCTGGCGAAGGCTATGTGCGGGTTGGGGCTGCGGGTCAGGTCGACGGTCATCGGATCGTCGAATGCCGCGGGGTCGAGGTTGGCTGCGGCCCACGAGATGTGCAGCGTCGACCCTGCGGCGACGGCCATGCCGCTTGGCAGGACGATGTCGTCGATGACGAAGCGGTAGCCCTCCGACACCGGCGACTCGAAGCGCAGCAGCTCCTCGACGGCCGTTCGCACGAGCGCGGGGTCGTTCACCACGGCGCTGCGGTGCTCGGGATGGCCGGCGAAATAGCTGAGGATGCACGCCAGCGACGACGCGACGGTGTCGAGGCCGGCGATCATGAACAGCCCGAGGATGTCGAGCACGTCCTGGCGGCTGAGGCGGTGCCCGTCGACCTCAGCCGAGAGCAGCATGCCGATGATGTCGTCGCGCTGGGTTGGTTCGGCCTCGCGCTCGTCGAGGTTGCGATTGAAGTAACCGTGAATCCACGTGACCGCTTCCATCCGCAGCCTCGTGCGTTCTTCGGCGCTCATGTCGCCTTCGCCCGTCGACAGCGTGAGGGTCTTGAAGTGGATGAAGTCGTGCAGGTCGTCCATGGGCAGGCCCATGATCGACAGGAACACGGTGGACGGGAGCGGTTCGCACCAGGCGGCGTAGGCGTCGGCCCGGCCATCGGCGATGAACCCGTCGATCAGCTCGTGGGCCAACCGGCGCACGGAATCGGCGAGGGGAGCGACGGCCTTGGCGGTGAAGATCGGATCGAGCAGCCTGCGGTACGTCCGGTGGAGCTCACCGTCGAGGCCGAGGGGGATGGCCCGGCGATCGCTGCCCAGGTACTTCGAGCCCTGCTCGACACCAGGGTGGCGATTGACGTAGTGGATGTCCTCCATCGACAGCAACGAGTAGTACCCGTTGCCGACGTCGCGGGCGGGGCCGGCCGCAAGCAGATCGGCATAGAGGGCCTGCGGACAGGCGCTCGTCCGGGCGGCCACCTGCTCGGGCGTCCCGAAGCTCCGGCCGCTGAGCTCGACGATCCGCCGCATCATCTCCTGCATCTCATCGAGTGACATGGCGTTCTCCCGGCGTCGGCGTGCCCGTTCGTCGGTTGACCATACTCAGACCTGCACGTTGTCGCCGACAATGAGTACAATATTTGGGCGACTACACGAGCCGCACCGGCCGTCGGCAGACGGCCGACGGTCACACACCCGGGGGGCTGCCTTGCGTAGCAAAGACCTGTACCAACGACGCCGAGTGCTCGGGGTTGTGGGGCTCTCCGCCGCACTGCTGCTCGCAGCCTGTGGCGATGACGATGACACCGCGAGCGACACCACCGTCCCGGCCGAGACGACCGTTGCCGCGCCGGGCGCGACGACGGCCCCGTCGAGCGTCGAGACCACGGCTCCGACGCCCGTCGAGACCACCGAGCCGGCGCCGGCCGAACCCACGGGTTCGCCACTCGTCGTCGCCGCGCTCGTCGATGTCACCGGCCCCCTTGCCGGCTCCCAGGCCTACGCTCCCGACATCCTCCAGGCCTGGGCCGACCACGTGAACGGCAACGGGGGCCTCAACGGTCACCCTGTCGAGATCGAGGTCTTCGACACCAAGGCCGACGGAGCCGTGAGCCAGGCTGCGGTCGACGAGATCGTCGATCTCGACCCCGAGCTGATCTATCTCGCGTCGTCGAGCAGCGAGTCGGCCATCGCCGAAAGCCTGGGCCAGACCGGCATTCCCATCGTGGGCATCGGTTACAACCCCGGGGTCTGGGGCGGCAACATCGAGGCCTTCAAGCTGGCCTGCAGCACCGAGCCCGGCGCGCCCGTCGGCTGTGCCCTGCCCAACGCGTTCACGATCACCACCACGTTCGGTGCCGTCGTCGACGAGCAGGTGCTCGGGGCCATCGCCGCCGGCGCGACGAAGGTCGCCACCGCGGCCTGTTCCGAGATCGACTCGTGCTCGCAGGCCGCCCCGGTCTTCGATGCCACGGCAACGGCGCTCGGGATCGACAACGCCGGTCTGTCGAAGGTCAGCGCGTCGGCCCCCGACTACACGGCCGAGTGCATCAACTGGATCCAGGACGGCGTCGACTTCATCCAGCTCAGCACCTCGGGTGAGGTGGGAGCGCGGCTCTTCGCCGACTGTGCCGACCAGGGCTACGAAGGCATCTTCGGTGCGTCGGCTGGCACCGTCTCCGGCGACCTGATCAAGGTCGATGGGATCACCCTCGCCGGTGGCCTCAACGCCTTCCCCTGGTGGGTCGACGACGCGCCGGTCGTCGAGTTCCGCGATGTGGTGGAAGCGGCCGGCGTCAGCGAAGAGGGATGGCAGAACCCCAACGCCACGGGCACCTGGAGCGTCATGCAGCTCTGGGCCAAGGCGCTCTCGAACACCGATCTCACCGCCGATGACGAGATCACCAAGGTCGAGAGCCTGGCCGCGATGTACACCATCGAGGACGAGACCCTCGACGGGCTGATCTCCCCGGTCACCTTCACCGAAGGCCAGCGGGCATCGCATCGCCCGTGCTTCTGGCCGTACAAGCTCGAGGGTGGCGAGTTCACCGCCCTCGTAGGCGGCTTGCAGTACCAGTGCTACCCGCCGGAAGCGTGATCGGGCGGTCGTTCGTCTGAGCTCGTGAACGATCGAGGGGAAGGCTTGTGCTCAAGCCTTCCCCTCGGCCGTCGTCGTCCGTTCGCGCAGGTGTGGTGCCGAGGCCCGGAGCACGCGTGAGAGACATCCTTCCCTTCGTCATCACGGGCCTGGTCACCGGGACGATCTACGGGCTCGCCGGGACGGGTCTGGTCCTCACGTTCAAAACGTCGGGCATCTTCAACTTCGGCCACGGTGCCATCCTCACCGGGGCCTGCCTGATCTTCTACTGGATCCGGGTGACGCTCGCGTGGGACTGGAAGGTGGCCTTCGTCCTCGCGGTCGTCGTCGCCGGTCCGCTCCTGGGCCTGGTGCTGGAGCTCGTCGCCCGCAACCTTTCTCGTCAGCGCACGTCGATGAAGATCGTGGGCACGATCGGGCTGACGGTGCTCGTGCCCGCCCTGTGCCTGCTGGCGTATCCCGCTTCCACCAACGGCTTGCAGGTCGAGCGGTTCGTGCCGTTCAGCAATCGCAAGCGGTACAAGTGGAACGTCTTCGACGTCAACATCTTCGGCGACCAGCTCGTGACCGCGGCCATCGCCATCGTCGCCGTGGCTGCGCTGTATCTCGTCTTCCGCTTCACCAGGCTCGGTCTCACGATGCGCGCCGCCGTCGACGACCCCGACCTCCTCGATCTCGAAGGCACCAACCCCATCAAGGTTCGCCGCATCGCCTGGATGATCGGGGCCACGTTCGCGGCGCTGTCGGGGGTGCTGATCCTGCCCTACGCCAACCTGCAGCCCTACACCCTCGTGTTCCTGGCCACCTATGCCTTTGGAGCCGCGGCACTCGGCGGTTTCACGAGCATCGTCATCACGTTCGTCGGCGGCCTCGGCATCGGCGTCGCCCAGGACGTGATCGGTTACGTGGTCAACGACCAGGGTTGGGCCACGCTCGACGGCCTGCCCGACGCCTCACCGTTCCTCGTGCTGTTCGTGGTGTTGCTCGTGATCCCCAAGCACCGCTTGGCTCCCAGGGCCGACTCCGAGGTCCGTCCCGCCTTGCCCTGGACGGGGCCGATCGAGCTGCGGCTCGGCGTCGGTGTGGTGGTGCTTGCCGTCTTGGCCATCGTCCCGCACGTCGTCGGGACCAAATTGTCGTTCTATACGTTCGGGCTGTGTCAGGCGATCCTGATGCTCTCGCTCGGGCTGCTCGTCAAGACGAGTGGCCAGGTCTCGTTGTGCCACGCCACGTTCGCTGCCATCGGTGCGACGGCCTTCTCGCAGTTCACGATCGGCGCAGGTATCCCATGGTTGCCGGCGCTCATCCTGGCCGGCCTGGTCGCCGTGCCCGTCGGGGCGATCATCGCACTCCCGGCGATTCGGCTCCATGGCGTGTATCTGGCGTTGGCCACGTTCGGGTTCGGCATCCTCGTCACCCGTCTGTTCTTCCCGCAGAGCTGGATGTTCTTCACGTTCGCCGGAGGGCGCAAGGTCCCCACGCCCTTTGGCAGCACCGATCCCCAGGCCCGGTACTACGTCGTGCTGGCCGTGCTGGTCGCGACGGCGGTGCTCATCTCGCTCATCTCTGCGTCGCGTCTGGGCCGCCTGCTGCGGGGGATGTCGGGGAGCCAGACCGCCATTTCGACGCTGGGTCTGTCGACCAACGTCACCAAGATCATCGTGTTCTGCATCTCGGCGTTCCTGGCGTCGATCGCCGGAGTCATGTTCGGCATGTCGTTGACGGTCGTCGACGGATCCACCACCCAGTTCCAGCCGTTCACGTCGCTGGTGTTGATCGCCATCTTGGCGCTCGCCCCGTTCCGTGAGCCCTGGTACGCCGTGTTCGCCGGGGTCACCGCGGTGATACCCGGATACTTCGATGGTGCCCGCACGCCCAACGTCTTGAACGCGCTCTTCGGGCTGTTCGCCATCATGGTTGCGCTCCAAGGTGGGCATCCGGCGATGTCGCCGAAGCTCCAGGCGTTCTTCGGCCGCTTCGGCCGTCGAGACCGGGAGAGCCGCACCAGCGAAGCCCGGGACTCGGTGATTGCGCCGGCCGCTCGGTCCGTGACATCGGTGGCGTCGAACGGTGCCGGGCTGGCCGTCAGCGACCTGTCGGTGCGCTTCGGGGGTCTCGTGGCCGTCAATCAGGTGAGCCTGGCAGCTCCGCTCGGCCGCATCACCGGGCTGATCGGACCCAATGGCGCCGGCAAGACCACCACCTTCAACGCCTGCAGCGGCATCAACCGCGATGTCGAAGGCCGCGTCTCGTTCCATGGGGCCGACATCTCGTCGCTCTCGGCGCCGATGCGGGCTCGGCTCGGCCTCGGGCGGACCTTTCAGCGCATGGAGTTGTGCGACGAGTTGACCGTGTTCGACAACGTGGCCCTCGGCCACGAAGGCGCAACCGCCGGCGCCCGGGTGCTGCACCAGATCGTCGCTGCGCCATCGGAGCGGCGAGCGACGCTGGAGTCGACGGCCTCGGCGCTCGAGCTGTGCGGGATCGCCCGGCTGGCCGAAAGCCAGGCCGGCTCGCTCTCGACCGGCGAGCGGCGTCTGGTCGAGCTGGCCCGTTGCCTCGCCGGACCGTTCGACCTGCTCCTGCTCGACGAACCGTCGTCGGGTCTCGACCGGCTCGAGACGGCCCGGTTCGGTGAGGTCCTCCAGCACGTCGTGGCCCGACGCGGTTGCGGCATCCTGCTCGTCGAGCACGACATGGCGCTGGTGATGAACGTCTGCAGCTACATCTACGTGCTCGACTTCGGCCGCCTGATCTTCGAGGGCACGCCGGCCGAGGTCTCGGTCGACGAGACGGTGCGAGCCGCGTATCTCGGCTCCGAATCGGAGAGCTTGAACGTGCTCGCGGGAGACCAGGCGTGACCGGGCGCCCGTCGGCCGGGGCCACGTCCAACGGCGCCTCCTCTCCTGAGCGCGCGTCGACGGCGACTACCGCGCTGGAGCTGCGTGGCATCGCGAGCGGGTACGGCCACAGCACGATCCTGCGCGGCGTCGATCTCACCGTCGAGAAGGGCTCGGTCACCGCGCTGCTCGGGCCCAACGGCGCCGGCAAGACCACCCTGTTGAAGACGGCCTCGGGGCTCATCCGCCCCAGCGTCGGAACGGTGCATCTCGACGGAGCCGACGTCACCCGGCTGGCCCCCAATCAGCGGGCGGCACGGGGGTTGTGTCACATCCCCGAGGGCCGAGGCATCTTCCGGTCGCTCACCGTGCGCGAGAACCTCGTCCTCCAAGCCGAGCCCGGTCATGAGGACGAGGCCATCGAACGGTGCATCGCCGCGTTCCCGATCCTGGGTGACCGCCTCGCGCAGCGGGCCGGAACGATGAGCGGTGGGCAACAGCAGATGCTGGCCGTGTCCCGGGCCTACGCCCGCGACCCGCAGCTCGTCCTCGTCGACGAAGCGTCGCTCGGCCTCGCCCCCATCGTGGTCGACGAGATCTTCACGTTCCTCGCCGGCATCGCCGCTGCTGGCGCCGCCCTGCTGATCGTCGACCAATTCTTGGCCAGGGCCCTGGCCATGGCTGCGAAGGTCTACGTTCTCAACCGGGGCGAGATCGCCTTCTGTGGCACCTCCGAGGAGCTCCAAGACGGCGACGTGTTCCGCCGCTACCTCGGCGACGTCTGAGTCGGATCGCCCGCCTCTCGGCCTTGTTCGTGCCGACGGTGCGCGTGCGCATCCGTGGGCGCAGACCAAGGCCACCAAGACGGCCGTCAACCCGGTCGTGGGGGTTGACTGGGACGGTCGATGGTGGCGAGGCCGTCGACGACCACGCCGATCGCGTCATCCATCAGATCGGCCAAGTTCGCGCGCCCGGGGCGGTCGAGCCAGGTGAGAAAAGCCGTCTGCGCAGCCACGCCCATGGCGCCCACGACGATGGCGGGCCGCATGTCGTTCGTCGGGTGGACGCCGTAGCGCCGTGCGACCACGTCGACGAGTGCGTTCCTCGTCGCGATGTCGTAGCCGACGTCGCTCGACACGAGCGGGTCGGGCGACGTGAGGAGGCGTCCGACGAGGACGACCCGGGCCCGGTCCTCGGGGCGCATCCTGGCCGTTGCCAGGTAGGCCGCGCGGAGGGCCGACACCATCGTCTCGGATTCCGGGCGAGCCTCGAACGCTCGCACGAGACGATGGTTGAGGCGCTGGCGATGGGCGCCCACGACGTGAGCCTTGGTCGGGAAGTACCGGAAGAAGGTGCGGGGTGAGATCCCGGCGGCGTCGGCGATCTCGTCGACGGTGACCTCGGCGAAGCCCCGGGCGGCGAACAGCTCCATCGCGGCCCGCTCGATCTCGTCGGCGGTCAGCTCGCGCCGTCGTTGACGGAGATCAGCCCCGGCGACGGTCGTCACGGGCGAGCCCCGTCGGCGATGCGCAGCGCATCCCTGATGATGGCCAACGAGGTCTCCGTGAACCGGCGGGCGTCTGGCGCAACGGTGGTGATCTCGGTGGCGTGGTGACCCTCCATGATGCAGGCCAGCTTGAACAGGGAGACGACCTCGTAGTACCTGAGGTTGGTGAGGTCGAACCCGGTGCGGGCCGCGTAACGCTCGGCGAGCACGTGTCGGGGCGCGAGGCCGGTGCGATCGGGATTGTCCTCTGCGCCGAGCTCGGTCGGTTCCTCGTCGGTCTGATCCCACCGGGCCAGGAGATGGCCCAGGTCCATCAGCGGCTCGCCGATCGTTGCCGTGTCCCAGTCGATGATGGCGGCGAGGCGGACCGGCCTGTCGTGGGCGAACATCACGTTGAACGTGCTGTAGTCGCCGTGAACGATCCCGACGGGGCCCGGCGCCGGGAGCTCGTCGCGCAGCCACTGCGAGAGCGCGTCGAGACCGGGGAGCTCCCGGGTTCGGTAGCTGTCGAGCTGCCAGAGCCACCGGTCGACCTGACGGGCGAGGAACCCGTCGGGCTTGCCGAAGCCGACGAGCCCGACCGAGCGCCAGTTGACGAGCGCCAGCTCGGCCAGCGCGTCGACGATCTCGAGCCCGAGGTGCCCGCGGCATTCGGCGTCGCTGGCAAATGGCTCGGGCAGCGGGGCAACGGGCGTGAAACCGTCGATGCGCTCCATGACGAGAAACGGTGCGCCGATCACCGAGGTGTCGCTGCACGATCCGACGAGTCGCGGGTGGCGCACTTCGGTGCCTGCCAGGGCGCCCAGCAGGCGGGCCTCACGGGTCATGTCGCCGGCGCTTGCGGTGATCTTGGCGCCGGGTGGTCGACGGAGCACGAGCTGTCGCTCACCCCAGTGCAGGAAGAACAGGGCATTGCCGACGCCCGTCGCCTGACCGATGCGCTCGGCCGTCAACGGCGCCGTGGCCATCGTCGGATCGCCGACCGACTCGACGAGCCACTCGCGCAATGCGCCGACGTCGATGAGAGCGTCGCCCGCTCTGTTGGCGGGGTCGGACGGCCCCGTCGCTGAGGAAGTGTCAGTTCCAGCCATGTTGACAGTTTATGCCATAACATCGCCGGTGGGTCACGTGATCGAGTGCGAGGAGCGCCGATGATCGACTTCGAGATTCCCGCAGAGACCAAGGCTCTGCGAGCCCGGGTCGCTCGTTTCATCGACGAGCACGTGCTTCCCGCCGAGGCTCAGGTCGGCACGCGGCCCTACGCCGACATCGTCTCCGACCTGCAGCAGATCGCCAGAGCCCAGGGCCTGTGGTGCCCGTTCGTCCCCAAGGAGTGGGGCGGGATGGGCCTCAACCATCTCGAGAACGCCATCGTGCAGATCGAGGTCGGCCGGACGCATCTCGCCGCCTGGGCCATGAATTGCATGGGCCCCCAGGACGCCACGATGCTCACTCTCATCGAGCACGGCACCGACGAGCACAAGCGCAGGTACCTGGCGCCACTCGTCGACGGGCGCATGCGCATCTGCTTCTCGATGACCGAGCGAGCAGCCGGTGCCGACGCGACGGGCATGCAGACCACGGCCGTTCGCGATGGAGACAACTGGATCCTCAACGGGGAGAAGTGGTTCTCGAGCGGAGCCAGTCGGGCCAGCCTGGCTCTGGTCATGGCCAAGACCGACCCCGATGCCCCCCGTCATCGGCAGTTCTCGACGTTCCTCGTCGAGCTGCCCGATCCCGGGTATCGCATCGTGCGCGACATACCGGTGCTGAGCGAGGGGCTCGAACCGCGCTTCGAGAATGAAACCGTCATGGGCCACGCCGAGGTGGCGATCGAGAACCTCGTCGTCCCCCACGAGAACGTGCTCGGTGGGGTGGGCGAGGGCTTCAGCATGGGCCAGCATCGGCTGGGCTACGGCCGCCTCCGTCACGGGATGTGGAGCATCGCCCGAGCTCAGGCCGCGCTCGACATGGCTGCGTCGCGAGCGACCGAGCGGGTCAGCTTCGGTGAGCGCGTCGCCGACCGTCAGGGCATCCAATGGATGCTCGCCGAGTGTGCCGAGCAGCTCTACATCACCCGCCTCATGGTCTTGCACATCGCCTACAAGATGGACCGGGGCCTCGAGCTGCGCCAGGAGAACTCGATCGCCAAGAACTACATCGCGCGCATGTTGCACAACGTCGTCGACACGTCGATGCAGATCCACGGGTCGCTGGGCTACACCACCGACACGCCGCTGGCTCTGTGGTACGCCGAGGCGCGAGCGAACCGACTCGTCGACGGTCCCGACGAGGTGCACAAGTGGATCGTCGGCCGCAACGTGGTGAAGGCGTACGAGCGTGACGGGACGACGGCGAGCGCGGCCGGAGGGGATCTGTTCTGATGGATCTCAGGGATCGTTGTGCCGTGGTCACCGGTGGTGGGCACGGGATCGGCCGAGCGTTGGCCGAGCGGCTGTCACGCGAAGGGGCGAAGGTGGTCGTCGCCGACATCGACGAGGCGCGCGCCGCACGGATCGCCGAACGCATCGGTGGGCTGGCCGTCGCCTGCGACGTCGCCGACCCCGTCGCGGTCACCGAGCTCGTTGCCCGGGCAACGAGTGCCTTCGGCCCGGTTCACGTCATGTGCTCGAACGCCGGGGTCAACGACATCGGGCCCGATCTGGCATCGACGCCCGAGCAGGTTCGTCGCGTGGTCGACATCAACTTGCTCGCGCACGTGTGGGCCGCCCAGGCCGTGCTCCCCCAGATGGTCGAGGCGGGTGGGGGCCACCTCGTGCAGACGTTGTCGTCGGCGGCGCTCGTCACCGGCCCGTCGGGCATGGCCTACACGCTGACCAAGCACGGCGGCCTTGGCTTCGCCGAGTGGGTGGCTCTCAACTACTCACATCTTGGGATTCGTGTCACCTGTTTGTGCCCGAATGCCGTCAACACCGGGATGCTCGGACGGGTGGAGGAGAACGAAGACGCGTCGGTGGCCGGCGCGGGCGCGGGCGCGGTCATGCAGAGCATCGGCGATATCGTCGAGCCGGAGCTGTGCGCCGAGCTCACCGTCGAAGCCATGGCGGAGGGGCGTTTCCTGGTGTTGCCCCACCCGCGGGTCGGCGAGTCGTATCTGCGCAAGGCCGGCGACTACGACCGCTGGCTCGAAGGAACGAACCGCCGCCTCCGGCGCATGCGGGGCGAGGACGTGGGCTGATCTGACGCTACGGCTGCGCCTGACGCAGGCCGTCGCGCAGCACGAACTTCTTGATCTTGCCCGCGGGCGTGCACGGCCCCCACCATCCGAGCATTGTTCACAACGACGTGAAATACCATGTCCAACTGACCACTGCTCGGAGGCCTGAGAGCATGATCCTCCCCCAACCCACGCCGGCCCAGGCGGCCGACATCGTCGCCATCAACCAGCTTGCGGTCTCCTACAGCGAGGCCATGTGCCGCGGTGCGCTCGAGGAAGCGGTGCTGGTGTTCTCCGACGACGGCGAGCTGCGCTCGGGCGTCACCGAGCCGGCCGTCGGCCACGCGGCGATCGTGGCCATCATCTCGGCCTCGATCGCCGATCTCGAGTTCGTGTTCCAGACGACGCATCAGGGTCTGGTCAGGGTCGACGGCGATCGGGCTCGGGCCCGGTTCCCGCTGACCGAGTGGGCCCGGCGCCGCTCCGACGGACGGGCCATACAGTTCCTCGGGATCTATGACGACGAGGTGCGCCGCACCCCGGACGGTTGGCGTTTCTCGTCGCGATACCTCGCCGGCCTCACCATCGCCCGTCCCGCCGGTTTCGACGGCCGGATCCATCCGCTCGATTCCTTGCCTCCGCTGTGATCGCGGTCGACGGTGGGCGTCTGCGGTGAGCCGGCAAGCGGGTGACGGGGTGGGCGACCAGGCCCGGAGGGGCGCCGAGAGCCCCTACGGCGTGTGGGCCCCGGCGATGGGGGAGCTCGTCAGCTACCGCCACCTCGGCTGCTCGTCGGTCATGGCCGATCCTGATCACGCGATCGGGCGCATGGTGCTCCGGCCCGACCTGCGAATCCCCCGTGCACTCGGGGGCCCGGAAAGCGGCGGACCGGGCGGGCTCCAGAGCGCGCCCCTGGCCATCGCCATGCTCGACACCGCGGGGATCTGCATCGACCGCGTGTACCACCTCGGCCTGACGCACATCGAGGTGCAGATCGTCGATCCGGCACATGACGTCAAGGTCGTGCATGTGCTCGGACGGGTCGTGCGCTGGGCTCGGACCCAGGTGTTCACCGAGGCCACGTTCGTCGATACCGACGACCACGACCGGGTACTCGGGATCGGTACGGCCGACTGGGCCGTTATCTCGCCGACTCCACCCGGCTTCGAGTACACCGATCCCGCCAGGGCCGGCGGCGGCACCTCTGGCAGCGATGGCGCCTTCCCGCCGCTGGCCCTGGCCTACGACGCCATTCCCATCTCCGGGGGGTACGAGATCGCCGGGCTCTCCACACGCGTCGGGACCGACACGCTCCACCACGGGCCGATCCTCGTTGCGCTCGAAGCCACCGCGATCGATCTCGCAGGAGCGGCAGGGGCCGGCTCCGCGGGCGCGGTCACCGTCGAAAGCGCGAGCGTGCGCATCGTCAAGGCGGGCCGGAGCGGACCGTTCCGCACGTCGGGCACGGTGCTCACCGGCGGGCCAGGACGGGGCCAGGCCCGCAGCGACACCGCCCGTAGCGATGCCGGCCGCAGCAACTCCGCCCACACCGACACCGTGCTCGTACGCACCGAGCTGATCGCCCACGGTCAGGATGACGCCGTGATCGCGGTGGCCCACCACCGGCTGCGCCAAGGCGGCGGTTGAGCGTGGCGCAGCGTCCGAGCGACGGCAGTCCTAGCGAGCGAACAGCTTGGCGGCGTTGGTGGAGACGATGCCACGGGTCGTCACGTCGTCGAGCGAGCGGAGGCCGTCGAGGAAATCGGCCGGCTCGGCGACGCCCTCGGCGTGGGGATAGTCGGAACCCAGCACGAGGCACGAGGCGTCGCCGTCGAGCTGGTGGACGAGCTTCGCCACGTCGTCTTCGGGGTAGGGGGTGACCCGCACGTGTTCCTTGAAGATCGCGCTGGGGCGTTCGGTGAGCTTGCCGCCGATCCAGGGACCGTTACGCCCCATGCCGCGGCTCTTGTCCATGAGCTCGAGCATGTGGGGGATCCAGCTCGCGCCATGCTCGGAGACCACGCAGTTGAGGTTCGGGAATCGGCCGAACACGTTGTCGTAGATCAGCGCCGACAGGGTATCGATGATCGGCCGCTCGCCGTAGACGTTCATCCATTGCCACGCCGCCATGTGCCATGAGGCAGGGTCGGTGGCGTGGCCCCACCCCGGCGAGATGGCGTTGAAGTACCAGAACGGCATGATGTGATAGGCGAGGGTGACGCCCGCCTCGCTGAGTCGCGACCAGATCGGATCGAAATAGGGGTCTCCCGGGGAGCGTCCGTAGGCCGGGCCGGTGGGGAACAGCACGAACTTGGCGCCCGCGGCGATGATCTCCTCGGCCAGCGCGACCCCGCGATCGAGATCGCGCAGCGACATCACCGCGGTCGCATAGATCACGCCGTCGCGGTCGAAGCCCCACTCCTCGTTGTACCAGCGATTGAAGGAGCTGAGGTTCACGTACAGAGCGTCGGTGTCGTCGAGGTAGTGCTCGGCCGACAGGGCCATGCTGGCCGGGTAGAGGACACACCGCTCGACCCCCTGCTGGCGAAGCAGGGTTTCCCTCGGCTCGCGTTTCAGGTACTCCGGACGGATGGGCTCCGGCTGGTAGGCCTCGACCGGATTACCCGAGCCCATCTGCCGGAGCATCTCCTTGAGCGTGCCCGGCCGGTAGGCGAGATCGAAGCCCAGGCCGGCCTCAGAAACGAACGTCGCGACCCGGCTGCCCGTCAGGATGCGCTCGAACCCGCTGGCGTCGGTGATCGTGGTGACCGTTCTGTCGAGGTACTCCTTGGGGAGATATCGCGTGAACGCATCGCGGGGCTCGTAGCAGTGCGTGTCGCAGTCGGTGATGGCGTAGCCGAGGCTCATGGACCGATCCTCCTGGTGACACTCTGCCGTCGTGATCCGAGGCATGGCCGGTGAACTCACCCCCGGTATTCAGTCTACGTATTGTACCTAATCTGATGACCCTACCCCCTCGGCCGCTGCGGTGGGCTGACGGTGTCCGATACCGATGCCGACACCCTCGGCCAGCGTCCGCAGCGTGCTTCACAACGTCCGGTCGTTCGACCAGATCCCGGCTATCCCGTCTCCCAGGTGGTGCAGTTGGCGACGGCGGTGGTCCTGGTGTCGCTGGGGCCGACGAGGGTGATCGTGACGTTGTCGTTGGTCGAGGGTTTGAGGGGTCGCTCGAGGGAGCAGAAGCCATGCTGAAACTCCGGACGCTCCGAGCCAACGGCGACTGGCCGGCGTACTGGCAACACCATCGCCGCAGAACACAAGCGGGTCCGCGCGACCCGTTACGCGGGCGGGACCATCCCGATGGCCGCATGATCAGTCCCTACCAAAGAGCCACACCTTTATCGAATCCCACAGTTGCCGATCACCGAGCAGACCGAGCTCGCCGGCGCGGTACTGCTCGTCGGCCATGATGCAGCGATCTCCCACGAATCGGCGCTCGTGCTCAACGATCTGACCGACGCCAACCCGGCGAAGGTCAACGTGACGGTTCCCAGCGCCTACCGTGCCCGGCGGAGCGAACTCGAGCGGATCAAGATCTGGCGGGACGACCTCGCCCGCAGCGACATCAGGTTCGTTGAAGGCATCCGGGCCACGACCCTGTGGAGAACCATCCGAGACTGCCACGTGACCGGCACCGACCCGACGAACAACCAACCGGCCAACTCCCACAGCCCATCCCTGATTCGATCCCACGAGAAGGAGCCGCATCATGAGCACCACCAGCCACCGCTATCAGGTCTCGATCGTGGCTGATCCCGCGCTGCCGATCATCCGTCTGATGCGTGACTTCGACGCCGCGCCTGCGCAGCTGATGCGGGCCCACACCGATCCCGAGTGGTTCGCCCGCTGGGTCGGCCCGAACGGGATGGAAACCAAGGTCCTCGACTGGGACACAACGACCGGTGGTCGCTGGCGCTACGCCGCCGGGCGTGACGGTGAGGAGTACGGCTTCCACGGCTGTTTCCACGAGGTCGGTGAGGACCGCATCCTGCAGACCTTCACGTTCGACGGTCAACCCGACGGTGTCGCCCTGAAGACGTTGCGCTTCGAGGATCTCGGCGACGGCCGCACCCGACTGCACGCCCAGTCGCTCGTCGACAGCTTCGAGGGTCGGGATCAGTGGCTCGCCAGCGGAATGGAGACCGGTGTGAACGAGGGCCATGCCAAGCTCGACGCGATCATCGCCGGGCGAGTGGGCGGCGTGGCCGATGAGTAGCGCGGCCGACGAGCATCGTGAAATCGCCGGTGCGTTCACGGCGATGGTCGAGGGTGTCGCGTCGACGGCGTGGGATCGTCCTGCGCCGCCCGAGGGGTGGGTGGCCCGTGACGTCGTCCGCCATCTCGTGGAGTGGTTCCCCGGGTTCCTTCACGGGGCGGCGGGGATCACGCTGCCCGCCGGTCCGTCGGTCGACGACGACCCCGCGGGTGCGTGGCGCACCCAGACCGCCGCCGTGCAGGCCCTGCTCGACGACCCGGCCACCGCGGAGCGCGTGCACGATCTCCCGCACATCGGCACGATGCCGCTCGGCCAGGCGATCGCCATGATCTACACCGGTGACGTGTTCCTCCATCGCTGGGATCTCGCCCGGGCCACCGGCCAGGACGAGACGCTCGACCCGGCCCGGTGCGCCGCGATGCTCGAGGGGATGCTGCCGATGGACGACGTGTTGCGCCAGAGCGGTCAGTACGGGCCACGCGTGCACGTCGCCGACGACGCCGACGTGCAGACCAAGCTGCTCGCGTTCATCGGCCGCACCCCGTAACCCGCACCCTGAAACCCGCCGCCACACCGCCGCCACACCGCCCCCACCGCCACCGCGAGTCCCGCCCGTCGCTGACCGGAGGCTTGATCATGGCCAAGCTCGTCTACGCAGCGATCACGTCGCTCGACGGCTACATCGAGGACGAGCACGGTTTGTTCGACTGGGCCGTGCCCGATGTCGAGGTCCACGCGTTCGTCAACGACCTCGAACGTCCCGTCGGCACCCACCTCTACGGCCGGCGCATGTACGAGACGATGGCCGTCTGGCAGACCATCGGCGCCGAGCCCGGGGTCTCGGCCGTCGAGGCGGACTTCGGCGAGATGTGGCGGGACCTGGACAAGGTCGTGTACTCCCGCACCCTCGATGCCGTGTCGACGCCCCGCACCCGGCTCGAGCGCACCTTCGATCCTGAAGCCGTCCGCCACATGGTGGAGGGTGCCGATCGCGATGTCAGCGTGAGCGGCCCCGGCCTGGCGCAGCACGCGTTCCAGACCGGGCTGGTGGACGAGGTTCACCTGTTTGTGTTCCCGGTCGTCGTGGGCGGCGGCAAGCCCGGGCTCCCTCGGCGCGTCCGGGTCGACCTCGAGCTGATCGCCGAGCGCCGTTTCGCCAGCGGCGTGGTCCACATGCACTACCGCACGCAGTGACGGTCTCGACGGCCGCTCCTGCGCTTTCTCACTGGCCCGAGGGGAGCCACGCCGCTGGGGTCATCATCGCCGACCTCCGGCCGCGGGCTCGTCGAGGAGCTTGGCATACCAAACCTGGGCGCAGGCCGTGAACCCGACCAACTCGTAGGTGCGGCGGGCCGGCGCGTGGCCGGGACCGCCCCCGGTGGCGACGGTGGCCAGGTTGATGCCGCGAGCTCGCATCTCGTCGAGCGCGAGCTCGGTGAGACGTGTGGCGATGCCTTGGCGTTGTGCGTCGGTGTCCACGGCAATCATGGAGATCTCCCCGGCACGTTCGTGCTCGTCGAAGGTGACGTTGACGAAGCCGCTCACCAGCTCGCCGGTGACGCTGACCAAGTGTCGTTGCGGTTGATAGCCTCCCGCACGGCGGCGGCTTGGTGGGTACAGATCCTCGCCGAGGATCGTGGCGAACGACGCCAACACCGGTTCCCAGGCCCGCGCGCACAGGTCCACGACGGCGGCGGTATCAGCCGGTTCGAGACGGCGAATGGCGGTGGCGCTGGTGGTGGTGGTGGCGCTGGCACGGGATCCGAGGCCACGCCCCGTCCCGCACAACGTCACCCTGACGAGGGTTGCCACAGTGCCACGAGCGTGTCGTTGATCGGCTGGCCGGTGAACTGGGTCTCGTGGCCTGCCCCACGACCACGGAATGGGCTCCGTTGATGCAGTTGGCCAGTTCGACGCACATGGCGTCGAAGCCGGGGCTGTGGCCACCCGATACGACGTGCTTCGGAAGCGGGGCGGCGGCGAGCTCGGCGAGCGGCAGGACAGCGTCATAGAACGGCCGGTCGCATCGGAACACGGGGACGAGAGGCACGGCCGCGGCGAGCATCTCGGGCGGGAACTGGTCGGGGTCGCTGCCGACGGCCCTCGAGAAGCGCACCATCCGTTCGTGGTCGGGCAGTTCGGTGCCCCACAGTTGGCGCCCGTCCGAGACGACGGAATGCCAGGCTTGGTCGTGCCGTGCGACCGTTCCCGCAGCGGGTTCGAGCAGGGTCAGCGAGCGGGCGGCGTCGGGTCGGCGGGCGGCCGCAAGCATGGCGCCGAGGCCGCCGTAGGAGTGGCCGACGAGATGGGCGCCATCGCCCATCATGTCGGCGATGTCCTCGGCGTCGGCCAGGAAGTCTTCGCCCCGAGTGGCGGGACTGGCTCCGTAGCCCCGGCGGTCGGGCACGATGAGCTCGAAGACCTGTTCGGCAAGGGGCCGAACGAGCGGGCCCGGGACCTCGTCGATCTCTGCCTTCTCGAACCGTTCATCGCGCCAGAGCAACTCCACGAACTCCGGAACGCGTGCGTCGAGGTGTTCGCCGCTCGAGGCCGTCAGCCCTGGCCCCAACTGTCGTCGTGCCCGACACTTGGGCAGTCATCCACACCGCCGCCGCAGGCGAGCTCTCGGGAGTCCCCCGCAGCGTCGACGAAGCAGCAGATCGTGTCCGGCGCCTCATCGACCGCATCGATGGTGGCAGCCAGCATGGCGCTGAAGCCTGATCCGTTGGCGTGGGTCAGGTATTTCCCCGAGTTGGCGGCCGTTTCGCGCGGGAGTCGGTACGACTCCCATGCTCAGCAGTCCGAGGTTCCACCCCTTGCCGTAAGGGGTGGACGAAGGGGTGGAACGCCTCTGGACGCGAGCAGAGGCCCTCCGGAGAGGGCCTCTGAGCTGCTGTTCTTTAGTACACCCCCCCGGATTCGAACCGGGAACCCGCTGATTAAGAGTCAGCTGCTCTGCCAGTTGAGCTAGGGGTGCGGGCCCACGTCTGGCCGTCGTGGGGAGGGCGAGTGTACCGAAGCGGGTCGCGCTGGGCCATGCGAGATGCTGGGCGAGGGTCCGGCGGAGTTGACGGGCTCCATGGGGCAGCAGAAGGGCCCCGCCGTGGCGGAGCCCCGCTGAGAGGGTGGATGAGGGGACTTGAACCCCCGACTTCCAGGACCACAACCTGGCGCTCTAACCGCCTGAGCTACACCCACCAAGGTGGGTTGGATGCTACCCCTCGCCCAGGCAGCGGACGAACCCGTTTCACGAGCCCCCGCTGAAGCCTCCACTGAACTCGTCGGTGAAGTCGGTGAAGTCGGTGAAGTCCGAGCTGAAGTCCGAGAAGTCCGAGAAGTCGGTGAAGTCCGAGCTGAAATCTGAGAAGTCGCTGAAGTCCGACGAGTCCGAAGAATCGCTCGAGGGGCTCTCGCCGCCGAATTCGGTCGAGAAGAAGTCGTCGTCGTTGATGAAGTCGTCGACGAAGTCGATGAAGTCGTCGTCGGACGTCAGTTCCTCCTGGAGGTCCTCGTCGGAGATCTGGTCGTCGGTGAGGCGACCGCCGGGAGGGTCTTCGACCTCGACCACGAGCTCGAATCGGCCTCGGGAGTTCTGAAAGCCCCGCACGACGAAGCGGTAGGAACCATCGACGATGGCCAGGTCGATGATCTGTTCGTTCTCACCTTCGACGCCGGAATCGGCGATCTGGGGGAAGACGAGGTCGGTGAGCTCCTCGGCCTCGTCGATGTCGCTGTCGGAGTAGAACCCGGAGTAGAAGTCGGTGAAATCCGATTCGACGGAGGGGATGTCGGCGTAATCAGCAGAGACGGCCAAGCCGAAGACCGGATCGAAGTCGCCCTCTGGTCGCAGCGACGCACGCAAGGCGCTGCCGAGCGGGATGTCGACCTCGAAGATGGCGATGGGCTCGTCTCTGGTGATTTCGCCCTCGAACGTGCCTGGCCCGCGAGCTCCACCGTCGTCATCGCCACCGCCGACGAACACGATCACGCCGACGACCACCGCCGCGGACACCAGCGCGATCACGAGCCCGGCCACGAGCCCCTTGCGCTTCTTGGGCGGGGGCCCGCCGACACCGGGCGCTCCGGGGGGCAGGGGCGGTGAGTAGCTCGACGCGCCCCCGAGGTACGACGGAACCGGCGGAACGCCTCCCGGCCCGTACCCAGGTGAGAACGAACCCGGCGAACCGGGAGCCCCTGGAGCACCCGGCGCACCCGGCGCTGACGGGTACGGGGCCGAGCCCGGACCGCGCGCCTGGAACTGTCCGGCGCTGATGGGCGGCAGCGATTGGGTCGGGAAGGTCGGCGGCGCGGTCGGCGCTGACCCCGGGGGAGGGAGCGGCGCGGCCAGAGCGTCCTGGCTCGGAACCCCCCGGGTGGAGACGTTCGCCGTCCATGACGAACCGTCCCAGTACCGGAACTCGTGGCGGCCCGTCGGGTCGGGGAGCCAACTCGCAGGTTCGGGAGCCATCAGACCATCCAGTCGTCGGATCGTGGCCTCGGCAAGGCCGGCACCAGCACACTATCGGTCGACTCGTTGGGCCTCAGCGATCTCCCGAGCCCCGCGGCGCTCGGTACCGTGGGTGCGAGCGTGACGAGCGACGATCGGTGAGGCGGATGGGCATGGGGACGGGGCGAGCACGGTGGTAGGCACCAGCCGTGTTGGCATCGGGGTCTGGATCCTCGCAGGGACGATGGTGCTCGTCGGGTGCGGCGACGCCAAACGGCTCGACCGCCAGGAGGCGCAGGCGCGGGCTCGCAGTTGCGCCAGCATGATCGAGCGGCGCCAAGGAGACCGGTTCGACCCCGATCCGGCTGGGGTCTACGCCGGGATCCTCGAACGATCGGGTCCCGCACGGTTCGAGGCGGTGGCTGAGGAAGGGCGCCGCTCCGGACGGTTTTCGTCGAACGTCGTCGAGTTCCTCGCCATCTGCACGCCGCCTCCCGCCGATCCCCGAGTCGCTGATGACGACTGACTCGACCGGCCTGGCGCCGAGCCCGCCGTCAGCGCAAGCGCCGAGCCCGCCAGCGCAGGCGCCGAGCCCGCCAGCGCAGCCAGCGCTCACCCGTAGCACCATCACCATTGGCGCGCTCGTGAGCTTCGTCGTAGCCGTTGGGGTGCTCGCCCCGGGTCTCACCCGGCCGAACGCATTCGTGTTCGACGAGGTGTACTACGCATCCGATGCGCTCGATCTCCTCCAGCGGGGCGTCGAGCAGGGTCAGCCCGTGCACCCCCCGCTCGGCAAGTGGCTGATCGCCGCAGGTATCCGGGTGTTCGGTTTCACGCCGTTGGGTTGGAGGATCGTGCCACTCCTGGCCGGCGCGGCGGTGGTGGCGCTCACGTTCGTCGGTGCAGCGTTGCTCACCCGCAGGATCTCCCTTGCCGCGACCGCAGCTGCGCTCGTGCTCTTCGACGGAATCGTCTTCACCGCGAGCCGCGTCGCCATGCTCGACGTGTTCGTCGCGCTCTGGACGAGTGCCACGCTCGGAGGTGTGCTCCGGATCAGGCAGCGGGGCTATCGGCCCGGCTCGACCCTCCCGGTCAAGTTGGCCGTCGGCGTGCTGGGTGGAGCCGCGGTGGCAACCAAATGGTCGGCGGTGCTGGTGCTTCCCGTGGCCGTGATGGCGCTCGTGGAGGCCGACCGCCGGGTCTTGCCGCCGGGGCCCATCCGGCGACGAGGCGTGGTGGCGACACTGGTGGCGATGACCGTGGTGCCGATGATCGTGTACGCAGGTGCCGCGGTGCCTTTTATTGTCCAGATCGACGAGACCCGGGCCGGGGCCGCGCACTGCCGCGCGACGGGGCCGGCGGCCGGGCCCGACCCTCAGGCCAGTACCAACATCAGTGCCACCGCCGAGAGCGCGTGCGACTGGACGATCGGCGAACGGGTCTCGGTGTGGTGGGACAACCAGCTCGATGTGCTCGACTTCCACCGAAGGCTCCGGCCTCGGAACTCCCAGGCCGCCTCGGCGATCAACTGGGTGTTCCAAACCGAGCCCACGGCCTTGTACGACAAGACCTGTCGGGCCAGCTTCACCGTCGTTCCCCCCGAGCTCGACGACGGCGTGTGCCAGGGGGCCCGCGCCGGCGACCGGGCGATCGTGATGTCGGTGGGGAATCCGGTGCTCTGGGTCGCGGCAACCCTGGCGATGATCGTGCTCGCCGTCCGGACAGCGCGGCGTCGTGATGTGACCACCGCGCTCGTGCTGGCATTCGGGCTCGTGCAGTGGCTCCCGTGGACCTTCGCCGAGCGCGAGGTGTTCACGTTCTACGCGGCGCCGATCGTCCCGATCCTCGCCTGGTGGGTGGTGATGGCCGCAGCGCCGTGGGCGCCGAAGCGGCGGATCGCCGTGTGCACGATCGTCGTGAGTCTCGCCGTGGTGGCCTTCGCTGCGATCCGCCCTGCCATGACCGCCCGTCCCCTCGAGCGCGATGACCTGGGCTCGAGCCTGTGGTATCCGTCGTGGCCATGAACCTGATGACCAGATGGCCGGCCGTGCGTACGGGCGGCCTGGCCGCCTACAGCCTGGTCGTCGTCTGGTTTATCGACACGCGCGGCGTGCCGTTCGACCGGGAGACGGTCCTGGCTTGGGTCTGCGGTTGCCTCGTGCTCGTGAACCTCGGACGGCCATGGCGCCAGTCGGTGCAGGTTGTCATCGACTGGTTGCCGTTCCTGGCCGTCATGCTGATCTACGACCTGGTCCGGGGGGCAGCCGACGAAGCCGGCGCTCCGGTGCATTTCACGCCACAACTCGACGCGGATCGGACTCTTTTCGGGGGCACGGTCCCCACCGTATGGCTGCAGGACCGCCTCTACGATGGGGGACCACCACGGTGGTGGGAGGTCGGTCCCGCCCTGGTGTACGCATCACATTTCGTCGTTCCGTTCGTGGTGGCCGGTGTGCTCTGGCAACGCCAGCGCGAGCGCTGGCTGGCCTTCACCCGTCGACTCGTGTCGCTCAGCTTCCTGGCGACCTTGGGGTTCTTGGCGTTTCCAGCTGCGCCACCCTGGCTGGCAGCGCGACGCGATCTGCTCCCACCGATCGCTCGGACGTCGCCCCGAGGCTGGTCGATCCTCGAGCTCGACGTGGCCGCGCGGCTCATCGACAAGGGGCAGAAGGCCTCGAACCTCGTGGCGGCCATCCCGTCGCTCCACGCGGGTTACACCGCACTGCTGCTGGTCTTCGTGTGGCCCCGGGCGAGCCGCGGGCTCCGTGTGGTGCTCGTGGCCTATCCGTTGGTGATGGGCTTTGTGCTGGCTCTCACCGGCGAGCACTACGTGGTCGACGTGCTGAGCGGCTGGGCCGCCGCAGCTCTCGTCTGCCTGGGCTGGACGGCGTGGGAGCGACGTCGAGCGGGACGCGACGACCCGGCACGGGAGCAATGCCAAGAATCGCCGAGCGGCCCAGGCTCTACTCTCGGCCCATGAATTTCGGGTTGTTCGCCATCAACTTCTCGACGTGCGCCGACCCCGACGTGGCCGTGACCGTGGCGCAGGCAGCCGAAGCGGCCGGGTTCGAGTCGGTGTGGACGGGCGAGCACATCGTGCTACCCCAACGCAATCCCTTGGTCTTGGCCAAGGAGCTGGCGAGTGTCCATGTCGTGTCGAAGGGCCGTCTCATCGTGGGAGTCGGCGCCGGCTACCTCGAGCCTGAGTTCGCCGCGCTCGGTGTGCCCATGGCGGGGCGGGGCCCGCGCATGGACGAGTACATCACCACGATGCGAGCAGTGTGGGAAATGGAACGCCCCCGCCACGACGGTGATCACGTCTCGTTCGCCGATGTCGACGCGCACCCCCGCCCGGTCCAGAAGCCGTCACCGCCGATCGTGATCGGAGGCGGGAGTTGGGCCGCGATACGGAGAGCCGTCACACTGGGCAACGGCTGGTACGGCTTCGCTACCGACCTCGCGCTCGCAGCGGAGTGCATCGCGGCGATTCGACTGACGGGCGATCGATACGAGCGCCCGGCCGAGCTGGGGCCGCTCGAGATCACCGTCACCCCGGTGGGTGAACTCGGGCCCGAGACGGTGGAACAGTATGGCGCCCTTGGGGTTGATCGGCTGGTGCTGCTGCCCCAGCCCGACGCCTGTGCCGACCAACGCCACGCACCGGTGCCGCTCGAGACCATCCTGGCGCACATCGCGCTTGTCGGGGCAACGATCATCAACCGCTAGTGCTCGGGAGTGCGGTCCCAGACCACGGGAAGGGCCGTGGGCATTCTGAACGTGAGGCCGGTGAGGTGAGGGGTCTCGGCGTCGGGGTCGAAGCGCAGGTTGGGGAACCGGTCGAGGGTGGCCTCGAGCATGATCCGTAGTTCCATGCGGGCCAGGTTCACCCCGAGGCACCGGTGCCGACCGAACCCGAAGGTCAGGTGGGGCTTGGGATCGCGGAAGATGTCGAACCGCTCGGGGTCGGGCCAGACCGCCGGGTCGTGGTTGGCCGCGCCGATCGTGGCCAAGACCGGGCAACCTTCGGGGATGGTGACGCCTCCGAGCGACGTCTCGCTCGTCGCCAACCTCCCGACGGCCGACAGGGGCTGATCCCAGCGCAACGACTCCTCGATCGCCTGGGGGACGAGCGACCGGTCACGGCGGACGGCGTCCATCTGGGCGGGGTGGGTGAGGAGCGCAAAGAGCAGGATCCCGTAGGCCCGGAACACCGTGCTGGCCCCGGCGATGATGAGCAGACGGGTGAAGACGGCGAGCTCGTCGTCGGAGAGCGGCTGACGGCCGACGGTGGTGTCCTCGTCGTCGGGAACCTGGGCCTGTACCAAGATGCCGAGCAGATCGGTGTGGGCCGATGCCCGGCGCGCTTCTACCAGCGGTGCGATGTATTCGGCGACGGCCCGGCTGGCCGCGAGGCGCTCGTCGGCCGAGACCACGGGCGACGTCATGCGCAGCGACCACTCGACGAAGAGATCCTGGTCGCCCGGAGGCAACCCCAGCGATACCGCGGTGACGTGGATGGGGACGTGCGCCGCGAACTCCGAGTACAGATCGGCGCGGCCCCGTTCGACGAGTTGATCGAGGTAACTCGCGATGATCGGGGCCACGAACTCGTGCTCCCAGCGCTCCACCTCACGGTGCGAGAACGCCCCCTGGAGCAGGGATCGCAGTCGCTGGTGTTCGGGCGGATCGAGCCCGATCAGGGTGTCGTGGCCGACGGTGGACCCGAGCGAGGGCTCGTACCAACGCGACGAGAACGTCGCGTGATCGCGAAGGACGCGCGTGCTCTCTTCATGGCTCAGCGCCGAGTAGGTCTGGCGACCGCCCCAGTAGATGGTGTCGGTGGTGCCGTGCAGACCGAAGAGCTCGACGGTGCCTCCGATGGCAACAGGGCAGCGGGTGCGGAGCTCGTGATAGCGCGGATACGGGTCGTCGACCAGCCCGGCGCCCATCAACCGGTTGCGCTCGTCGTCGGTCGTCGACCGTGCAGTCACAGAATCGTCAGTCATGCCTTGGTGGCGCCCCTTGTCATGCTTTGGCGGTCAGGCCGCCGTCGACGGGAATGATGGCACCGTTCAGGTACGACGACGCCGGCAGCACGAGGGAGAGGATCACGTGGGCCACCTCGTCGGGACGGCCGTACCGACCCACGGGCACACGCCGCTTGGCAAAGATCTCCTTGGCGTCATTGGGGATCGCCGCCGTCATCGACGTGAGGATCGGCCCCGGGCAGACGGCGTTCACCGTGATACCGGTCCGTCCGAGCTCGACGGCCAGTGACCGGGTGAGGCCCACCACGCCGTGCTTCGACACGGTGTAGGGCCCGGTGCGGGGTGCCGCTGAGAGCCCTTCGGTGGAGGACACGTTCACGATGCGGCCGTCGCCGTTGCGGCGCAGATCGGCGAGACACGCCCGCACCGTCAGCATCTGCGACGTGAGGTTGACGGCGATCGTCAGCTCCCACAGGTCCTCGAAGGCCGGGCTATCGGCGTCGTAGGGCAGGCCCGACGGCATGCCTGCGTTGTTCACCAGGATGTCGATCGGCCCGAGCTGGTGGCGCACGTCGTCGACGGCTCGCGAGATCGCCGCAGCGTCGGCCAGGTCGACGGTGACCGGGTGGGCCACGCCTCCCGCCGAGCCGATCTCGGCCGCGACCTCGAGTGCACCCGAGGCGTCGCGGTCGAGCAGGCCGACACGGGCGCCGACCGAGGCGAACAGGACCGCGGTGGCCCGTCCCATCCCGCTGGCCGCTCCGGTGACGATCGCCACCCGCCCGGCGATCGAGCGCGAGTCGACGCTCCCCGCCGGCGCGCTCTCGGGAGCCGGGTGGTCGTCGGGCTGAGCGCCGTCGTTGTTCACGGGCCTCGTCTACCAGACGATGCCGACGCCGCCGTTGGCCCGGAAGATGGCCCCGGTGCAGAACTTGGCGGCCTCCGACGCCAGGTACAGCACGAGGTGGCCTTGGTCGATGGCTTCGCCCAGCCGGCCGATCGGCGACATCGATGCGCCCCGCTCCCGGTACTCGGCCCACTTCTGCGGATCGGGTGAGCCGTCGGCAAGGGCCCGTCCGGCGGCGTTGAAGTTCGTGGGTGTCTGCCCCGGGGCGATGCAGTTGACCCGGATGCCGTGCTGGCCGACCTCCATGGCCAGCTCCTGGGTGAGCATGGCCACCGCAGCCTTGGTCATGGCGTACACCGAGACGTTGGTCATCGGGAAGTCGATGGAGGCCGACGAGACGTTTACGATCGACCCCGACCCCTGCGGGATCATCACCCGCAGAGCAGCCTGGCAGCCGAAGTAGGTGCCCTTCTGGTTGATGGCGTAGAGCAGGTCGAGGTCGGCCTCTTCGACGTCGACGACCAGCTTGGTGTTGCCCATCGTGCCGGCGACGTTGGCATACACGTCGAGGCGACCGAACTCGGACACAGCCAGGTCGACGAGGGCCTCGTGCTCGCTGCGCCGGCGCACGTCGCAGGCCTGGGCGACGGCCCGTCCTCCGGCCTCGCGGATCTTGGTGGCCTGCTTCTCGGCACCGGCCTCGTCGACATCGCCGAGCACGACGGAGGCCCCGGCCCCGGCGAGGAGCTCGGCCGAGCAGGCGCCCAGACCGGAAGCTCCTCCGGTGATGACGGCGACCTTCCCGGCCATCGAGTAGTCGGCGAAGGGATCGATGAGTGACATGGCGACTCCTGCGGTTCGGTGAGCGCTCCCGGAGCGCTGAGCACCGGCAGACGAGATGCGGAACGGCGGGCCGGCGTGCACGACCCGAGGCCCCGAGCCTCGCCGCCGACGACCGGTGCGGTCAACCCTGCGGCAGCGCCGTCCCCTCGACGTAGTGCTCTTTCAAGTGGTGCTTTTGCACCTCGCCACTGGCGTTGCGGGGGAGCTCGTCGATGAGCTCGAGCCGCTCGGGGATCTTCTGGGTCATCAAGCCCTGACTCCGGCACCACTCGGTGAGGGTGCCCATGGTGAGCGGATCGTGGCCCGGAGCGGTCACGACAACGGCGCAGCACCGCTCGCCGGCCCGTCGGTCGGGCACGCCGATCACTGCGACGTCGGCCACCGCGGGATGGCCGTACAGCACGTCCTCGATCTCCTTGGCCGAGATGTTCTCGCCGTTTCGGATGATGATGTCCTTGATCCGACCGGTGATCGTGAGGTACCCCTCGTCGTCGAGGAACCCCAGATCGCCGGAACGGAACCAGCCGTCGGGTGTGAACGCCTGGGCGTCGAGCGATGCGTCGACGTAGCCCCGGCACAGGTGCGGTCCGCGGGCCCAGATCTCGCCAACCGCACCGGGACGGCAGTCGTTACCTTCGGCCACGATCCTGAGCTCGGCCCCCGGACTTGCCGGGCCCTCGGTCGTGGCTTTGTGCTCGTCGGTCGCCTCGACCGAGCAGAACGTGACCATGGGCGCCTCGGTGAGGCCGTAGCCCGAGATCACACCCACGCCGCCCAACTCCCGCTTGACTTCCGCGTGGAGTTGAGGCGGCTTGGGTGACGCGCCGGCCAGTGCCACTCGCATCCGCGGGAACAAGGGAACGTCGGGGCGGCGGCGTTGGATCTCGAGGTACAAGAGGATGAACGGCGTCCCCGAACCGCCGAGGGTGACGCCCAGGTCGGCCATGCGCCCGGGTGTGGTCGTGGGGTCGAAGTGCTCGACCAGGATGGCCCCGGCGCCGCTCATGAGCAGTGCCATCAGGATGTTGATGCCACCGACATGGGTGAACGGGAACACGAGCGGGAGCCGGTCGTCGGGTGTGAGGGCGACGGCTCGCGCGAAACCCACCGCCGGCGTGGCCACCGACCGGTCGGTGTGCCGTGCCCCTTTGGGGTCGGCCGTGGTCCCCGAGGTGTAAAAGACCCACCGCACGGCGTCGTCGCCGCTCCCATCGCCGCTCGGACGGGGCCACGGCGCGAGGGCCGGCGGGGTCGATGCGGGCCCGCCGGCTGGCGGGGCGAGCTCGGGCGCGCAGGTGACGATCTGGCACTCGGGCGGGAACGTGCGTCGGGCGAGGTCGTCGTAGTCGTCGTCCCGCCAGATTCCCGGGCTCAGGTGAAATGCCGGCCGGATCTGATGTGAGATGAACGTGAGCTCGCGCTCGCGGTAGATCGGCAGCAGCGGGTTCTGGACGGCGCCGAGGCGCGCCAGCGCACACACCAACACGACCGACTCGATGCGCGTGGGCAGCTGCCACGACACGATCGTGCCGGATCTGACGCCATGGGCGTGCAATACGGTGGCCGCACGCTCGGCGCGGTCGCGAAGCCCGGCGAAGGTGAGGACGCGGTCGCGCTCATCGACGGCGAGGACGGCGTCGGGGGTGGCGGCCGCCCGGGCCACGACCAGCGGCCACAGTGCGAGCTCCTCGATCGAGCTCATCGATCGATCCATTCCTCGCCCCGTGAGCCCCAGCCCCCCGGGATTGCGCCGTCTCGAAGGATCCGTCGATGCGAGAACAGCCAGCGCCCGTCGAGCGCAGCGAACGTGTCGCGATAGCGGCCCCAGTGGTCGACCCCGTCGACCATGTGAGCCGAGTAGTAGCAAGAGCTCCGGGCCCGCTGCGGGCTCTCGATCTCGATGTGGTGGCTCGACACGTGATGCCTGATCGCCGCGCTGGTGGTCGCCTGGGGGTCGGCTCCGCTCAAGTGCTCCTTGGCCCGCTCGAACATCGCGGCGATCGCCATTCGTCCGTGGAGCGTGGCCAGGCCCGGAACTTCGAGCACGGCGTCGTCGGTGAACATCGCCACCAGGGCCTCGAAGCGTCCCGAGTCGGCGCACTGGGCATACCCCGCAACGAGATTGCGGATCTGGAGATGAGCGTCGATCTCCCAGTCGTGCATTGGTGCTCCTCGCCGGGAGGGGCGCTGATCGTCGCACATGGGCTGTGGTTGGCGCCCGCTCGCCGGTGAGCGGGCCGGCGAGCCCGGCGGCAACGCGGGGTAGGGTCAGCGACCAGTACCCCATCCCCCACGGTTCCGAGGAGACGACGATGGACAGCCGCCGAGTCGCGTTGGTGACGGGCTCGAGTCGGGGGATCGGGCGTTGCGGCGCGCTGGCCCTGGCGGCTCGGGGTTTCGACGTGGTGGTGACGGGCCGCACGGTGCACGAGGGCGACTCCACCGAGCGCGGGATCACGATCCCGGGCAGCCTCGACACCACCGCAGCCGAGATCGCCGCGACCGGACGACGAGCGTTGCCGATCGCCATGGACGTGATGGACCGGTCCTCGATCACCGCGGCCTTCGAACGAACCATGGCCGAGTGGGGTCGCGTCGACGTGCTGGTGAACAACGCCCCCTACTCGGGTCCGGGCATCGAAGCCACGATCCTCGACATCGACTGCGACATCGCGACCCGGGTCGTCGAGGCCGACTACGTGAACCAGCTCCACCTGTCACAGCTCGTGCTTCCGGGCATGCTGGAACGAGGGAGCGGGACGATCATCAACCTGGGCTCGGGTTCGGCGCTCGTCCCGCCGCCAGCGCCTGCCGGCGAAGGCGGATGGAGCCTGGTGCATTGCGCCGCCAAGGCGGCCTTCCACCAACTGGCGATCGTCATCGACGTGGAGTTCCGGGCCCGGGGAATTCGGGCCTTCACGCTGGAGCCTGGTTACACCGTGACCGAGCGGAGCATCGCGCTCGACGCCGGTCGCGAGTACGCCAAGCACTTCCCGGGCGACCCGCCCGAGGTCGCCGGCGCGGTCATCGGGTGGCTGGCGAGCGACGAGGGCGCCGATCGTCACCTCGGCGCCATGGTCCACGCCCAGGCGGTGTGCAAGCGGCACGGGCTCCTCCCCGGCTGGCCCGCGGCTCGATAGCTCGTGCCCGTCTGCTTGAGCCCGGGTGCTCCCTCAAGCCCGCCTCGACACGCCGACACGTGAGTGGCAACCTCTCGCCCATGAGCCTCCGAACGATGCCGACGAGTGAGGTGTTCACCCAGGTCCTCGTCGACCTCCCCGACGTCGCCGAGCATCTCGGCGCGGCGCACGACGCCGCATGGACGGTCGTCGACCCGGTGCTGCTCGAGCTGTGCCGGCTCCGGGTGGCGATGCTGCTCGGCTGCGCCGCCGAGTCGGTCGCCCGCACCCCGGCAGCGCTGGCCGGCGGCCTCGACGAGGCCACGATCGGCGAGTTGTCGTCGTGGCCCACATCGTCGCGATTCGGGCCGCGCGAGCGGGCGTGTCTCGCCTTCTGCGAGCAGTTCGTGATCGACGTGGCCTCGCTCGACGATCACGTTGCCGCGGCGGTGTCCGACGAGCTCGGCGTGCAAGGCCTGGTCGATTTCACCAACGCGTTGTTGGTGATCGAGCAGCGTCAGCGCCTGCGTCTGGTGTGGGAACGGGTGCTCGACAGCACCGTCGCCGGCACCGTCGAAGGGAACGGGTGATGGATCGCAACCGACGTGTCCCGACCGATGCAGCAGGCCCCGAGCGCACGTTGGGGACGGCGTTGGGGGAGTGGCAGAACGCGACCGTGCGCCTCGACACCGTCGACCCGGTCACCACCGAGCTGGTGCGGTTGCGCTGCGCCCGACACCACGATTGCCGCACGTGAATGTCGTTGCGCTTGGCAGTTGCCAAGCAGGCAGGCCTCGACGAGACACTGGCCGACCAGATCGACGGGTACGACTCCCGCGAGGCCGGTGACCTCACCGACCGCCAGCGTGTGGCGTTGCGCCTCGCCGACGCGCTCATGACCCAGCCGGGAGCGGTCGACGCCATGCTCGCGGCCGAGTTGCACCGGCATTTCAGCGATGCCCAGATCCTCGAGATCACCCTCGATGTCATGAAGTGGAACTACCAGAAGGTGTTGGTGGCGTTGGGGACCGACTCCTGGGTCGTCCCCGGTGAGCTCGCCGACTTCGGGTTCCACGACGACGGACGGTTCTGGGTGGGCACGCCCTGAGCTAGGCCCTCGAGCCCGAGCGGAAGGCGGCCCGTTGCCAGCTCAGGAGCTGCACGACAGCATCGAGCAGCCCACCCGTTGGCGGGCCCACTCGGGCCGCCGAGCCGAGAACTGCTCCCGCCCCGGCTGTTCGTCGTAGGGACGGCGGAGCACGTCGAGGAGCTCGATCACCCGTGAGGCGTCGCCCTGCTCGGCCAGGTCGATGGCTTCCTGGGCGAGGTAGTTGCGCAACACGTACCGCGGGTTGACGGCGTCCATCTGGCGCCGGCGCTCATCGTCAGCCAGGCCCCCGTGGACGACCCGGGCCGCCCACGCGCGCAGCCAGGCGACGACCGCGTCGCGAACGTCGCCGTCGAGCTCGTCGGGTCGGTACCAGGCGTCGTCGAGCGGGGCGAGCAGCGCGTCGTCGGGCACGTCACCGTGCGGATCGACGGGCACCCGGGCCAGGTCCCGAAAGAACAGCACCTGGTCGGTCTCGGTGGAAACCAGGACCTCGAACAGGTTGCTGACGAGTGCTTCGTCGTCGTGTTGAGGCGCACCCCAGCCGAGCCGTTCGGCCATCATCGACCGGAACCCGTTCTGGTAGGTCTCGACGAAGTGGTCGAGACCGGCCTCGAACGGCTGGGGATCGTCGGTGAGTGGCACGAGCGCGTTGGCGAGCTGCAGGAGGTTCCAGTGCACGATCTGAGGCTGATGACCGTACCGGTAGCGGCGGTTGGCGATGTCGGTGGTGTTCGGGGTCCAGCCCGGATCGAAGCTCTCGAGCCATCCGTAGGGGCCGTAGTCGATCGTGAGGCCCAGGATCGACATGTTGTCGGTGTTCAACACGCCATGGACGAAGCCCACCCGCATCCAGCCCAGCACCAGGGTTGCCGACCGTTCGCAGATCTCTCGGAACCAGGTCCCGACCGGAAGTTGGCCGTCGGTCGACGGGGCGCCGGGGCCGTCGACCGTCGCCGAGGTGGTGCCGAGCAGGTGGGGGAAGTCGGAGCTGATCGTGAACTCCACGAGCGTCCGGAGCAGTTCGAGATCGCCCCGTGACGCGGGGAGTTGGAAGTTCCCGAAGCGGGTGAACGACGGTGCCACCCGGCACACCACGGCACCGGGCTCGGGGCGGGGATGACCGTCGTAGAGCATGTCGCGCACCACGGCGTCGCCCGTGAGCACGAGCGACAGCGCCCGGGTGGTCGGGATTCCCAAGTGGTGCATGGCTTCGCTGCAGAGGAACTCTCGAATCGACGACCGGAGGACGGCTCGCCCGTCGGCCCCCCGGGAGTACGGGGTGGGACCGGCCCCCTTGAGCTGGAGCGTCTGCGAATTTCCGGAGCGATCGGTGACCTCGCCCAGTGCGATGGCCCGCCCGTCGCCGAGCTGGCCGGCCCAGTTGCCGAACTGGTGCCCGCCGTAGCAGGCGGCGAAGGGCTCGGCGCCCGCTGGCACGCGGTTCCCTGCGAACACCTCGGCAAAGTCGGCTGAGCGGCAGAGCTGGTGATCGAGGCCGAGGAGGTCGGCAACCTCGGGCGACCACGCGATCGTCGTCGGTCCGCCAACTGGGGTGGGCGGCACCGGGCTCCATGCGGCACCGTGCACCTGGCGGCGCTGGTTCGACGGCTCGGGATCGCCGGGCAGCACGGCCGTGAAGCGGGCGTGGAACGGCAGATCGTCGAGATCGGCGATCGCTGGTGCGACCGGGGTGGTGTGAGCGGGGCCGAGTCGAGGCACTCCTTGACGATACCGTTGCCGCCGCCCGTTCCCGGTTCCCCCGTCGGGGGGTCCCACCGCGGCCCCGTCGCAACGATCCAGAGACGCGCCGCTGCAACCGGTGGCGTTCGGGCAGTTGGTGTGGAACAGTGCCCGCATTCGATGGGGCGACGTGAGCGCCTCGGATGAACCGCGAACCCGGGGGGCGGTATGACGACCGAGGCAGTGGAGCCGACAAGCGACCTGAGTTCCGGCCACAAGGGCTTGAAGGTCGGGGCGCTCGGCCTCGTGGCTTCGATCGTGATCGGCGTGGCGTCGACCGCTCCCGGCTACAGCATCGCGGCATCGCTGGGCCTCGTGAGCGACGAGGTCGGGCTCCAAGCGCCGGCCATCATGTGGCTGGCGTTCCTGCCCATGGCCTTCATCGCTGCGGCCTACTACTACCTCAACCGGGCCGACCCCGACTGCGGAACCACCTTCACCTGGGTCACGAGGGCCATGGGCCCCCGCAGCGGTTGGATGGGCGGATGGGGCATCATCATGGCCGACCTCGTGATCATGCCTTCGCTGGCTCAGATCGCATCGACGTACACGTTCATCTTGTTCGGCTGGGATTCCGCGGCCAACAACACGTGGGCGACCATGTTGGTCGGGATCATCTTCATCATGGCCATGACCTGGATCTGCGTGGTCGGCATCGAGCTCAACGTCCGTACCCAGGTGGGGCTGCTCGCCACCGAGCTGATCGTGCTCGTGATCTTCGCCGTGTGGGCCTTGGTGAAGGTGTACCGAGGCAAGATCGCTGGTTCGATCGACCCGTCGCTGTCGTGGCTCAACCCGTTCCAGATCTCGAGTTTCTCGGCCGTCAGCGCCGGACTGTTGCTCGCGGTGTTCATCTACTGGGGATGGGACACCGCCGTGACGGTCAATGAGGAGTCGACCGACGCCAACCACACGCCGGGCGTGGCTGCCGTGCTCTCGACGTTCATCCTCCTGGCCATCTACATGGTCGTCTCGTTCGCAGCGCAGGCGATCCAGGGCCCCGAGTTCCTCGCCGAGAACTCCGACGACGTGCTGAGCGCCACGGGCTCCATCGTGTTCGGCAACACGTTCTTCGAGAAAGCGCTCATCGTCTCGGTGCTCACGTCGGCTGCGGCGTCGTGTCAGACGACGATCCTGCCCGCGGCCCGCTCGGCACTGTCGATGGCGGCGCACAAGGCTGCCCCACGCTGGTTCGGCGACATCCACCCCGGACATCTCACCCCGGCCAACGCCACTTGGGCCTTCGGCGCCTTGGCCTCGGCCTGGTACGTGATCCTCGTTGTCATCAGCGAGCTGTCCGACGGCGACGTGTTGGGGTGGTCGATCGCCGGCGTGGGGCTCATGATCTCGTTCTACTTCGGCCTCACCGGTTATGCCTGCGTTGCCTACTACCGGCGTCATCTGTTCACGAGCGCGAAGAACTTCGTCTTCGTCGGGCTCTTGCCGTTCCTCGGCGCCGGGATCCTCACGTATGTGTTCGTGCAGTCGGTGATCGACATGACCGACGGCGCGTATGTCGATCCGCCCAAGGAATGGTTCGGTGTCAGCCCGGTGTTCGTCATCGGTGCCGTGCTGCTCGCGGCGGGTGTTCCGCTGATGCTGTGGTGGCGCTCTCGGAGTCCGGAGTTCTTTCAGGTCAGGCGCGATCCCCCCGATCGGCGACCACCGCCATCCGGTGGCGATCCATTGCCGCCCCTGCTCGACCACGGAGGTGCGTGATGGCCGGCGAGATCGTGCTGGGCTACGACGCGTCGGCCGGGGCCCGGGCTGCGCTCCCTGTGGCCGTGCGGGTGGCCGAGGCCTTCGGCGCGCCGATCGTGGTCGCGTTCGGGTACGAGCCGGCGAACCCGGTGGGCGGGGAGATGGCCGATCTCCGCGCCGCGATCGAACGCCGGGGCGAGGAGGTCACAGCCGAGGCGCTGATGGAGATCGCCCGGCGCAACCCCGCGATCTCCACTCGGGCCGAGCTGATCGCCGACCGTCCCGCATCGGCGCTCGCCGCGCTCGCCGAGTCGCTCGAAGCTCTGGTGATCGTCGTTGGCAGCAACGGTCGCAGCCGTCTGGCCAAGGCGTTGCTGGGTTCCACGTCGTACCGGGTCCTCCACGAGGCCACCGTCCCCGTGCTCGTGGTCAACCCTCCCGACGACGAGGACGGCTGACGGCCGCCGCGGCCGCATCGCCGCTGTGGCCGCACGACGCGTGCGCTACCGGATGTAGATCGAGCGGTCGTCGCCGAAGTGGTCGTGGGTCACCTGAGTGATCGCGGCCCGCAGACCGCCGAGGAGCTCGCCGCTGTGCTCGCGTGCGTACTCGATGCTGGCGACGCGATTGCGGTTGCTGTCATGGAAATGCGGGATGACCTCTTCGGCGAACAGCTCATAGCTGCGACGAGTGGCATCCCAGTTTCCGAAGTCGAAGTCGAGGTTGAGGAACGTGCCGAAGCCGCCGGTCTTGTCGAGGAGACGTTCGATGCCGGCGATGGCGTCGTCGGGCGTGCCGATGATCGCCACGCCGAACGACGGGAAGCCTTCGTTGGTCCAGCGCTCGATGGCGGTGCGGGGCGAACGTCCCCACGAGAACTCGATGTTCGCCTGCTTCTCCATGTACTGCACTGCGAACAGCGCGCGTCGCTCGACGGCGGCCAGGGCCGCCTCTCGGGTCTCGGCCAAGAACATGAGCGCCACACAGCGCCAGCGCGAGCGGTCGGGTGTGTGGCCGTGCTCGGCCGAGGCCTGCTCGTAGACGCCCCAGTTGCGATCGAGGGCATCGAACCCCGCGGGGTCGCCGGCGGCGAGTGACAGCAGTGAGAGGCCGTGACGGCCAGCGAGCATCGAGCCCGAAGGCGAGACCGTCGACGCCGTCGCTACCTCGATCCCGTCTGGCGAATACGGCAGCAGCTGGGCCCGGGCATCGTGGAGCGTGAACCAATCGGTCTCGGCATTCACCACCTCGCCGCGCAGCAAGGGCAGGATCACCTCGAGCGACTCACCCTGCATCGCCCGTTGGCGCATGGGATCGATGCCCATCATGCGAGCGTCGAGGGGGATCTTGCCCGGTCCCGTACCGAGGATCAGACGGCCCCTCGTCATGTGGTCGAGTTGGATCGCCCGGTCGACCACGTTGAGCGGATGGTGATACGGCAACGACACCACGCCCGTCCCGAAGCGGATGGACTTGGTGGCACCGGCTGCGGCGGCGATCATCAGCTCGGGCGAGGCGACGATCTCCATCCCCGTGGAATGGTGCTCGCCGAACCACACCTCGTCGTATCCCATCCGGTCACAGAGCACGGCGAGGTCGAGGTCGCGCTGGAGCTGGAGGGTGGGATTGCCCTGAAGGTGATGGAACGGCGCGATGAACGTGCCGAACCGCAACCGCTGTCGCTGCTCATCCATGGATCGCCTCCGGCGCCTCGGTCACGGTGCTGCGAGCGTACCGCCGGTACCTGTTGCTGGGCCTCGCCGGCATGGATCACCGAATGACCGTCAGGCCGCGTCCAGAAGACGTCGCCGATCTCGTCGACAAACGCGCTGAACGTCGTCAGACGGCAGGGACGCCGTCGACGGTGCGATAGCCCCCGGCGAAGTTCGGCAAAGTGTGGTTGGTGTACACGCCGGGCGGGGCGTCGCACAGCGTGGGGATGGCGTTGATGTTCAGGGTGGCGACCGTCAAGGAGACGGGCGGCGGGCATCGCGGTCGGTGCTGAGCTCGAGCTTCGACGACACGTTGGGATCGCCGTCGATGTGGCATTCGCAGTAGTCGCCGGTGCCCCACTACGGAGGACGTCGTCAGACATGCGCCAGACCCACTGGTGCTCGAAGAAGTCGTGGCCGCCGACGACACCGGTGTAGGTGATCCGGTGGGCGGCGACGGTGCCCCGCCTCGAGCGTGCCGACCGCCACCTCGACGGCACGTTCGGTGATGCCCTCCTCGCGGTCGTAGCGCACAGTGTCGAAGGTGAGCCCCATGGCGTCGGCGATCTCGGACATCGAGGCGTAGAACGGCGACGACTGCCAGTCGAGGTGCATCTCGTCGAGCGGTGTGTGCTGGTCGGGCGGGAGCCCGAACCCCATGAACATCCGGCCCATCACCGAGTCGTACGCCTTCATGTCGACGACCTCGAGCAGGCGGATCCGCTCGATCGACCGGCTGAGCCGGGAGAGACTGATCGGCCAGAAGTCCATGGTGTAGCCGGGTTGATGCCCGTGTCGTAGAAGCTCGAGCTACCGTCCTCGCAGGCCCGGGTGAGCCGCTCGAGCGCACTGCACGTGACGTTGAACCCATGCCGCAGCAGCGTGCACAGCAGGTCGACGGTGGCGTCGAACGCGTCGGCCCGGTGGGCGCCCAGGGCGCTGAAGTTCACGCAGTCGACCTCGATGGCCAGCACCTCGTCGACATCGACCACGCACGGCACGCCCAGTGGCTCGAGACCGAGCAGCTCGCCCGCGTCAAGGCCCCGCTTGGCATCGCTGGAGACCTTCACCCCCCCCCGAGCTCCAGATCCGGGTCGTTCCACGATGGCCCGCAGCGCATGTTTGCCATCGCCCTGCTGCTCGATGTCGACGATCCGGGCCCCGCACCGCTGCTCGATCCAGCGCTGTGCCTCAGGGGAAAGAGCCACGACGAGCCTCGTCACGTGACACGGTCGCCACCGTCCCAGGTCGGCACCATCAACGGAGCACGTACCTACCACACCACGGGGCGGACAACAGGACCAGGCTGCCTCGCGGATGACCAAAGCGGCGACGATCAGGTCGGTGCGTACGCAGAAATGCGGCGCACTCGCCGTGCGGGCTCGTTGCGGTCTGCGGACGAGACGAAGACCCCGGTGTCAACCAAGGGCACGGTTCGCTCAAACGCCCCGTGCACGTTTCTTGGCGGCAGGTCAGCTCGCTCGCGTTGGATGTCGAGCGGCTCGGTGAGCGTCGAGGCGCCGCAACCGATGAACGCATCGAGCGGATCCGCGGCAGGGGCTGACGACCGTGGGCTGAACACCGATGGTGCTGATCAACGAGCGCGCCCGGAGGGAATCGAACCCCCGACCCGCGGATTAGAAGTCCGCCGCTCTATCCGGCTGAGCTACGGGCGCCTGAGCCGGGCGAGTGTACCGGCGGCAGCAGGCGGCGGGCTCAGAGACGGCTACGAGTACGGCGGGCGATCCGGGTGCCGAGGCGATCGAGGACTGCGCCGACGACCATGGCGCCGACCAGAACCAGGATCAGGGGGATCGCCTTGGTGCCGAGCACGTAGCCGACCTTGACTTCGTCGGTGTTGTCGAACACGAATGCCGCAGCCACGGCAGCGACCACGGCGAACACCACGAGCCTCAGCATGAACCGCCGATTTCCTGTCGACGCTTCCCGACTCACCTCGATGTGCGTTGCCATGATGGCCCCCTCCGCTATTCCGTGCCGACAGCGGTGCCCGAGATGTGTCGAGCACGGCTCAGAGTCGAGCTACCCAACGGGGACGATGAGCAAACCCTCCAGCCGCGGCATTCGCCTCGGCGTGCTCAGGCCTTGAGATGCTCGACCTCGGCGTCGTGGACGCGTTCCTGGCCCAGGTACGAATCGAGGATGGCCGAGCGGTCGCTCAGATCGGCGGCGGTTCCCGAGAGCACGATGCGTCCGCCCGAGAGCACCGCCGCGCGGTGGCAGAGCTTCAGCGCCATCACGGTGTTCTGCTCGACCAGGAGGACGGGTGTGCGCTCGGCGATCTTGCGGAGCGCACCGAACACCGCCTTGACGAGGATGGGGGCGAGACCGAGCGACGGTTCGTCGAGCATCAGCAGCCGGGGAGCGGCAACCAGCGCTCGTCCGACGGCCAACATCTGCTGCTCGCCACCCGAGAGGGCCCACCCGCCGCGATCGCGCATGCCGGCGAGAGCGGGAAAGAGCGCGTAGACCTCCTCGAACGAGTAACCGTCCGCTCGCCCAGCCCGGGCCGTGGCTCCGACCTGGAGGTTCTCGTGCACCGTGAGGGTGGGGAAGATGTGTCGGCCCTCGGGCACGTGGATCAGACCGGCCTTCGCAGCTTTCTCGACGCCGAGGCGGCTCACTTCTTTGCCGTCGAAGCGGACCGAGCCACCGTACGAGACCAACCCCGAGGCTGCCCGCAGCGTCGACGTCTTGCCGGCGCCGTTGGGTCCCAACAGCCCCACGACCTCACCGGCGCTGACGCTGAGGTCGACCCCCCGCACGGCCTCGACGGCGCCGTAGCTGACCACGAGGTTCTCGATCTCGAGCACGTCAGGCCTCCGAGCCCGTGGACCCCGGCGACGCCGGACGAGGCGTGGCGGCCGTGGCGACGGTCGCGGACGCGTCATCCATGCCAACCGGATCGTCGTCGTCGGCCACACCGAGATAGGCGTTGATGACCCGTTCGTCATCCCAGATCGTGACGGGATCACCCTCGGCGACGAGCGTGCCCAACTCGAGGACGGCGACCCGTTCGCACAGGTCGGAGATGAAGTCGATCTTGTGGTCGACGACCAGGAGGGAGATCCCTTCGTCGCGAAGGCTCCGCAAGTGCCGGGCCAGGATCTGGGTCTCGGCCGCGTTCAGGCCGGCTGAGGGCTCGTCGAGCAGGATGATCGTCGGCTCGGCGGCGATCACGCGGGCCACCTCGAGAAGCCGTTGCTGGCCGTATGAGAGCCCTGCCGCCGAGCGCTCGGCCTTGTCGAGCAACCCCACCCGCTCGAGCGCGGCCTCGGCCCGAGCCCATCGGGCCTTCTCGTGCTTGAGCATGAGCGGACGGAGGAACCAGGCTGCGGCGATTCCCGTGTAGCGGCGGTCGGCCGTCGACAGGAGCACGTTCTCGATGCAGCTCAGGTGGAGGAACGTTTGCGGGGTCTGGTAGGTACGGAGGAGCCCGGCCTTTCGCACCCCGGCACTGTTGCCGAGACGCACCGGCTGGCCGTTGATGCTGAGCGAGCCCGTTGCCGGCACGACACCGTTGACGGCGTTGAGGAACGTCGATTTTCCCGAGCCGTTGGGGCCGATGAGGCCCAGGATCTCGTTCTGATGCAACGTGAGCGACACCCCGGCCACGGCCTTGACGCCGCCGAAGCTCACGGCGATGGTGTCGGCAACGAGAGCGGGTCCGTCGCCGGCGGTGCTCGCACGTGCCGACGTCGGATCGGCCGCCGACGGTGCCGACGGTGCCGTCCCCGCCGACGTCGGATCGGTGAGCGTGTCGTCGCTCGCTTCCGTCTCGGCAGCTGCGAGCGGCTCGGGACGAGACGCGCGCTTCAAGCCCAGCAGCGTCACCAGCCAGTTGGGGGTTGAAGCCTGCCGCGCCGCTCCCGCCTTCGGTCTCCGGATGCGCCCCCAGATCCCGACGATCCCGTCGGGCAGAGCGATCATCACGATCACGAGCACCCCGCCGTAGACGATCTGGCGGCCACCGATGAGCGACGGGAACTCCTTCTCGGCCTTGTCGAGGAAGTCGACGATGTACGTGTAGAACCAGGCACCGACGATGGCGCCCCAGCGCGAGCCGATCCCGCCCAGGATGAGCATCAAGAAGACGCCGAGGCCCAGCTCGACGCCCCAGGTGAGGGTCTCGATGAAGCCGTTGAGGGCGCCCCAGCACGCTCCGGTGAGCCCGGCCAGCACCGAGCCGAGCACGAACGACGTGACGCGCAGCTGCAGCGACGGGATGCCCAGGGTCTTCGAGACGACCTCGTGATCGCGGTTGGCGATGTTCTCGCGTACGAACGGGGATCGTTCGAGCCAAGCGCCGAGGGTCATGACGATCCCCAGCAGCACGAGCAGGAACGCGAACTGCTCGCCGTAGGAGTCGAGGGCGCGCCCGAAGATGCTGATGTCTCGGATGTTCGTGACCTCGCCGCCCAGACCGCCGTTGAGGCTCTTCCACTTCTCGAACACCAGGATGAGGATCTCGCTCACGCCCAGGGTGGCGATGGCGAAGTAGAAGTGCGCGGCGCGCTTGACGAGCAACGCGAACAACATGGAGATGACCGCGCTCGAGGCCAACGCCGCAGCAAGCCCCAGCCAGAACGAGTGGTTCTTGGACGCCCACTGCGAGGTGTACGCCCCCAGCCCGGCGAAGGCTGCTTGGGAGAACGCGAACTGCCCCGACACGCCGAACACGAAGTAGAACCCGATGACCAGCACCGAGTACAGGAGCCAGGTGTTGGCCTGTTTCTCGTTGGCCAGGCCGTCGACCCACACGAGACGAAACACCACGAGCGCCACGAGGAAGGCGACGATCGCCGAGTACGGCTGACCCCGAAAGACTGGGGGACGTTTCAGGGTCCCGACGGGGCGGCCCCGACCAGTTGTGCTGTCAGAGGCGGCCATGCGCGGCTCCTCGGGAGAACAGGCCCTGCGGTCTGACCGCGATCACGATGAGCATCAAGATGTACGGGAACGCAGATTTGTACTCACGCAGGCAGTAGCCGCCCACGATCTGCTCGGACAAGCCGATCATGAACCCGCCGATGACCACGCCTCCGAGGCTCCCGAAGCCGCCCAGGATGGCCGCCGAGAATCCGGCCAACATGGCGCCGAACCCCAGCGTGAGATCGACGCTCTGCGTGGGGCCGATGAGAATGCCGGCCAGACCGGCGAGCGCGGTCGACAGCCCGAACGCGATCATCGACATCTTGGTGGCGGCCACGCCGTGGAGTCGGGCGGTCGGGCGGTCGGATGCGATGGCTCGGACCTGGCGGCCGAACTGGGTCTTGTTGAACACCATGATCATGATGAACACGACGATCAGGGTGACGACGAAGACGGCGATCTTCACCGGGGGGATGGCGGCGCCGCCGATCTTGACCGGATCGCGGCCCTTGAGCGGTGAGTACAGCGACGTCGGTGTGGTGTCTTGCCACAAGGCGATGATGGCCCTGATCACCAGGGCGGCGCCAAGGGTGGCGATCACCACGACGTGGATCGAGCGTCCCTTCAGCGGGGCGTAGGCGACGCGCTCGAGCCCGATCCCGATGACGAACATCATCACGAGCGTCAGCGGATAGGCCAGGAGCCAATACACATCCTGGTCGCGCATCCACCAGATGGCGATGTAGGCGCCGAGGGTGATCATGTCGCCCTGGGCGAAGCTGATCACGCCGGTGGCCTTCTGCATGAGCAGGAAGCCCAGAGCGGCCAGCGCGGCGATCGAACCGATCGAGAGTCCACTGAACAGCAGCGAGATGAAGGTTCGCTTGCCTCCCGTGAACTCGCACACCGCGGCGATCGTGCTGACGGCGCTGCCGAGCGCCGCGGTCACGACGGTCTCCATGGTCCCCCGTTCATGAAGCTCAGCCGTCGATGCCGGAGGGGACGTCTCGCCGTGAGCCGTCCCCTCCGGGTGAAGCGACTACGTGCTCAGAAGCTGAGCTCCTTGATGATGTTGATCGTGCCGCCCTCGTAGTTGACGACGACGGCCGCGTGGTGCAGGCCGTTGCCCTCGTCGGTCTCGTACGTGGTGCAGATCCCCTCGTGGCTGGTCTCGGCCAGGGCGTCACGGACGGCTGCGGGGTCGGTGCTGCCTGCCTTCTCGATGGCGGCCTTGATGATGTAGATGGCGTCGTAGGTCTCGGCCGCCGCGTAGTTCGGGGGAGCGCCGAACTCGTCCTCGTACTTGGCCGCCCACTCCTCGTTCTGCAACGTCGGGAGGCAGTCCTCGACGCCGTACAGGAGGTCGCGAGCCTCGTCGGTGAGGTTCCCCGAGAGGAACGCGAAGCCGGCACTGGCCCCGTCGACGTGCGGGATGGTGACGCCGTTCTCGATGAGCTGGTTGCCGAACACGGTGATCGGGTTCGGGAAGTTCACGTCGAGGATGAGGTCGGGGTCACCGTTTTGGATCGCCAACACCTGGGTGGTCATGTCGGTGGCGTCGAACTCGTTGGTCTCGCGAGTCGTGACCTCGATGCCGAGCGCGTCGAGCTCGGCTTCCATGACGTCACAGCTCGCCGTGCCGAACGGGTTGTTCACACAGAGCAGCGCAACCTTGCTCGGTGCGAACTCCTCATTGATGAAGGCAACCTGCTGCGCGGCGATCGCCGTGTTGCGGGGCCGGTAGATGAAGACCCACTCGTTGCCGACGCCACCCTCACCCTCGTAGTCGAGGAAGGCCTGCGGAGCCGCCGAGAACAGGATCGACGGGATCTCTGCCTTGGCGATCTCGGGTGCCGCTGCGATGACCTGACCCGACGACGGCAGACCGATGATCACCGTCGGAGCCGCGTCGATGGCCTGGAGTGTCGACTGGACCGCGGCGTCGGCCGCGAGCCCGGCTGCGATGCGCTCGTAGCTGACCTCCTGGCCGCCGATTCCCCCGGCTTCGTTGATCTCGTCGATGGCCATCTGCGCGCCAGCGGCGAAGTAGGGCTGGGCTGCCGGGCTCTCACCGGTGTCTTCGTAGAGGCCGATGATCGACACCGGCTCGTCGAGCACGAGCTCGGGCGGTGCGGTCGTGGTCGCCGCCTCGCTCGTCGCTGTGGTCGCGGCCGTGGTTGCCACAGGCGCCGCAGTGGTCGTGGTCTCCTCGCCTGCCGGGGCAGTCGTGGTGGCGTCCGCAGCCGGTGCGTCGTCGTCATCGTCGCCACACGCGGCAGCGACGATGGAGAGGAGCGCAACCGGAATGATCAATCTCCGCCAGAGTTTCACAGGCAATCCCCCATGTGTTCGAGCGGCCGGGTCCCCACCCGACTGAAGGCACTCGTGATCGGACCGTAGCGACCCGATTCCCTTTCCCGCAAGACGTCTCCGAGTGGGCGGGTTGCTGGGACGGACCGCTACTCCCGCTGCGCGCTACGCGGCGCGGCGCTCGGCGCGCTGGAGTGCCGCCTCGAGCTGGCTGGCGAGCGTGCCCACGTTGGCCTCGGCGAACATGGAGTTGTGGTCGCCGGGCGCCTCGATCACCTCGAGGGTGCCGCCGATGAACGGTGTCCATCCGTTGTCGGCCGGGAAGGTGGCTCCGAGCCGCTCAGCCTTGAACAGCACGGCGGAGACGTCGTAGCGCGTGACCTCGAAACGATCGAGCGCGGCGAGGAACGGCTCGGTGAGGTCGATCCCGCCTGCGGGCTCGACACCGCCCTGTCGCCGAAAGGCATCGAGCCGGGACGTGACCATGTCGCTGGCGTACCGGGCCGCGTATCCCATACCCCGGCTCCGCAGATTCTGCCGGAGGGTTCGGAGCTGCTCGCTCCGGGGACGCTCGTTGACCACGGGGCAGAAGGTGTCGAGCAACACGACGAGGTCGACGGTGTCGCCGGTCGTCTGGAAGCTCCGGGCCATCTCGAGCGCGACGACGCCTCCGCCCGAGAAACCTCCGAGCAGATAGGGCCCGGTGGGTTGCACCGCTCGGATCGCTCGGCAGTACCGGGCCGCCATCGTCTCGATCGTCGGGTCGGGGACCGTGTTTGGAAGCAGCCCTTGGGCCTGGAGCCCGTAGAACGGGCGGTCGTCGAGATGTCGCGCCAGGCGCTGGAACGTGAGGACGTTGCCGCCTCGCCCGTGCACGCAGAAGAACGGTCGGCGCTCGCCTCCCGGGCTGACGGGTATCAGGGTCGCCCAGCGGTCAGCGCCGACCTGAGGGGTCCCGTCAGCCGGTGCGTTGTCGAGCTCGGCCTGGAGGAACACGGCGAGCTCGCTCGGGGTGGGCGCCTGCAGCAGTGCCGCCAGCCCGAGCTGGACGCCGAAGGTTTCGGTGATTCGAGTGAAGACCCGGGCGGCCTGCATCGAGGTCCCCCCGAGGTCGAAGAAACTGACGTCGAGGTCGACCGAGCTCAGCTCGAGTACCTCACGCCAGATCTCGAGCATCTGGTCGACGACAGAGGTGCAACCATCGGTTCCCGTGCCCGTCGACATCGCGCTCCTCCCGGTGGTCGCCACGGATCCAGGGGTCCAGGGGGACGACAACCGCGGAGAGTGCCTGAATGCCCGCTAGTAGTGGTATCCCTGGGAAGGGATCACACTACACTCACGCGGCGTCAGTCGAACCTCGGGCCCCGGGGATCGAGGTCGGCGACGTGCCTGGCGACGCTCCCCGAAGCGATCGTCACGGCGTCGCTGAGCGTCACATGAGAGTGGCTGCCTGATGGAGTTGCGCAACCAGAGCCTTCGGGGCGGCGCGTACCTGACGGTGCGCGAGGCCTTCGGCATGCTGATCCGCATCGGCGGAGCGGTGATCTTCACGCGCGTCATCGGTGCTGCGGAGTTCGGCATCCTGGCCGGCTCCCAAGCCATCATCTTCGTTCTGTCGCTCGTGGCCCAGATGGGCGTCGAGGTCTCGATCATCCGCCGCCAGGACGAGCCCGATCAACGAGCCATCGACGCCGCGTTCTCGCTCGTGGCGGTCAATGGCGCCATCGCCGTCGCCATGGGTCTGGTGGGCGCCGGAGTGGCGCTGGGCATCGGGGTGGGTGGCCATGCCGTCGCCGTGTTCGCGGTGCTCTTGCTCTCGCTGCCCATCAACATCATGTGGGCCCCGGCTCAGGGTCAGATCGAGCGCAACTTCGGCTTCCGGTCGATGGCCTTCCTCGAGCTCACCGGCGACGCCATCCTCTACTCGGTCTCGGTCGTGCTGGTGTTGGTCGGCATGGGCGTGTGGGGCCCGGTCATCGGCGTCTTCGCCTGGCAGACATGGCTGTTCGTGAGCTCGTACCGGGTCGCCCGCATCCGGCCGCGCTGGAGCTGGGATCGCGAGGAGATCGCACACTACCGGAAATTCGGGCGCGGCTTCAGCCTGGCCGTGGCGGCCGACCGGTCCAAGGATCTCGTCAACCCCCTGGTGGTGGGGGCCCTGGCCGGCAGCGCTGCGGTGGGCAACGTGTTCCTCGTACTGCGCCTGCTCGAGTCGATGGGCTTCGTGTTCCGGGCCACCTGGCGCCTGTCGCTCGCGGCGCTGAATCGGGTGCGCCACGACATGACCCGGTTCCGGCGCGGCATCGAAGAAGGCATGGCGTTGCAGGTGCTGATCGTGGGGCCGATCCTGGCCGTGGCCTGCTTCGCCGTGGGCGAGGTCATCCCCTTCGTGTGGGGCGACGAGTACCCGGACGCGGCCGAGATCTTCCCTCTCGTGGCGGTGGCGACGCTGTCGACGGGCGTCACGTCGATGCTCGTCAACGCCCTGTACTCCCTCGGGCGCACGGGTGCGGTGCTGCGGGCCAACCTCGTGCGGGCCGCCTTCTGCGCCGGGTTCGCGGCGTTGGCCGTCGAGCGCAACGGGGTGACGGGCTACGGGGTGGGTGAGATCGCCGGGCTGATCTCCATCGTGGTGCTCGATGGCGCGCTCCGCCGTGAGCTCGATTTCTCGTACCGGCGGGTCCTGCCGTGGTACGGCGCGTTCCTCCCGCTCATCGGGATCACGGCGCTGCCCGTGATGTGGCGACCGGTGCTGCTCGTACCGCTCATGGTGATGCTCCTGTGGCCCCGTACCCGGGGGGAGTTGGTGGGGTATGTCCGCACGGTGCTCGCCTCGCGGACCCGTGCCGGCACCGACGACGTCGATGATGACGTCGCTGATGACGGCACCGACGACGGCGCTGATTCCAGGGACACCGCAGATGTTGCTGAGCGGGAGCTCATCGCCATCAACGGCTCCGCCCCCATGGTGACCGTCGCCTCCGACCCCTTCGTCTCCGCCGTGACCGCCAACGCCACCAATTGGGCCGAAGTTGCGTCGACCGCTGCCGAGCGCCGAAACGGCCCTGTCATACTCGATGCAGCGACTGCTGCCGATGGTGCGCGCTCGTCCAACGGTGCACATCATCCCCACCCAACGGAGGCCAGACCGGTGCCGACTGCGAAGTCACCATCGTCGAGGAATACGGCTCGGCCCAGCGTCGACGGGCGCGACGTGATCTTCGTCGCGTGGACGGGGCGCCCGGCGCGAACCCACGAGATCGCGCAGGCTCTGGGCGCCGAAGCGAAGATCCTCCCGGGCCATCGCACGATCAAGCCGCTCGTTCCGTTCCGGTATCTGTTCCAGGCCTTCCAGACGTTGTTCTTCCTCATCCGGCGGCGCCCCGACGTGGTGCTCGTGCAGAACCCGCCGGTCGTCGCGGCCGCCGTGGTGTGCTTCTACGGCCGATTCTCGCGGTGCCGGGTCATCCTCGACAGCCATCCGGGCGGATTCGGGGCCCAAGGCGATCGGGTGTCGGCGCGTCTCCAGTGGATGCACCGCTGGGCCGTGCGGCACTCCTCGGGTGTCATGGTCACGACGCGCGACTGGGTGCAGCTCGTGAATGCCTGGGGTGGCCGGGGAATTGTCGTGCACGAGCCGCCTCCCCGCTTCGACGTCGACGCGCCCACCGAGCGCCCGGGGCGCGGGCGGGTGCTGTACGTCACGGTGTTCGCCCCCGACGAGCCCCTGATCGAGGTCCTCGAAGCGGCGCGCTCGTTGCCCGATGTCGAGTTCGTGGTCACGGGCGATCAGCGACGCTGCCCGTCCAAGATCCGTGAGCAGGCCCCCGAGAACGTGGTGTTCGTCGGGTACCTCCGGGGCGACGACTACGTGCGGGCGCTGGCCGATGCCGACATGGTGCTGGCGCTCACGAGCTAGCCCACCTCGGTGATGCGGGCGGCCTACGAGGCTGTGTACGCCAACCGGCCGCTGCTCGTCACCGACTGGCCGGCGCTGCGCGAGACCTTCCCGCTCGCGGTGCCGGTTCGCAACACCGCCGACTCGATCGCCGAGGCGGTCGCCGACACGCTCGACGAGTACGACTCGCAGCTGATGCTGCTGCGCGAGGCCCGGCGCCTTCAGGAGCAGCGTTGGAGCGATCAGCTCGACGACCTCCGTCAGGTGATCCACGCCCCCGAGCCCATCTCGGCCTTCCGCCGGCGGTCGTTCCTGCGTCGGCAACCGTTCCTGCGTCGGCGGGCCTGGGTGATCGCGCTGACGGGTCTTCTGGCCTTCGGGATGGCCACGCTCCAGGCCGACAACGATGTCGTCGACTACACCGCTGAGGCCACCCTCCTCGTGCAGTCCGGCGCATCGGACGAAGGGCCGGGGCAGGCCTTCGAGGCCACCAGGCTGGCGCTCTCGTACGTGACCGTCATCGAGCGCGACCAGGTGATCCGCCGGCACGTGGCCGCCAACATCAACGTCACCGAGTCGACGGTCGAGGACAACCTCGGCATCGCCACCAAGGGCGACTCCTCGGCGCTGAAGCTCACGTACACCGCATCCAACCCCGAGACCGCCCTGGAAGCCGTGGCCCTGGCCGTCGAGGTGATCACGGCCCAGAACGGCTATGCGACAGCGCCGATCCCCGCCGGCTCGGTGGTGCAGGTGGAGCTCGACCCGACGCCCACCGAATCGGGGGGCAAGCTCTTCACCCCGATCAACTCGCTCATCATCGGGCTGTTCCTCGGGCTGATCCTCGCTGTCATCTGGGAACGCAACGACGCCCGGGTCGACAGCGCCGAGCAACTCATCGGTCTCGTTCCCGCCCCTGTCTCCGACGCCTCCGTTACCGGCCCGGCGCCGGCACTGTTGCGGCGATGGGTGGTGGGCTTCACCGGCACCTTGGCCAAGGTGGGCCTGGTGGCGTCGCCTCCGGGGCAGATGAGCTCGACGGCCTGGGTCGCCGACTGGCTGGCCTCGGCCTACCCCGAGATCTTCCCCGCGCTCGGCAGCCCGTTCTCGTCGCGGGTGGTGCAGGTGGAGCCCCAGGACGCCAAGCCCAAGTCGTCACGCTCGCGGTCGTCGGCTCGCGAACCCCTCGATGTCGAGCTCATCGCGGCCGGAACCGTCACCGGTGGCGAGAACGGCGAGGCCGCGGCCCTCGAATCCACGTTCCTGGTGCTCGTGGTGCCCACGGGAACCCGTACGGCGCATGTCACCCGGTCGGTGCGCACCTTGCGCCAGCTCGGTGTCGAGGTTGGTTGGACCGTGCTGGCACCGCCGAGTCGCCTCCGCCGTCGCCTCGTGCCGCCCCTCTCCTTGCTGCGGGGCCGGACCCGGCTGATGCACGAGCGGGCCGGCGAGCCCGACGTCATCCGTGTGACCGAATGAACCCGCGGATGGCCGGCGCTCCCGGGGTTCCGTCGCGGTCGTCGGGGCTCGCCACGGCGGCCCGTAACGACCCGGCGGCCTGGCCCGACCCCGAAGCCGCATGAGCCTGGACTTGCCCGGCCCGGCGGTCGTCGAACTCGGAGAGCTCGACGACGAGCGCGAGCGTCTTCCGGCGTGGCTCGTCGGCTGCGGGGCCGTCATCGGCGCGGTCCTCGTGGGCCTGGCGAGCGGCTACGGGACGGGTGCCGCACTCGGTGCCGCGCTGCTGGTCGCCGGGGCGCTCTGGCTGGCGGCGCGGCCGACGGTC